>CAZCPY010000068.1:5967-17172 GCA_964499865.1 uncultured Rhodobacterales bacterium | reverse complement strand
CGCTGGCGGCGGCCGATGCCGTCCCCGACGCCGCCCCCGCCGCCGCCGACCTGCCGCCGCCGCCGCCGCTGACGGCGGAAGAGAAGGCTGTCGTCGCGGGGGCTGCGACCGCCGGGGGCGAGGGTGGAGGCGAGATCGGGGGCGAGATCGGGGGCGAGACTTCCGCGCCGGTCGCGCCCGCCGCCGTGGCGCCCGCCGCGGAACCCTCCCCCGTCGTGGTAGCTGTCGAGGCGCCCGTCGAGGCCCCCGTCGAGGCGCCCGTCGAGGCTCCTGTCGTGGTGGCCGAGGCCCCGGCGACCTCGCTGCCCCCCGCGGCGCCGCTGGCCGAAGACCCGCAGGTGCGCACCGACCGCCTGCCGCGCATCGCTGCGCCCGTGCCGGACCCGATTCAGGACCCCATGCCGGACCCCATCCGGGACCCGGTGCCGGACCCGGAGCCCGGGACCGCCCCCGCGGTCACGCCCGCAGGGGCCGCCCCCGCGCCGCAGATGCCCGGCACGCGCCCCGCCCCCATCACCGACAGCGCCGCGGCCGCCGCCCCCGATGACGCAGCGCCGCTTCGCCGCTTTGCCCGGCCCTTCGACAACCCGCAGGACAAGCCGCGCTTTGCCATCGTGCTGATCGACACCGGCGAGCCCGCGCTCGACCGCAGCGCGCTGGCGGCGCTGCCCTTCCCGGTGACCTTCGCGCTCGATCCCGCCGATCCGGACAGCCTGCTTGCCGCGGCGCTTTACCGCGACGCGGGGCAGGAGGTGGTGATGCTGGCCACCGCCATCCCCGACGGCGCCACCGCGTCGGATGTCGAGGTCACCTTCGCCGTCCATGCCGACGCGCTGCCCGAGGCGGTGGCCGTGCTCGACCCCGAATCCGGCGGCTTCCAGGGCAACCGTGCGCTGGCGACGCTGGTGGTGCCGGTGATCGCGGGGCAGGGGCGCGGCGTGCTGTCCTGGGACCGCGGCCTGAACGCCGCCGACCAGGTCGCCCGGCGCGAAGGCGTGCCTTCGGCGACGATCTTCCGGCGCCTCGATGCCGCGGGCGAGGCGGAACCCACGATCCGCCGCTACCTCGACCGCGCGGCCTTCAAGGCGGCGCAGGACGGGGCGGTCGTGGTAGCGGGCGAGACGCGGCCGGAGACGGTGGCGGCGCTGCTCGCCTGGGCGGTCGAGGGGCGTGCCGCGACGGTTGCCCTGGCGCCGCTGTCGGCGGTGCTGGAGGCACGATAGCGCGGCCTCGGCAGGTCCCGCCGGGCGTCCGCCGGTGTATCCGACATCCCCGCCCCGGCCCCGCGCCGGGGCGGGCCCGGGACGGGGGTGCGCCGGACGGCAGCGGCCGCCGTTACCCCAGTGCGGCCACGCCGGGCAGGGTCTTGCCCTCCATCCACTCGAGGAACGCGCCTCCGGCGGTGGAGATGAAGCTGAAATCGCCCGCGGCGCCGGCCTTGTTCAGCGCCGCCACGGTGTCGCCGCCTCCGGCGACGGACACCAGCCCGCCCGCCTTCGTCAGCCGCGCCACCTCGCGCGCGGCGGCGGTGGTCGCGGTGTCGAAGGGGGCGATCTCGAAGGCGCCCAGCGGGCCGTTCCAGATTACCGTCCGGGCCTGCGCAAAGACCGCCGACAGCGCCGCCACCGTCGCAGGCCCCGCGTCGAGGATCATCGCATCCGCCGGGCAGGCGGCGACCGGCAGGGTCTGCGCTGCCGCACCCGCCCTGAAGTCCTGCGCCACCACGATGTCGGCAGGCAGATGGATGGTGCAGCCCGCGGCTTTCGCCCTGGCGAGGATGTCACGGGCGGTGTCGGCCATGTCGCGCTCGGCCAGGCTGCGGCCGACCTCCACCCCCTGGGCGACGAGGAAGGTGTTGGCCATGCCGCCGCCGATCACCAGATGGTCCACCTTGGCGACCAGGTTGCCCAGCAGGTCGAGCTTGGTCGACACCTTCGCCCCGCCCACCACCGCCACCAGCGGGCGGGCCGGCGTGGTCAGCGCCGCCTGCAGCGCGCGCAGCTCCTCCGCCATCAGCCGGCCCGCGCAGCACGGCAAGAGCTGCGCGAGGCCGGTGGTCGTGGCATGGGCCCGGTGCGCGGCGGAAAAGGCGTCGTTCACGAAGACATCGCCAAGGGCCGCGATCATCGCGGCAAGGCCCGGGTCGTTCTTCTCCTCGCCCTTGTGGAAGCGGGTGTTCTCCAGCAGCACCACGCGGGCGCTGGCGTCCTCGACCGCGGCCTCGGCCGCCGGGCCCACGCAGTCGGCGCCGAAGACGACCCTCTCGCCGAGCGCGGCCTCCAGCGCGGGCAGCACCACGCGCAGCGAGAACTCGGGATCCGGCCCCCCCCGGGGGCGCCCGAAATGCGCCAGCAGCACCGGCCGCCCGCCCGCCCTGAGGATGTCGCGCACCGTCGGCACCGCCTTTTCGATGCGGGTCGCGTCGGTCACCCGCCCGGCCTCGACCGGCACGTTCAGGTCGACCCGGACCAGCACCACCTGGCCGTCGAGGTCCATGTCGTCGAGCGTCTTCCAGGCCATCGCCGCCTCCTGTCTTCCAGAGCGCTTGCGGCCCCTTTGCCATGCCGGGACGCGCGCGTCCATCACGCAGGTTTGCGCTTCCCAGCCGCGCGGCGGGCGTCTAGGAAGGCGCCGACCCGCAAGGAGGCGCTGCATGGCCCAGATCACCGACCCCGAGAACACGATCCTGATGGAGCTGAAAGGCGGCACCGTGACGATCGCGCTGCTGCCCGACGTAGCGCCGCAGCATGTCGCGCGGATGAAGACGCTGGCGCGGGCGGGGGCCTATGACAACGTGGTCTTCCACCGCGTGATCGAGGGTTTCATGGCGCAGACCGGCGACGTGCAGCACGGCTGCACCACGCGCGACGGCTACAACCCGCGCCGGGCGGGCACCGGCGGGTCGGACCATCCGGACCTGCCGGCCGAGTTCTCGGGCCTGCCGCATGACCGCGGCACGCTGGGGGCGGCGCGGTCGTCGAACCCCGACAGCGCCAACAGCCAGTTCTTCATCAACTTCTCCGACAACCACTTCCTGAACCGGCAGTACACTGTCTACGGGCGGGTGATCGGCGGGATGGAGCATGTGGACGCCATCACCCGCGGCGAGCCGCCGATGAACCCCGACCGGATGCTCAGCGTGAAGGTGGCCGCCGATGTGGCGTAACCTGATCCTCGCCCTGATGCTGGGCACCCCGGCGCTGGCGCAGGAAGACGGGCCGGGGCCGAACCTGGTGATCGAGGTCGCGGGCAAGGGGCAGATCGTCATCGACCTGATGCCCGACATCGCGCCGAAGCATGTGCAACAGATCGGCGCGCTGGCGCAGGCGGGGGCCTACGACGGGGTGGTGTTCCACCGCGTCATCGACGGCTTCATGGCGCAGACCGGCGACGTGCAGTTCGGCAAGACCGGGGGCGACCTGTCGATGGCCGGGATGGGCGGGTCGGACCTGCCCGACCTTCCGGCCGAATTCTCGGACGTGACCTTCGACCGCGGTGTCGTCGGCATGGCCCGGTCGCAGGATCCGAACAGCGCCAACAGCCAGTTCTTCATCATGTTCGCCCCCGGCGCCTTTCTCGACGGCCAGTATACGGTCGTCGGCCGCGTGGTGGCGGGGATGGAGGTGGTGGACGCCCTGACCCGGGGCGACGGCGCGAACGGCGAGGTGTCGAACCCCGACGTGATGGCGCGCGTCACGCTTCTGCCGTAGGCCCCGCGCCCGCGGCACCTCGGGACGCGGCGGGCAGCAGCGGCGCGAGCGCGCGCGCAAGACTGTCGGGCGTCACGGGCTTGGCCACATAGCCGTCGAGCCCTGCGCCCAGATAGGTTTCGCGGTGGCCCGCCATGGCGTCCGCGGTCATCGCCACCACCGGCAGGCGCGCGCCCCCGCCCGCCGCCGCGCGCAGGCGGCGGAAGGTTTCCAGCCCGTCCATCCCCGGCATGTTGATGTCGAGCAGGACGGCATCCAGCCCGCCCCGGGCCACCGCCGCCAGCGCATCGGCCCCGCCCGGGGCCTCGTGCACCCGGGCGCCGAGAAGACGCAGGCAGGCGGCGGCGACCAGGCGGTTGGTGGCGATGTCGTCGACGACCAGGATGCTGCGCCCGGCCAGCATCGGTGCGGCCGACGGCGGCTGCGGGTCCTCGGCGCCGGCGGAGGCCGGGACGGGATGCAGCGGCAGGACCAGCACGAAGGTTTCGCCGCTGGCCTCCGGCGCGGGGTCCTGCAGGGTCAGATCGCCGCCCATGGCCCGCGCCATCTCGCGCGCGATGGTCAGACCGATGCCGTGCCCGCCGGCGCCGGCCGCGGTCTCGACCGGCCGGAACAGCCGCGCGCGCAGGTCGGGCGCGATGCCGCTGCCGGTGTCGGTGACGCGCAGCTCGATCCAGCGGCCGCCGTGCACCGGGCAGGCGGTCTGCCGCGCCGTCACCGTGACCGACCCCCGCGCGGTGTGGCGCAGGGCGTTGGACAGAAGGTTCGACAGGCATTGCCGCAGCCGCTGGGGGTCGAACAGCGCAGGCGCGGACAGGCGGGGGTCGATCTCGGCGCGGAAGGCCAGGCCCGCCGCCTCGACCGCCGGGCGCCACAGCGCCAGCGCCGCCTCGACCGCCGCGTCGGGATGCGCGACCTTGGGGCGCAGCGGCAGCCGTCCCGCCTCGAGCGCCGAGAGGTCCAGCACGTCGTCCAGAAGCGTCGCCAGCGTCCCGGCCGCCGAGACGATGACCTGCATCCGGTCGCGCGCCGTCGCATCGCCCGCGCGGCTCATCTCGGCATGGCCGAGGCCGAGGATCGCGTTCAGCGGCGTGCGCAGTTCGTGGCTCATCTGCGCCAGGAACCGCCCCTTGGCCGCATCCGCCGCCTCTGCCGCCCGGGCGGCGGCGGCGGTTTCGCGGTGCAGGCGGTGGTTGGACCACATCGCGGCGCCAAAGTAGCCGTAGCCGACGACGACGCAGATGCTGGTGACGGTAAGCCCTGCCAGGTCGCCGCGCTGCACCCAGTAGGCGGTGTTCGAGACGACCGTCAGGACCAGCAGCGTGGTCCACCCGCCGACCCCGGTCGGCAGGTAGATCGACCGCGCGGTGGCCAGGTGCATCATCGAGCCTGCCATCAGCCCCACCGCCAGCGCCTTGGTGAAGGGATCCTCGATGTGCCACATCAGCGCCGCGGGCATCGCAAAGCTGGTCTCGATCACCACGATGCAGGCCACCAGCACCGCCCGCCGCCGCGGGTCGCGGGCCAGGGCCGGGGGATCGCCGCTCAGGATGGCCCAGGAAACGATCTCGCCCGCGAGGTCGATCAGCGCCAGCGCCAGGATCAGCGGCGGCGGCAGGTAGATGGCGGCGATGGCAAAGGCCGCCGCGGTGGCGACGAAGCGCACCGGCGCCTCCTGCATCAGGACAGCGTGCTGGCGGCGCAGCGCATCGGCGGTCGCGCGCTCGGCGTCGGTCAGGGCGGGGTCCTGCGCGGTGCTCATCGGCGGCAAGACAGTCTCGCGACCGGTCCCGGCGTCAAGCGGAAACGGCGATCAGGGGGCAAGCCGCATCTGCTGCCGCAGGCGGCCGTCGGGGGCGTAGACGAGGAACCGCTCGCCCCCCTCTGCCGCCACCACGACGCCGATCCAGCCGGTGCCGAAGGTCACCGCGCGGGCCTCGGTGCCCGCGGGCAGGGCGATGCTGTCGGGCAGGCGCGGCGCGGTGCTGCCGAAGGCCTGCGGCATGCGGGTGACAAGCAGGCCCACGACGGTTATCACGCCCCCGATCATGGTCAGCGTCAGCACGATCACCAGGGCCTTGAGGAACCGCAGCCCCGGCGGCAGCGGCAGCGGCGGGTCGTCCGGCTGATCCATGGTGACCGACCCCCTTCCCGAGGACGACGCGGAAGACGGCGACGCCGCGGGCGCGGTCGTGGCCGTGTCGCTGGGGGTAGACCCGCCCGCGCGGCTTGACAAGGCGCTGGCCCGCGACCTGCCGGACGGCGCCGACCTCAGCCGCACGCGGCTGGCCCGCCTGATCGCCGAGGGCGCGGTGACGCTGGACGGGCGGCCCGAAACCGACCCCGCGGCGCGTCCGCAGGCCGGGCAGACCTGGCTGATCCGCCGGCCCGAGCCGCCGGCGCCGGATGCGGCGCCCGAGGCGATCCCGCTGTCGGTGGCCTACGAGGATGCCGACCTGATCGTGCTCGACAAGCCCGCGGGCATGGTCGTGCACCCCGCGCCCGGCGCGGCCGCGGGCACGCTGGTCAACGCGCTGCTGCACCATTGCGGCGACAGCCTGCGCGCCGTGGGGGCGCTCGGGCGGCCGGGGATCGTGCACCGCATCGACCGGCAGACCTCGGGCCTGATCGTGGCGGCCAAGACGGCGCGGGCGCATGCGGGCCTGGCCGCGCAGTTCGCCGCGCACACGACGGAACGCACCTACCTCGCGCTGGTCCATGGCGCGCCCGACCCCGCCGACCCCCGCCTGCGCGGCGTGCCCGGCGCGGTGTGGGAATCCGGCGCGGTGCTGCGGCTGTCCACGCTGCTCGACCGCCACCCGACCGACCGGCAGCGCCAGGCGGTGACGCAGGGGCGGGGCAGGGCGGCGGTGACGCGGGCGAAGGTGGAGGAGAGGTTCGGCACGCCCGCCGCCGTCGCGCGGCTGACCTGCCGGCTGGAGACCGGCCGCACCCACCAGATCCGCGTGCACATGGCCCATGCGGGCCATGCGCTGGTCGGCGATCCGGTCTATGGCGGGCACCGCCGCGCGGCGCCGCGCGCGCTGGGGCCCGACGCGGCGGCGGCGGTCGACGCCTTTCCCCGCCAGGCGCTGCATGCCGCGACGCTGGGCTTTGTCCACCCGGTCACCGGCGCGGCCCTGCGCTTCGAGACCCCGCCGCCGCCCGACCTTGCGGCGCTGCTGGCGGTCCTGCGTCACGGCGGCTGACATGTGCGTGACCGCACCGACATAATCATGGCGCGGGGCGCGCCGCGGGTTCATCCTGCCGACGCAGGTCAGGAAGGCCCCGCTTGAACGCTGCGGGCGCGATGCCTAGATCGCACGGTCCGCGGCCCTGCGCCGCGGCAGGAGGACGACGGATGTCGAGCTATGCCAACCTTCCCGCACCCAGCCCGGAGGCCGGGCTGAACCGCTACCTTCAGGAAATCCGGCGCTTTCCGCTGCTGGACCCGCAGGAGGAATACATGCTGGCCAAGGCCTGGGTCGAGGCGCAGGACGCCTCGGCCGCGCATCGCCTTGTGACCTCTCACCTGCGGCTCGCCGCCAAGATCGCCATGGGCTACCGCGGCTACGGCCTGCCGCAGGCCGAGGTCATCTCCGAGGCCAACGTGGGCCTGATGCAGGCGGTCAAGCGGTTCGACCCCGAAAAGGGCTTCCGCCTTGCCACCTATGCCATGTGGTGGATCCGCGCGAGCATCCAGGAATACATCCTGCGGTCGTGGTCCCTGGTGAAGCTCGGCACCACCAGCGCCCAGAAGAAGCTGTTCTTCAACCTGCGCAAGGCCAAGGCCAAGGTCGGGGCGCTGGAGGACGGCGACCTGCGCCCCGAGAACCTCAGGCAGATCGCGCACGACCTGTCGGTCAGCGAATCGGAAGTGGTCGACATGAACCGCCGCCTGTCGGGCGGGGATGCCTCGCTGAACGCGACCGTCGGGTCGGAAGACGGCGGCACCCAGTGGCAGGACTGGCTGGAGGACGAGCACAGCGACCAGGCCGCGGCTTACGCGGAGAAGGACGAGCTTGATGCCCGGCGCGAGATGCTGGCCGCCGCCATGTCCGTGCTGAACGACCGCGAGCGCGACGTGCTGATGCAGCGCCGCCTGGCGGAAACGCCGGTCACGCTCGAGGAACTGTCGGAAAGCTACGGCGTGAGCCGCGAGCGCATCCGCCAGATCGAGGTGCGCGCCTTCGAGAAGCTGCAGGCGAAGATGCGCGAACTGGCCCGCGGCAAGGGCATGGCGATCCCGGGCTGAGGCACGGCCTGCGCTTCCGGCCCCCGCCGGAGGCGCGGACCTGCGGATGCGCGGACCCGCGTTTGACCCCGCCCGCGGCGCCCGCTAGCCTGCGGCCGCAACAGGCGGGGGGCGGATCATGCAGGCGGTCAACTGGGGCATTCTGGGCGCGGCCAAGTTCGCGCGCGAACAGATGGCGCCCGCCATCCACATGGCGAAAGGCGCGCGGCTGGCCGCGCTCGCCACCTCCGACGCGGCCAAGGCCGAGGGCTTCAGTGCCTTCTGCCCCGACCTCAGGGTGCATCTGGATTACGACGCGCTGCTGGCCGATCCCGGCATCGACGCCGTCTACATCCCGCTGCCCAACCACCTGCATGTGGAATGGACGCTGAAGGCCATCGCCGCGGGCAAGCATGTGCTGACGGAAAAGCCGATCTCGATGACGGCCCCGGAAATCGACAGCCTGATCGCCGCCCGCGATGCATCACGCCTTCTGGTGTCCGAAGCCTACATGATCGTCCACCACCCCCAGTGGCAGCGCACGCAGGAACTGGTCGCGGGTGGCGAGATCGGGACGCTGGCGCAGGTCGACGGCGTGTTCTCCTATGACAACCGGACCGAACTGGGCAACATCCGCAACCGCGCCGACAGCGGCGGCGGCGGCATCCGCGACATCGGGGTCTATACCTACGGCTCGGCCCGCTTCGTCACCGGGGCAGAGCCCCTGACGGTGCAGGCGCGCGGGCAGTTCGAGAACGGGGTCGACACCTGGGCCCATGTCACCGGCGACTGGTCGGGCAACGGCCACCGCTTTGCCTATTCCGCCGTCACCTCGATGCGCATGTTCCTGCGCCAGGAGATGACCTTCCAGGGCGACCGCGGGCTGATCCGCGTCATGGGCGGGCCGTTCAACGCCGGGCTTTACGGCGAGGCGACGGTGCAGATCGACGCGCCCGGCCTCAAGCGCACCTTCGAGCGCTGGCCCGCCGCCAACCACTACGTCAACCAGGTCGAGGCTTTCGGGCGCACCATCCGCGACGGCGCGCCCTGGCCCTGCCCGCTGGAGTTCACCCGCGGCACGCAGGCGATGATCGACCGCGTCTTCGCCGCGCTGGCATGACCGACGCCCCCCGGCGTGCCTTCGTCACCGGCACCGCCGGGTTCATCGGCTTCCACCTGGCCGAGCTGCTGCTGCAGGAAGGCTGGCAGGTCGCGGGCTTCGACGCGATGACCCCCTACTACGACGTGCGGCTCAAGGAGGCGCGGCACGCCATCCTGCACCAGCACCCGCGGTTTACGGCGACCATCGCGCGGCTCGAGGACGACGCGGCGCTGACCGCGGCGCTTGCCGCCGCGCGGCCCGAGATCGTGGTCCACCTCGCCGCGCAGGCGGGCGTGCGCTATTCGCTCGAGGCGCCGCGGGCCTATGTCGAAACCAATGTCATGGGCACCTTCAACGTGATGGAGGCGTCACGGCAGGCAGGCGTCAGGCACCTGCTGATGGCCTCCACCTCCTCGGTCTACGGCGCCAACACGGCGATGCCCTTCCGCGAGACCGACAAGGCGGACACGCCCCTGACCATCTACGCCGCGACCAAGAAGGCGACCGAGGCCATGGGCCACGCCTGGGCCCACCTGCACGGGCTGCCGGTGACGATGTTCCGCTTCTTCACCGTCTACGGGCCCTGGGGGCGGCCCGACATGGCGCTGTTCAAGTTCACCAGGGGGGTGCTGGAAGGCACGCCGATCGACGTCTACAACCACGGCCGGATGTGGCGCGACTTCACCTATGTGGGCGATCTGGTCCGCGGCATCCGCGGACTGATCGACGCGGTGCCCGGCGGCGCAGGCGTCGCGGGCGACAGCCTGTCGCCCGCCGCCCCCTGGCGCGTGGTCAACATCGGCAATGGCCAAAAGGTCAGCCTGGACGACTTCATCCGCGCGATCGAGGCCGCCACCGGGCGACAGGCGATCCGCAACGACCTGCCGATGCAGCAGGGCGACGTGCCCGCGACCTGGGCCGACGCGTCGCTGCTGGAGGCGCTGACCGGCAACCGCCCCGCCACGCCGGTGGCCGAGGGCGTGCGCGCCTTCGTCGACTGGTATCGCGGGCACTACGGGGTGTAGCCGCCGCTCAGCGGATCACGATCTCGTCGCCGCGCAGATAGCCCAGCACGTCGCGGGCGCGTTCGTCCAGCAGGTCCAGGTCCAGCCACTGGTCGGACAGCCGCCGTGTCAGGTTCTGCGTCTGCCTGAGCTCCGCCGCCAGCCGGTCCCGCTCGGCCACCAGTTCGGCGCGTTCGGCCGCCAGCTGCACCCGGCGGAACACGCCATAGTCGCCCTGCACGGCGGCAAAGGTGAAATAGCCGCCGACCGCCACCGCCAGCGTCGTCACCACCACAGCCCCCAGACCGGGGCGCATCATCGACTGGATCATGCCCGACCTCGCCGCCCCCTCGGTTCGCTGCGGGGGACGTTCCGGCGTGAGCCTGTCACAGTTGCGCGGCCTTGTGAATCCCGAAAATGCCGCCGCCGCAGGGATTTGGGCGCCGTCCCCCGGTCCTGCGCCGGCAGCGGTCAGGCCTTGCCCTTGTAGATGTCGATCATCGTCTGCAGGATCGCCATCGCCTCGGCCCGCGGCCGCTGGAAGCAGTTGCGCCCGATGATCGACCCGTTGCCGCCGCCGTCGCGGATCGCGCGGGCATCGTCCAGCACCGCCTCCCCGCCCTTGGCCGCGCCGCCCGAAAACACGATCAGCCGCCGCCCGTTCAGGGCCGCCCGCACGCATTCGCGCACCCGCGCCGCCTGGGTGGACACGTCCACGCCGTTCTTCTGGAACGCCTCCTTCGCCTCCTTCTGGCTCAGGTGGTCGGTCGACAGCTTCACCTTGATGACATGCGCGCCCAAAAGCCCCGCGATGTGCGCGGCATAGGCCGTCACGTCGGCGGCGGTTTCGCCGTCCTTGTCCAGGTCCTCGCCGCGCGGATAGGACCAGATCACGGTGGCGATCCCGACCGACGCCGCCTCGCGCCGCATCTCGGCGATGTCGGAGAACATGTCGAGGCTGGCCGAAGACCCCGGATAGATGGTGAAGCCGATCGCCGAACAGCCCAGCCGCAAAGCATCCTGCACGGAGGCCGTGATCGCCTGCGTCTTCGGCGCCACCTTGGGCAGCAGCGAATTGGCCGAGTTCACCTTCAGGATCAGCGGGATCTGCCCGGCAAACGTGTCCGCCCCGGCCTCCAGCGGGCCCAGGGGTGC
>CAZCPY010000068.1:0-5957 GCA_964499865.1 uncultured Rhodobacterales bacterium | reverse complement strand
CTGCGCGCCGCTGCCGGTGACGGCAGGGATCTTCGACAGGCCCGCATCCACCGCCATCTGGAAGTGGTAATGCGGGTCATAGGCGGGCGGGTTGACGGCAAAGGACCGGTGCGGCCCGTGCTCGAAGCCCTGGTCGACCGGCAGGATGATCATCTTGCCGGTGCCGCCAAGCTTGCCCTCCATCAGCATGCGGGCAAGGTTCGCCTTCACCCCGGGGGTTTCGCCCTCGTAGTTGGCAAGGATGTTCTGCACGATGCGGCTGGTCTTCATGGTCCTGTCCCCCGGGAAAGCGTTGCGGCCCCTCTAACCCCGCCCCGCCATCCAAGCAAGCCGCCTCGCAGGCCCGGAAACAGGCTCCTGCCCCCGCCCCATCTTCCGATCCCAAATATCCCACGGGGGTCGTCCATTGAGTCCGCCATTGGTCCGAGGACCAATGGACGACGGGGTGTGAAACCCCCGCTCCGACTCCGCCGCCCGCGGGGCGCGGCGATGGAAGGCGCCTCCCCTCCCCCTCGTGGGGAGGGGACGGGGGAGGGGGGTGCCCCGGCCTCAGCCGATCACCACCCGCGCATGCCGCTTGCGGCCGGCCGAAAGCTTGACGGGGTCCGCCAGCAGCGCCGCATCCACCATCAGCGCCGGATCGCTGACGGCGGCGTCGTTCAGCCGCGCGCCGCCCTCGGTGATCAGGCGCTTGGCCTCCTTGCCGGACGCCGCCAGCCCCGCCCGCACGAAAAGCTGCGCCAGCGGCACGCCCGCGGCGGCTTCCTCGGCGGTCAGGGCGACGGTGGGCAGGTCCTCGCCCACCCCCCCCTTCCCGAAGACCTCGCGCGCGGTCGCCGCCGCCGCCGCGGCGGCTTCGGCCCCGTGCAGAAGCGTGGTCGCCTGGTCCGCCAGCAGCGCCTTGGCCGCGTTGATCTCGGCCCCGCCGAGCGCACCCAGCCGGTCGCAGTCCTCGACCGGCAGTTCAGTGAACAGCTTCAGGAACCGGCCGACGTCGGCATCCGTCGTGTTCCGCCAGAACTGCCAGAAGTCGTAGGGGGAGAACATCGCCCCATCCAGCCAGACCGCGCCCGCGGCCGTCTTGCCCATCTTGCGCCCGTCGGACGTGGTCAGCAAAGGCGTCGTCAGCGCAAACACCTCCGCCCCCGCGACCCGGCGCGAAAGGTCGATGCCGTTGACGATGTTGCCCCACTGGTCCGATCCGCCCATCTGCAGGATGCAGCCCTCGCGGCGGTAAAGCTCCAGGAAATCATAGGCCTGCAGGATCATGTAGTTGAACTCGAGGAACGACAGGCTCTGTTCGCGGTCCAGCCGCGACTTGACGCTCTCGAAGGCCAGCATCCGGTTGACGCTGAAATGGCGCCCGATGTCGCGCAGGAAATCGAGGTAGTTCAGCCCGTCCAGCCATTCCGCGTTGTTCAGCATCTTCGCGGCGCCGTCCCCGTAGGCGAGGTAGCGCCCGAACACCCGCTGCATGGCGGCGATGTTGGCGTCGATCTGCGCCGCCGACAGCAGGGGCCGCTCGTCGGCGCGGAACGACGGGTCGCCGACCTTGGTCGTGCCCCCGCCCATCAGCGTCAGCGGGCGGTTGCCGGTCTTCTGGAACCAGCGCAGCAGCATCACGTTCAGCAGGTGCCCGACATGCAGGCTGGCGGCCGTCGCGTCATAGCCGATGTAGGCCGTGACCCCCCCCTTGCGCAGCGCCTCGTCGAGGCCCGAAAGGTCGGAACAATCGGCGAGAAAGCCGCGTTCGAGGACCACCTGCAGGAAGTCGGACTTGGGATGGAAGGTCATGGCATGCTCCGCAACGCGCGGGGTATACTCGGCGCGCAAGGCAGGGGGAAGCGGTGCTGAAGGGCGGCGCGGTCTGGGCACTGGGGACGATGTCGGGCACCTCGCTCGACGGGGTGGATGCCGCCATGGTGCTGACCGACGGGCATCGGGTGCTGGAGTTCGGGCCCACCGGCTACCGGCCCTACACGCCTGCCGAGCAGGCGGCGCTGAAGGCCGCGCTGGGGCTCTGGCCGGGTGATGCGGCCGTGGCCGCGGCGGCCGAGGTGGTCGAGACGGCGCATGCCGAACTTCTGTCGCGGTTCTCCGGCGCCGGCATCGTGGGCTTTCACGGCCAGACCCTGGCGCATGACCCGCGCGGGCGTGGCACGCATCAGGCGGGCGACGGGGCGCTGCTGGCGGACGTGCTGGGCCTGCCCGTGGTGTGGGACTTCCGCTCCGCCGACGTGGCGCTCGGCGGGCAGGGCGCGCCTCTGGCGCCGTTCTACCATTTCGCGCTGGCGCGGCGCATCGGGGCGACGCTGCCCCTGGCCTTCCTGAACCTGGGCGGCGTGGGCAACCTGACCTGGATCGACCCGCGCCAGCCCGCGCCCGAGGCGCCCGGCGCCCTGCTTGCCTTCGACACCGGGCCCGCCAATGCGCCGCTCAACGACCTGATGGCCGCGCGGCGGGGGCTTGACCGCGACGACGGCGGCAGGCTGGCGGCGGAAGGGGTTGCGGATGACGGGCTGGTGGAGGCTTTCCTCGCCCATGCCTTCTTTCATCGAATGCCGCCGAAATCCCTTGATCGCAACGACTTTCACGGCATTCTTGAGATGCCGTCTCAACTGTCCGACGCCGATGCCGCCGCCACGCTGACCGCCGCCGCCGCGGCGGCCGTGGCGCGGGGGGCCGAGCATTTCCCGCTGCCGGTGGCGCAGGTCTGGGTCACCGGCGGCGGGCGGCTGAACGCGACCCTGATGGCGGAACTCGCCCGCCGCCTCGCCGCCGCGGTGCGGCCGGTCGAGGAGGCGGGCCTCGACGGAGACATGCTGGAGGCACAGGCCTTCGCGCACCTTGCCGTCCGGGTGGCGATGGGCCTGCCGACCTCGGCCCCCGGCACGACCGGGGTGCCCGCGGCGGTCGGCGGGGGCCGCATCAGCCGGCCCGGCGACCCCTGAGACTTGACAGCGTATAGATCGCCAGCGCCGTCCAGATCAGCCCGAAGGCGATGGCGCGGGTCGCGTCGAAGGGCTCGCGGAAGTGCAGGACCGCGATCAGGAAGATCGCGGTCGGCGCGGTGTACTGCATCATGCCGATGGTCGACAGCCGCAAACCCTTGGCCCCGTTGGCATAAAGCATCAGCGGAATGGCCGTCACCAGCCCCGACCCCGCCAGCAGCAGCGACACCTCCCACCCCGTGCCGAACTGCCCCGAAGGCCCGGCCCAGAGCAGATACCCCGAGGCCAGCGGCGACAGGATCAGCACCTCCAGAAAGAACCCCTGGTTCGGCCCGACCGGCAGCGTCTTGCGGAAGAATCCATACAGGGCAAAGGTCCCGGCCAGGAACAGCGCCACCCAGGGCAGCCCCGCCTCGACCGTCAGCACCGCCACCGCGCAGGCGGCCAATGCCACCGCGGCAATCTGGCCAGGGCGCAGCCGTTCCCCCAGCAGGACCGCCCCCAGCATCACCGTCAGAAGCGGGTTGATGTAGTAGCCAAGCGCCGTGTCGATCGCCCGCCCCGCGCCGATCGCCCAGACGTAGACCCCCCAGTTGGCCGAGACGAGCCCCGCCGTCAGCGCCGCCATCGCCAGCGTGCGGGGGCTGCGCAGGGCGCGCACAAGATCGCCCCAGCGGCGCGTCAGGAGAAGGATCGCGCCTGCCACCGGCAGCGACCACAGGATGCGATGCGCCACCACCTCGACCGGCGGCACGGCTGCCAGCGCCTTCATGTAAAGCGGCAGGCCGCCCCAGAGCAGATACGCCCCCCCGGCATAGAGAAAGCCCGGCAGCGTGTCCTTTTCCTGCGACGGCGCGGTCACGGCCGCGGCCCGGCGGATCGGCGCGGCACAGCGAAATCAGGCCGCGTGACGGCGCGCGTCATGGGGCGGCATGGCCGGGCGCCGCCTCCAGCGCCGCCTCCAGCGCCCGGGCCAGCGCGGGCACGTCGGGCACCAGCGTCACCGCGTCCAGCATGTCGGCCCCGGCAAAGCCCTCGTCCGTCACGTGCCGCAGCAGCGCCAGCAGCGGCTGCCAGTAGCCCGCGATGTCGAGCAGGTAGATCGGCTTCACATGCAGGCCGATCTGGCGCCAGGTCAGCACCTCGAAGAACTCGTCCAGCGACCCCGCGCCCCCGGGCAGCACGGCGATGGCGTCCGAGTTCATGAACATCACCTTCTTGCGCTCGTGCATGTCCTCGGTGACGACAAGCTGCGTCAGGTCGCGTCGGCCCACCTCGCGCCCCATCAGATGCACGGGGATGACGCCCATCGCCGCACCGCCCGCGCCCTGCGCGGCGCGGGCCACCTCGCCCATCAGGCCCACGTCGCCGGCCCCGTAGACCAGCCGCCAGCCGCCTGCGGCCAGCATCAGGCCCAGGTCGCGCGCGGCCCGGGCATGGGCGGGGTCGCGGCCGGGGCGCGAGCCGCAGAAGACGCAGACCGAGGCGCGGAAGGGCATGGGACCCACGGGAAAAGATTGCCTTGCGCGGTGATATGCGGCTTGCTTGGCGAAGGGAAGGCGCGGCACAGGCGCAACCGGGGGGAAGCGGCATGGCGGAATGGGCGGGCCTTTCGGCAGGCGCCAGGGCGGCGGCCGTGGCCGGCGCCGTGGCGGTCGTCGGGGTTGCGGGGGTGGTGGCGCTGGCGACGCGGCCCGCGGCGCCGGTTCAGCAGGCGCCAGCGGCGCCCGAGCCTGCGGCGCCCGAGCCTGCGGCGCCCGAGCCTGCGGCGCCCGCGGCGGAGGCCGAGATCGCGCCGGTTGCGCCCAAGGCAGTGGCAGAGGTCGTGCCCCCCGAGGTGCCCCCCGAGGTGCCCCCCGAGGTGCCCCCCGAGGTGCCCCCCGCGGCGACACCGAAGGCGCCTTCCGCGGCGGCCGCAGAGGCCGGGCCCGGGGCCGTTGCGGTCGATCCGGCGCCGGGGGCGCCGATCTTCGACGTCGTCCGGGTCGAGCCCGGCGGGGCGGCGCTGGTGGCGGGCAAGGCGCCCGAGGGCGCGCGGGTTGCGGTGCTGGTGGACGGGGCGGAGGTCGCGGCAGCCGACGCGGCGGGCGGCGCCTTCGTCGCGATGTTCGACCTGCCGCCCTCGGACCGCCCGCGGATGCTGACGCTGCTCGCGACGCTGGACGGGGCAAAGGCGACGGCGTCCGACCCGGTGATCCTGGCGCCGCAGCCTGCGCCTGCGCCCGAGGTGGCCGCGGTGGCGACAGGGGCCGCGCCCGAGGCGGCCCCCGAGGCGGCCCCCGAGGCAGCCCCCGAGGCAGCCCCCGAGCCAACCCCGCAGGCGACCCCGCAGGCGACCCCGCAGGCGACCCCGGAGGTCGCGCCGGAACCCGCCCCCGGGGTCGCCCCGGAGGTCGTGGCCGCGGCCACCCCCGAACCGGATCCGGTATCGGAACCTGCACCCGAGGCGCCTGCGGCGATCCTTCTCGGCGCGGCCGGGCCGACCGTCCTGAACCCGCCTGCCGATCCGGCGGCGACGGTGCCGGTGACGGTGGACGCGATCCGCTATGCGCCGGACGGGTCGGTGCAGATGGCGGGCCGCGGGACGGCGGGGGCGGTGGTGCGGTTGTATCTCGACACTGCGCTGGTCGCCGAGATGACGGTCGGCGCCGACGGCGGCTGGGGCGGCACGCTGCCCGACATCGCGCCCGGCCTCTACAGGCTGCGGGCCGACCAGGTGGATGCGTCGGGCCGGGTGACGGCGCGCTTCGAGACGCCGTTCCAGCGCGAATCGCTGGAACGCCTGGCCGCCGTCCTGGGGACTGCGCCCGGCCCGGCACCGTCGGAAGACCCCGTGCCGCAGGTGGCCGGGGCGCCGACCCCGGATCCCGCCCCCGGGGCCACCGCGGCGCCCGAACCGGAACCGCAGCCGGAGGCCACGGCAGCCCCGGACCCGACGCCCGTCGCCGAGACCGCCACGGCCAACGCCTCCGGTTCCCCCGAGGCCCGCGATCCTGCGCCCGTGGC
>CAZCPY010000067.1:0-17194 GCA_964499865.1 uncultured Rhodobacterales bacterium | reverse complement strand
CGGCTTCTTCAGCCGCTGACCGACAGGAAAGGAATGTGCCGAAGGCACGCAATTTACTTCAGGCGCCGGGGGCCGGCTCAGACCTCGACGACCTGCCCCAGACCGCGTTCCCGGGCGCGGGCCAGGGCCACGCGGGCGACGGCGAGGTCCTGCAGGCCCACGCCGGTGCCGTCGAACAGCGTCACCTCATCCGTCGACCGCCGCCCGGGATGCGCGCCGGTCAGGACGGCGCCCAGCGGCGTGATCGCGCTTTCCGCGATCACGCCCGCGGCGATGGCGTGCTGCGCCTCGCCGATGGTCACCGACTGCGCCACTTCGTCGGCGAAGACCGTGGCGCGGGCCAGCAGCGCGGGTTCCACCTCCTGCTTGCCCCTGGTGTCGGTGCCCATGCAGGCGAGGTGCGTGCCGGGCGCGACATGGCGGTCCATCAGCGAGGCCGCGGGCGAGGAGGTGATCGTGACGATCACATCCGCCTCGGCCATCCGCTCCAGCGCCACGCCCTCGAAGGGCAGGCCAAGTTCGGCCGCCACCGCGGCCAGCCTGTCCAGCATCCCGGGGTGGTAGTTCCAGCCGATCACCCGCTCGAACCGCCGCACCCGCGCCGCGGCGCGCAGCTGGAAGGCGGCCTGGTGGCCCGCGCCCAGCATCCCCAGCACCCGCGCATCGGGCCGCGCCAGCCGGTCGACCGACACCGCCTGCGCGGCCGCCGTGCGCAGCGCGGTCAGCAGGTTGCCGCCCACCATCGCCTCGGGCCGCCCGGTGTCGGGGTCGAACAGCACCACGACCGACTGGTGATTGGTCAGGCCGCGCGCGATGTTGCCGGGGAAGTAGCCACCCGACTTGACCCCCAGCGCGCCGCCCGCGCGGTCCATCCCCGACTTGAAGCCGTATTGCCGCCCCTCGCCCAGCGCCTCGCGCACGACGGGGAAGTTCCAGGCCTCGCCCCGCGCCATGGCGGCGAAGGTCGCCTCCATCGCTTCGAAGGCGTCCTCGGGCGAGACCAGCGCGGCGATCAGCGCCTCGGGAACGATCAGCATGACGTCACTCCTGCCTTGCGGACGCGCGCGGGCGTAGGGCGGGGTTCACCCCGCCTCCCCTTCAGTAGGCCTTGCCGCGGGCCGAAACCGGCCAGACCACCTCGACCACGCCGCCGCGCACGCCAACATACCAGTCGTGCACGTTGCAGGTCGGGTCGCAGTGGCCGGGCACGAGGCGCAGCTTGTCGTTGACCTTGAGCACGCCCTGCGGATCTTCCACCACGCCGTGTTCGTCCGAACACTTGACGTATTTCACGTCGGTGCGCCCGAATACCACCGGCAGGCCCGAGTCCACCGACTGCGCCTTGAGCCCGGCGTCCACGATGGCGCGGTCGGCCTTGGCGTGGCTCATCACCGAGGTCAGGATGAACAGCGCGTTTTCCCATTCGCCGCGGTCGATGCGGTTGCCGTCCTTGTCGAGGATGCGGCCATAGTCGGCATCCATGAATGCGTAGCTGCCGCATTGCAGCTCGTTGTAGACGCCCGAGGCGCTTTCGAAATAGTAGCTGCCCGTGCCGCCGCCGCCGACGATGTCGCAGTCGATCCCCAGCGCCTTGAGCGCATCGACCGCGTCCTTCACCTGCGCGACCGCGAGGTCGATCTTGGCCTTGCGGTCCTCGTACTTGTCCATGTGCTGCATCGCGCCCTGATAGGCCTGGATGCCGCTGAACTTCAGCCCCGGCGCCGCCTCGACGGCCTGCGCGATCGCCACCACCTCGGGCGTCGTCCTGACGCCGCAGCGCCCGGCGCCGCAGTCGATTTCCACCAGGCATTCGAGGGTGGTGCCGTGCCGCACCGCCGCCGCCGACAGGTCACCCACGTTGGCGATGTCGTCCACGCAGCAGATCGCCCGCGCGCCGAGCTTGGGGATGCGGGCCAGCCGGTCGATCTTGGCCGGATCGCGCACCTGGTTCGACACCAGCACGTCCCTGATGCCGCCGCGGGCGAAGACCTCGGCCTCGCTCACCTTCTGGCAGCAGACGCCGACCGACCCGCCCAGCCGTTCCTGCAGCAGCGCCACGTCCACCGACTTGTGCATCTTGCCGTGCACGCGGTGGCGCATGCCATGTGCGCGGGCATAGTCGCCCATCTTGACGATGTTGCGTTCCAGCGCGTCGAGGTCGAGCACCAGGCAGGGCGTCTGGATGTCGGCCTCGGCCATGCCGGGCAGGGCGGGGATGTCGTAGCCGACTTCGAGGCCGGCAAAGTTCGCGTGCGTGTTCATGGGGTCACCCTTTCATCCAGGGAAGCTTGTCTAGGTCCACGTTGCCGCCGGTGATGATGACACCGACGCGCTTGCCCCGGAACGCCTCCGGGTTCTTGAGGATCACCGCCAGCGGCACCGAACAGCTGGCCTCGATCACGATCTTCATCCGCTTCCAGGTCAGCTTCATCGCCTCCACGATCTCGTCCTCGGTGGCGGTCAGCACGTCGGTGACGTGGGTCTTCACGAAATGCCAGGTCAGGTCCTTGAGCGGCACCTTCAGCCCGTCGGCGACCGTGTCGGGGGCGTCGTCGGCGATGATGTGGCCCGCGCGGAAGCTGCGCGCCGCGTCATCGGCATTCACCGGCTCGGCGGCATAGATCTTCACCTGCGGCGCGAGCGTGGACAGCGTGAGGCAGGTGCCCGAGATCATGCCGCCGCCGCCGATCGGGGCCACCACCGCCTCCAGCCCCTCGACCTGTTCCATCAGCTCGCGCGAGCAGGTGCCCTGCCCGGCGATCACGCGGGGGTCGTTGTAGGGGTGGACGAAATCGGCGCCGGTCGCGGCCTGGACCTCGGCGAAGACCGCCTCGCGCGACGAGGTGGAGGGTTCGCATTCGGTGATCATCCCGCCATAGCCGCGCACCGCGTCCTTCTTGGCCTGCGGCGCGGTGCGGGGCATCACGACATGGCAGGGGATGCCGCGGCGGCCCGCCGCGTAGGACAGGCTGAGCGCGTGGTTGCCGCTGGAATGGGTGGCGACGCCCTTGGCGAGCTTGTGCTCGGCCAGGCCGAAGACCGCGTTCGAGGCGCCGCGCACCTTGAAGGCGCCGGCCTTCTGGAAGTTCTCGCACTTGAAGAACAGCTCGGCCCCGGTCAGCGCGTCGAGATAGGACGAGGTCAGCACCGGCGTGCGGTGGATATGGGGCCGGATGCGCGCATGCGCCTCCAGCACATCGTCGTAGGTCGGCACCATCATTCCGGCCATGTCCTTCATTTTACAACCCTTTCCGCCTTGCAGCAAATTCCCTGGAAGGAATTTGCATGTTTCTTCGAAGAAACTTGCCTCCCCCTCACGCCGCCGCCGCCATCGCCGCCGCCGAGCCGCGGTAGAACTCCTGCGCCGCCGCGACGCCCGACCCCAGCCGCACGGGCCAGCCCAGGTCGGCCATGCACATCTCGGCCGCCGCGAGGCCACCCAGCACCATCACATCCGTCAGCGCCCCCAGGTGGCCGATGCGGAACACCTTGCCCGCAACCTCGCCCAGACCGACGCCGAACGCCACGCCGTATTTCTCGGCCGCGAGCTTCACGAGGTCGGTGCCGTTGCAACCCTCTGGCACCACGACTGCGGTGACCGTTTCGGAATACAGGTCAGGCGAGGCCGCGCAGGGCCGCATGCCCCAGGCCGCGACGGCGCGGCGGACGCCTTCGGCAAGGCGGGCGTGGCGGGCGTAGACGTTGGCAAGGCCCTCCTCCTCCAGCATCTCGATGGCCTCGGCCAGGCCCGCGATCAGGCCGACCGCGGGGGTATAGGGATAGCCCCCCGTGGCATTGGTGCGCCGCATGTCGGCGAAGTCGAAGAACGTCCGCGGCAGGCGGGCGGTGTCCATCGCGGCAATCGCCTTGGGGGAAACCCCCACGATGGCCAGGCCCGCGGGCAGCATGAAGCCCTTCTGCGACCCCGCCACCGCGACATCGACGCCCCAGGCGTCCATCTCGAAGGGCATCGAGCCGATCGAGGACACGCCGTCCACGAACAGCATGGCCGGGTGCCCCGCCTGGGTAAGCGCCGCGCGGATGCCCGCGATGTCGGACCGCACGCCGGTTGCCGTCTCGTTATGCGTGGCCAGCACGGCCTTGATCGTGTGGTCGCGGTCGGCCTTCAGCGCCGCCTCGATGGCGGCCGTCGGCGCGCCCTGGCCCCAGGGCGTCTCGATGATCTGCACGTTCAGCTTGTGGCGCTGGCACATGTCGATCCAGCGGTGGCTGAACATGCCGAACCGCGCGGCAAGGACCGTGTCGCCGGGCGACAGCGTGTTGGAGATGGCGGCTTCCCAGCCGCCGGTGCCGGTGGAGGGGAAGATGATGACCTCGCCCGCCGTGGTGCCGATCACCCGCTTGACCCCGGCCACCGCCGGCCGGAACATGCGCCCGAAGGCCGCCGAGCGGTGGTCGAGCGTGGGGATCGCGCAGGCCTTGAGGATCCGGTCGGGGATATTCGTCGGCCCGGGGATGAAGACGGGGTTCTGGCTGGACATGGCGCTTGGCCTTTCTTGAGTCGCGGTCAGGATAGGCGGCCATGCGCCGTTTCACAATTTTTTCGAAATGGTTTTTCATCTGTGGCGGGGAATGCCATTATGACGCCAGCACACGTACTTGACTGTTTTTCACCGCAGGACACCCAGCCCGTGCCCCCGACAAAACCCGCCCGCGGCCGCCCCCGCGCCTTCCAGGACAGGACCGACCAGAACACCGTGCAGGCGCTGGACCGGGGCCTTGCGCTTCTGTCGGTCCTCGCCGGGTCGAACGGCCTGACCCTGTCGGCGCTGGCGGCGGAAAGCGGCGAGGCGGTGGCGACCGTCTACCGCGCGCTGATCACGCTGCAGGGGCACGGGATGGTGGAGCTGGAGGAGCCGGGCCAGGTCTGGCACATCGGCGCGGGCGCCTTCCGCACGGGGTCGGCCTTCCTGCGCCGCACCAAGGTGGTCGAGCGCGCCCGCGGCCCGATGGACGACCTGATGCGCCGGACGGGCGAGACGGCGAACCTCGGGATGGAGGTGCGCGACGAGGTTCTGTTCCTCAGCCAGGTGGAAACGACCGAGGCGATCCGCGCCTTCTTTCCGCCCGGCACCAAGGGGCCGATGCATGTCAGCGGCATCGGCAAGGCGCTGCTGGCCTGGTATCCGCAGGCGCGCGTCAGGGGGATCGTCGCACGCCAGGGCCTGCCGCGCTTCACCACGCTGTCGATCACGACCGAAAGCCTTCTGCTGCGCGACCTGTCCCGCACGCGGGAACGCGGCTTCGCCATCGACGACCAGGAACGCGCCGAAGGCATGCGCTGCGTCGCGGCCCCGATCTTCAACGCGCATGGCGAGGCGGTGGCGGGCCTGTCCGTCTCGGGCCCCGCATTCCGGCTGTCGCTGTCGCAGGCCACGCATTTCGGCGCCGCCGTCCGTGCCGCCGCCGACCGGGTGACCGAGGCGACCGGGGGGGCTCCACCGGTTTCCGAGTGAAACAATCGGGATTTACAGGCCCCCCCGATTCGGGCCATACAGGGTCACCAGCCAGCCGTCCTCGGCCAGCCGCCAACACCGCACCCGGGGACCGCCGCCATGGCAAGCGACCTGCACGACCTTCTGTTCCGCGCGATGGCGGGGCTTTGGCCCGCCCATGCGTTCGAGGCCTGGCTCGACCGGCTGGAGGATGCCCGATGAACGCGCGCCCCGATCCCGCCGCGCTGACGCTGCCCGCCGATGCCGCGCCCGTCCATGACGCCCGCGCCCTGACCGCAAACGCGGGCGTCGCGCGGCTGATCCTTGACGGGCAGGTCTACACCCTGCGCATCACCCGGGCGGGAAAGCTGATCCTGACCAAATGACCGGGCTGGTGCAGGGCTGTCGGCGCTGACAAAGCCCCTTGGGCCTTCCCGCGGTTTGGCGTAAGCCTGCGGCCGTCTTCCAGCCCGGACCGCCCAAGATGCAGCTGCCGATCCTGACCCTGACGCTGAACCCCGCGCTCGACATGGCGACCGAGGTCGCGGAATTCGTGCCGGGGCAAAAGCTGCGCTGCACCGACCCGATGCTCGACCCCGGCGGCGGCGGGCTGAACGTCAGCCGCGCGATCCGCGCGCTGGGCGGCGACAGCCTGGCGCTGGTGGCGCTGGGCGGGCTGACCGGCGACCGGCTGGCCGGACTGATCCGGGCCGACGGGGTCACCTTCCTGTCGATCTTGGGCCCCGGCGAGACGCGGCAGTCGCTGACCGTGACCGAACAGGCCAGCGGCAAGCAGTTCCGCTTCATGCTGCCCGGCCCGGTCTGGACCGAGACGGAACGGGCGCGCGTCTTCACCCTGTTGCGGGCCACGGCGCGGCCGGGGGGGTTCTCGGTCATCTCGGGCAGCCAGCCGCCCGGCGTGCCGGTCGACTTTCCGGCGCAGCTTGCAGGGTCCATGCCCGGCTCGCGCCCCATCCTCGACACCTCGGGCCAGGCGCTGGCGGAAGCCGTGCGCCATCCGATCCCGGGGCTGGAGGTCCTGCGGATGGACAGCGAGGAAGGCGAGGCGCTGGCGGGCAAGCCGCTGGAAAGCCGCAGCGACACGGCCGATTTCGCGCAAAGCCTGGTGCAGAAGGGCGTGGCCAGGATGGTCGTCGTGGCAAGGGGCGCGGACGGCAACGTGCTGGCCGACGCCGGCCGCCGCATCTTTGCCGCAGCACCCAAGGTGAAGGTCCGCAGCACGGTCGGCGCCGGCGACAGCTTTGTCGCGGCCTTCACCCTGGCGCTGGCGCGCGGGCAGTGGCCCGACCAGGCGCTGGCCCAGGGTTCCGCCGCCGCAGCGGCGGCGGTGATGACCGACGCGACCCATCTCTGCCGTCAGGAAGACGTGGACTGCCTGCTGCCGCAGGCGACCGTCATGCAGGTCTGAGGCGCGGTCAGGCGGTGCGCCGCAGCGCGCCGCGGTCGGCCCAGGCGGCGCAGGCGGCGCCGAAGGCCTCGAACAGGGGGCGCGAGACGGGATCATCGGTCGCGTTCCATTCCGGGTGCCACTGCACCGACAGCGTGAAGCCCGCCGCCCCCTGCACATAGATCGCCTCGGCCGTGCCGTCCGGCGCCCAGCCGTCCACCGCGATGCGGGGCCCGGGCCGAGCGATGCCCTGGCCGTGCAGCGTGTTGGTCATCACCTCTTCGGCCCCCATCAGGCGGTGGAAGACGCCGCCCTTCTGGAACCGCACCGGATGGCGCAGGGCGAACTTGTCCTCCAGCGCGCCATCGGGGGGCATGCGGTGGTTCATCCGGCCGGGCAGCTCGCGAATCTCGGGGTGCAGCGTGCCGCCCAGCGCCACGTTGACCTCCTGGAACCCGCGGCAGATGCCCAGGAACGGCTGGCCGCGTTCCACGCAGGCCCGGATCAGCGGCAGCGTCACCGCGTCCCGGCCGCGGTCGAAGGCGCCATGCGCGGGCGTCTCGTCCTCGCCATACTCCGACGGGTGCACGTTCGGCCGCCCGCCGGTCAGCAGGAAGCCGTCGCAGAGGTCGAGCAGCTCGCAGACCGACACCAGCCCCGGATCGGCCGGCACGATCAGCGGCAAGGCACCGGCCACCCGCGCCACGGCGCAGGAATTCATCGTGCCCCCGGCGTGGGCAGGGTAGTCGCCGTTCAGCAGATACGAATTGCCGATGATGCCCACGACCGGGCGGCGGCGAGACTGGGACGACATCTTGGGCGGTCTGGGCCTTGTGTGACGGTTGCGCGAAAGGATACGGGGCCGAACCGCCGCGGCCAAGCCCCCCGTGACCCGGATGCCGCGGCGTTGTGGCACGTCTGCCCGGATGGAAGGCAGATGCCTGCGGAACGGGCTTACCGTGGTGTGACTTGCCCGGATGGGCGCCGAGGCGCGGCACCGTCAGCAGATTCCGTCCTGCGCCGACTTTTCCTCGTCCATGAGGGCGGCCCTGACCCGAACGCGCCGCCCGAAGGCGTCATCGCCGCACAGCAGACGGAAATCGCCCACCTGCGCGCCTGGCCGGAAACCCGCTGACGGTGAACACTTTCTGACGGTGCACTTGCGACAATCGTACATCCTTTGCGTCCTGCGCCGACCAAAGGAAGGGACCCCGCACGCTTTTCACGCATTCCTGCGTTCAGCGCCCTGCGACTCGCCGCGCGGCGCGCAGCACTCCGACCCCCGCGGCCGTCATCAGAACTTCGCACAACCGCAGCATCGCCGTCACAGACGGCGGACTAAAGCCGCCCTGCACCGACCTTTGGGGGTGACGGGCCGATGCTGGAATTCGATGCGCTGACCAAGGTTTTCGCCGGGCGCACCGCGGTCGACCGCGTGACCCTGACGGTGGACCGCCCGATGATGATCGGCATCATCGGCCGGTCCGGCGCGGGCAAGTCCACGCTGCTGCGGATGCTGAACCTGCTGACCGAGGCGACCTCGGGCGCCGTCCGCTTCGGCGGGCGCGACGTGACGCACCTCAAGGGTGCGGCGATGCGCGCCTGGCAGGCGCAGTGCGCGATGGTCTTCCAGCAGTTCAACCTGGTGCCGCGGATGGATGTCGTGTCGAACGTCCTGCACGGCACGCTGAACCGCCGCGGCACGCTGGCCACGATGTTCAGCCTGTATCCCGACGCCGACATCCGCCGCGCCATCGACATCCTCGACCGCCTGGGCCTGGCCGAGCACGCGCAGAAACGGGCCGAGGCGCTGTCCGGCGGCCAGCAGCAGCGCGTCGCCATCGCGCGGGCGCTGATGCAGGACCCCCGCATCATCCTGGCCGACGAACCCATCGCCAGCCTCGACCCGATGAACGCCCAGATCGTGATGGATGCGCTCCGCCGCATCCACGAGGAGGACGGGCGCATGGTCGTCTGCAACCTCCACACGCTCGACACCGCGCGGCGCTACTGCGACCGGGTGATCGGCATGCGCGACGGGCGTGTCGTCTTCGACGGCGTGCCCGCGCAACTGACCACCGGCGTGGCGCGCGACATCTACGGCGCCGACGGCAGCTTTTCCGAAGCCGCAACCTCGACCGACATCCGGCGTCTGGAAACCCCGCAGGAACGCGCCATCCGCATGGCCGAGGCCGGCGTCTGACCCCCTTTTCCCTTTCCACCGGCCGCGCGAGCGGCCCTTCCCTGACCAACGGAGCGAACCACCGATGACCAAGACCCTTGCGATCCTCGCCGCCTCGACGGCCCTTTTCGCCACTTCGGTGACGGCCCAGGGCATCACCGAATTCAACATCGGCATCCTGGGCGGCGAGAATGCCCAGGACCGCATGGCCAACCAGGAATGCTTCCGCGTCGCCATCGAGACCGCGCTCGGCGTGCCGGTCAAGCTGTTCACCCCGGCCGACTATGACGGCGTGATCCAGGGCCTGCTCGGCGGCTCGATCGACTATGCCTGGCTCGGGGCCTCGGCCTATGCCAAGATCTACCTGACCGACCCCGAGGCGGTCGACCTGAAGCTGACCAAGCAGAACGCCGACGGGTCCACCGGCTACTACTCGATCGGCTTTGCCCGGGCGGATTCGGGCATCACCGACATCGCCTCCGCGGCGGGCAAGTCCTTTGCCTTCGCCGACCCGAACTCGACCTCGGGCTACCTCGTCCCCGCCGCGCAGCTGCTGAAGGAGGTCGGCAAGCCGCTGGAGGACTACTTCAGCGCGGTGTCCTTCTCGGGCGGGCACGAACAGACGATCGTCGGCGTGATGAAGGGCGACTTCGCGGCGGGCGTGACCTGGGCCGACGGCCTGGGCAACTGGGAAGACGGCTACAACTCGGGCGCGCTGCGCCGCGCGGCCGATGCGGGCCTGGCGGACATGAACGAACTGGTCCAGATCTGGAAGTCGGACCTGATCCCGGAAGGCCCGATGGTGGTGCGCCGCGCGCTGCCGCAGGATGTCAAGGACAAGGTCACCCAGGTCACCGCCGACCTGTGGGAAACCGATCCGGCCTGCGCCTACAACGTCGCCGCGGGCGAGGCCAAGGACTTCGTGCCGGTGACGCATGACGCCTATCTGGGCATCGTCGAGGCGCGCAAGCTGCAGGAAGCGTCGAACTGACCCGACGCCCTTCAGGGCCGGGCCCCCGCCGCGGGGCCCGGCCTTTGCATGGAAAGCGCCCATGACCGACGCCACGCTGACCACGGTAGCGACCGCCGACGCCTACATGGCGATGGCGCGGCGCAAGCGGATGTATTCCGGCATCCTGATCCTGTTCTTCGTCCTGCTGATGGCCGCGGCCTTCGGCCTGGCCGAAGAACGCAACGCGGGCGGATTCTGGGACGGCATCGGGCTGTTGGGCGAGTTTCCCGGCGAGGTCATCGCCGAGGCCTGGCGCGACCGCGCCAACATCCCGCCCTACCTTGTCGAATTCCTGCCCTCGCTGGTGGAAACGGTGAACATCGCCGCCGTGGCCACGCTGACCGGCGTGCTGGCGGCGGCGCTGCTGGCGCTGCTCTGCACCCGGGGCCTGGCGCGCTGGCCGCGCCTCGTGCCGCTGTTCCGCCGCATCACCGATGTCTGCCGCGCCGTGCCCGAAATCGTCATCGCGCTGATCCTGATCTACGTCCTGGGCGGCGGCCCGGTGCCCGCGGTGATCGCCATCGCCATCCACACCGCCGGCGCGATGGGCAAACTGTTCTCCGAGGTCGCCGAAAACGCCGACCTCAAGCCGGTCGAGGGGCTGCGGTCCACCGGCGCGCGCTGGGGCCAGCAGATGTGGCTGGGCGTGATCCCGCAGGTGGCGCCGAACTGGATCAGCTATGCGCTGCTGCGCTTCGAGATCAACGTGCGCGCCTCGGCCATCCTGGGCTTCGTGGGCGAAGGCGGCATCGGCTACGACCTAAAGATCGCGATGCAATGGGGCCAGGGGCGCTATGACGAGGTGGTGGCGATCTTCCTGCTGCTGTTCGTCACCATCGTCGCCATCGACCAGCTGTCCAACCGCCTGCGCGACCGGATCGTGAAGGGAACCTGACCTTGGCCGATGCTGCCGTCCATGCCTCTGTCGCCGCGGACTTCCGCCGCCGCCGCCTGACCGCGCTGGCGGTGCCCGCCCTGCCGCTGGCCTATTTCGCCTACATCTTCGTGGCCTTCGACGTGGCCGGGCTGGCGCAGCGCATCCGGCTGGACAACGCCGCCATCCTCGCGGGCGACTTCTGGTCCTACAAGACGCATGTGTCGCGCGACAACCGCACCGGCGAGGTCGAGATCTCGATCGAGGGCGAGAAGAAGGGCACCTATCCCCCCGGCGACCGGCCCGAATGGGTGCGGCAGGAGGGCGGGGTGACGGTGATCGACCTTGGCGGCGGCCATGTCGTCACCTACGACGACCGCGGCGCGCGCTATGTCGTGCCGGGCTACGGCACCATCGACATCGCAAGCGACGGCGCGGGCTTCCGCCTCGACGCGCCGCGGCCGCTGCCGGACTGGATCAGCGCCACCGACCGACGGGTGTCGGTCACCACCGACGCCGGGCGCTTCAGCTATACGCGCGCGCGCACCGAAACCTTCCGCTACCAGGCCGGGTGGGAACTGTGGTTCTTCACCCTCGACAGCCCCTTCTCGCGCAGGGGCGCGGGCGAACTCCTGGCGCTGGCGCTGTGGCAGCCGCGGATCGACCCCGACCGGTCGAACGCCGCCTACATGCTGTCGGAATGGTGGAACAACCCGTTGTGGCAGCACAGGAACGTGGTCTGGGCGATCTTTGAGACGATGCTGATGGCCTTCATCGGCACCTTCCTCGCGGCGCTGGTGTCGCTGCCGCTCGCCTTCCTTGCCGCGTCGAACTTCTCGCCCTTCCGGGTGCTGCGCTTTGCGGTGCGCCGGGTGTTCGACTTCGTGCGCGGGGTGGATGCGCTGATCTTCACCATCCTTCTGGCCCGCGCCTTCGGCCCGGGGCCGATGACCGGCGCGCTGGCGATCCTGATCACCGACGTGGGGTCCTTCGGCAAGACCTTCTCCGAGGCGCTGGAGAACATCGACGAGCGGCAGGTCGAAGGCGTGCGGTCCACCGGCGCGGGGGCGCTCCAGCGGGCGCGGTTCGGCGTGCTGCCGCAGGTCATGCCGGTGATCCTGAGCCAGCTGCTCTATGCCTTCGAATCGAACACAAGGTCGGCCACGATCATCGGCGCCATCGTCGGCGGCGGCATCGGGCTTTTGCTGACCCAGGCCATCGCCACCCAGACCAAGTGGGAGGTCGTGGCCTATTACATGGTGCTGATCGTGCTGATGGTGATCGCGATGGACTGGCTGTCGGGCGTCCTGCGCCGCCGCCTGATCCGCGGGGCGTAACCTCGTTGCCCCGCCTGTCCGCCGACGCGCCGCTGCTGCATCCCGGCGTGACCGCCAGCGACATGCGCCACGGGCGCTTCAACGCGGTCGGCGAGGGCTCGCGGCTGTCGAACGTAACCTTAGGGGATTACAGCTATTGCGACCGGTTCTGCGACCTTGCGAACGTCGAAATCGGCAGGTTTTCGAACATCGCCGCCTTCGTGCGGGTGGGGGCGACCGACCATCCGCTGACCACCGCCTCGCTGCACCATTTCCTCTACCGCTCCGCCGACTACTGGGACGACGCCGCGCAGGATGACGCCTGGTTCGCCCGCCGGCGGGCGCGCATGGCCCATATCGGGCACGACACCTGGATCGGCCACGGCGCGCAGGTGAAGCCCGGGATCACGGTGGGCCATGGCGCGGTCGTCGCCGCGGGCGCCGTGGTGACAAGGCACGTGGCGCCCTTCACCATCGTCGCGGGCGTGCCCGCGGTGCCGCTGCGCGACCGCTTTGCCCCCGCCGTCGCCGAACGCATGCTGCGGCTGGCCTGGTGGGACTGGGACCATGCCCGCCTGCGCGCCGCGCTGGACGACTTCCGCAGCCTGACCGCCGAGGCCTTCCTCGACCGCCACGGCGGCTGAGGGCTACTCCGCCGCCAGCGCCAGCCGTGCCGGGGCGGCGAGGAACCGCGCCGCCGCCTCGCCCGTCAGATGCACCAGCCGCCCGCCCGCGATGGTCGCCTCGACGAGGCGGGTCGTGGCATTGACGATCGCCACATCGGCACGCATCCCCGGCGCCAGGCGCCCGCGGTCGGCCAGGCCGATCACGTCCGCGGGGCCGGAAGACACCAGCCCCCAGGCCCGGGCCAAGGGCAGCACGCCGTCATCGGCCAGCCGGAACGCCGCCCCGGCAAGCGCGGGATAGTAGTAGTCCGACACCAGCGCCGAACAGAGCCCCGCCGCCACCAGGTCGACGGCGGCCACATTGCCCGACTGCGACCCGCCGCGCAGCACGTTGGGCGCGCCCATCAGCACCGGATCGCCTTCCGCATGCGCGGCCCGTGCGGGGGCGGTGCGGGTGGGAAATTCGCAGATCTTCGCGCCGATGCCGCGGAAGTAGTCGCGCGTCGCGGCATCGGGGTCGTCGTGCGAGCCGTAGGCCACGCCGATGGCGTCGAAGGCCTCGGCCAGCCGGCACAGGTGCCGCGGCACCTCGGCCGCCCGTGCCATCGCCGCGTGCACGACCGCCAGCATCTGCGCGCCCGTCCGGCCCGACTGCGCCGCCCAGCCCTCCAGCCGCGCGGGCGCGCCGCGGGCGATCTCCAGCGCCTCGGGCAGGTGGTTGTTGAACACCACATAGCCCACGCGGTGGCGGCGGATCAGGTCCAGCAGGCGGTCGGCGCCGTCCAGCATGTGCGTCTCGCAGCGGATCTGCAGCCGCAGGTCCACCCCCGCCTGCGGGCGGTAGGTCTCCAGCGCCGCGGCCAGCGCCGCGGCATGGTCGGGCCCGCGGTGGCCGCCTTCCCAGGACCAGCTCTGCGCCAGCCAGGCCGTCGTCACCCCATGCGCCGCGGCGTCGCGGTCGGTCGAGGCGAGGCCCGTGGCAAAGGGAAACGGCGCCGTCGGGCGCGGCGCGACATGGCGCTCGAAGGCGTCGCCGTGCAGGTCGATGATGCCGGGCAGCACGAGGTAGCCCGACAGGTCCACCTCGGCCGCCGGGCGGGCGCCGGCGTCGATCAGGCCCTCGGCAATCGTCAGCGGCTCGGGCGTCAGGGCGGCACCGCGCAGGACCTGCGCATTGGTGAGGCGAAGGGGCGGCAGGGCGGGGGGCATGTGTGACGCGGTTTCCTTGTGGTCCGGTGCGCCTAGCGCGGTTTCGTGTCGTGCGTGTGTCATCCGTCGTCGCCCACCACCAGCGTGATGCGGTCGCCCGCGAACCAGGTGCGGCCGTATTCCACCGGCCGCCCCCCGGCATCGACGTTGACCGCCACCGTGCGCAGCACCGGCGCGCCCGGTGCCAGCCCCAGAAGCCCCGCCTGCGTGGCGCCCGCCGCCATCGCCGTCAGCCGGGTGACTGCGCGGGTGTAGTCCGCCAGCCCCTCGGCCGCCAGTGCCGCGGTGACCGACCCGCCGCCGTCCAGCCGCGCCCGCAGGCCGGGAAAGCGGGCGGCGGGAAAGACGCTCTGGAACAGCGCCAGCGGCGTGCCGTCGCCCAGCGACAGGCCCTCGTAGACATGCACGACGGCGCCCGGCGCCAGCCGCAGGGCGCCCGCCTCCTCGGCGTCCGAGGCCCGCGTCTCGGCCCGCAGGACGCGCTTTTCGGGATTCAGGCCCGCCTCGATCAGGTTGGCGTGGAACCGCACGCGGGTGCCCAGGCGATACTCGGTCGCCCCCCCCGACACGAAGACCCCCGCGCCGCGCCGCGACCGCACCAGCCCGCGCGCGCCAAGGTCCGCCAGCGCCCGGCGCAGGGTGTGGCGATGAACGCCGAAACGCGCGGCCAGCGCCGATTCCGTCGGCAGGCGCGCGCCGGGCGGGTAGTGGCCGCGCGCGATCTCGCCCTCCAGCACCGCGGCGATGGAGGACCAGAGCGTGTCGGTCGCGGTCAGCGTGTCATCCAAAATTCACCGCCCCGTCACCGCTTGTCGCTTGCCATGGTCGTAGTGCAGGCGTAGCAACTTGTCTAGTTGTATAGTCGCAAGGCCCATCCCATGACCGACCCCTCCGAGGACCGCCGCGCCTGGCTGTCGGTCCTGTCCCGCGCGCCGGATGACCTGCTGGCGGCAGGCATGGCGCGGCTGGGTGCGGAACCGGCGCATGAGGTGCTGCGGGCGCCCGAGATCGGCACGGTGATGGTGCGGGGCCGCGCGGGCGGCACCGGGGCGGCGTTCAACCTGGGCGAGATGACGGTGACGCGCTGCGCCCTGCGGCTGGCCAGCGGGGAGGTCGGGCACGGCCATGTGCAGGGCCGCCGCAAGGCCGCGGCGCGGCAGGTCGCGCTCTGCGACGCGCTGATGCAGACCCCGCGCGCCGCCGAGGTGCGGGCCGCCGTTCTGGACCCTGTGGCCGCGCACCTGGAGGCCGCGGCCCGCGTCCGGGCCGAGAAGGCCGCCGCGACGAAGGTCGAGTTCTTCACGCTGGTCAGGGGCGAGGACTGATGCTGGCCGTCGGCTTCACCGACCCGCCGCGTGACGCGGCCCATGTCTTCCGCGCCGCGCTCGAGGCGATGGCGCGGCCCGGCACGATCCGCACGGCAGGCACCGGGCTTGCACCGCCCGCCCCCCTGTCGCCCGCGATGGCGGCTCTGGTGCTGATGCTGGCCGATCCCGACACGGCCCTGCATCTGGCGCCGTCCCACGACCGCGAGGAGGTGCGCCACTGGATCAGGTTCCATTGTGGCGCCCCTCTGGCGGGCCGCACCAAGGCGGCCTTCGCGCTGGGGACATGGGAGGCGCTTCTTCCCTGGGACGGCTATGCGCTCGGCACGCCCGACTATCCCGACCGGTCCGCCACGCTGATCGCCGAGGTGCCGCGGCTGGCCGCCGACGGCGCCGCGCTGCAAGGCCCCGGCATCCGTGGAACCCTGCACCTGTCCCTGCCCGGAACCGCCCCCCTTATGGCCAACCAGCGGCTGTTCCCGCTGGGCCTCGACCTGTTCCTGACCTGCGGCGACCGTCTGGCCGCGGTGCCGCGCACCACCCGCATCGCGGAGCGCCTCTGATGTATGTGGCCGTCAAGGGTGGCGAACGCGCCATCGAAAACGCCCATGCCTGGCTGGCCGAGGAACGCCGCGGCGACCCCGCGCTGCCCGCGCTGACGGTCGCGCAACTGCGCGAACAACTGGCGCTGTCGGTCGCGCGCGTGATGGCGGAAGGGTCGCTCCACGACCCCGACCTGGCCGCGCTGGCGATCCGGCAGGCGCGCGGCGACCTGATCGAGGCGGTGTTCCTGATCCGCGCCTACCGCACCACCCTGCCCCGCTTCGGCGCCTCCTGCCCCGTGCAGACGGCGGCGATGGCCTGCGAGCGGCGCATCTCGGCCACCTTCAAGGACCTGCCCGGCGGGCAGGTGCTGGGCCCGACCTTCGACTACACCCACCGCCTGATCGACTTCGCGCTGCTGGCCGAGGGCGAGCCGCCCCAGGCCCCCCGCGCCCCCGCCACCCCCGGCCCGGTGCCGCATGTCGCGGCCCTGCTGGGCCACGAGGGCCTGCTGGCGGAAGAGGTCCCCGACGACTCCCCGCCCCCCGACCTCACCCGCGAACCCCTGGCCTTTCCCGCCGCCCGCCCCCTGCGCCTGCAGGCGCTGGCGCGGGCGGACGAGGGGTTTCTGCTCGGCCTCGCCTATTCCACCCAGCGCGGCTATGGCCGCACTCATGCCTTCGTGGGCGAATTGCGCATCGGCTGGGTCTCGGTCGAGATGGAGATCCCCGAGCTTGGCCTGACCATCACCATCGGCGAGATCCGCCTCACCGAATGCGAGACGGTGAACCAGTTCAAGGGCTCGGCGCTGGAGCCGCCGCAGTTCACCCGCGGCTACGGGCTGGTGTTCGGCGCCAGTGAGCGCAAGGCGATCTCGATGAGCCTCGTGGACCGCGCGCTGCGCTGGCAGGAGATGGGCGAGGATTTCGCGGGCGCGCCCGCGCAGGATGCGGAATTCGTGCTGTCCCATGCCGACAGCATCCAGGCGACGGGCTTCCTCGAACACATCAAGCTGCCCCACTACGTCGACTTCCAGGCCGAACTGGAACTGGTGCGGCGCCTGCGCACCGAGGCGATGGCGCTGCGGGAGGCGGCGGAATGACCGACCAGGACTACAACTTCGCCTACCTCGATGAACAGACCAAGCGGATGATCCGCCGCGCGCTGCTCAAGGCCCTCGCCATCCCCGGCTATCAGGTGCCCTTCGCCAGCCGCGAGATGCCGATGCCCTATGGCTGGGGCA
>CAZCPY010000066.1:0-17521 GCA_964499865.1 uncultured Rhodobacterales bacterium | reverse complement strand
CGGGCCAGGTGATCGGCATCATCTCGGCCGCCGCGTTCAGCTTCATCGTGCAGGAGCCCAGCGGGATCATCGCGCGGTCCAGCGCCAGGTCGCGGTCCGACAGGCGGCGCATGTAGCGCATCATCTCCGACTCGGCCCGGTTCATGTGGAACACCGGATGCGTCAGGTAGGCGGAGGTGCGCAGCATCGTCTCGGGGAAGCCGAGGTCGGCGCGGTGCGGCGGCACGCCATGGATGCCGAAGGCGCGCAGCACGCGCACCAGCACGCGTTCGTCGGTGGTCTCGTCCAGCGAGATGCCGATGCGGTCCAGCCCGATCCTGCGGAAGTTCAGTCCCTCGGCCCGTGCGGCGGCCAGGATGCCCGCCTGGCCCACGCCCACCTCGACCGTGATCGTGTCGAAGAAGGCCTTGGGCGCGACCTTCGCACCGGCGGCCTTGAGCGCGCGGGCCAGCCGCTGGGTCAGGAAATGCACCCGCTCGGCAATCGCGCGCAGGCCCGCGGGCCCGTGAAAGACGGCATACATGCTCGCCATGACCGCCAGCAGCGCCTGCGCGGTGCAGACGTTGGAGGTGGCCTTCTCGCGCCGGATGTGCTGCTCGCGGGTCTGGAGTGACAGGCGATAGGCGCGGTTGCCGCGGGCATCGATGGAGACGCCGACGATGCGGCCGGGCATCGAGCGCTTGTGGTCGTCCTTGCAGGCCATGAAGGCGGCATGCGGCCCGCCGAACCCCATCGGCACGCCGAAGCGCTGCGACGACCCGACCGCGATGTCCGCCCCCATCGCGCCGGGCTCCTTGAGCAGGCACAGCGCCAGCAGGTCGGTCGCCACCACGGCGATGCCCTTCGCCGCATGGACCTTGGCGATCAGCGCGGTGAAGTCGGTGACGTGGCCATAGCTGCCCGGATACTGGAAGATCGCGCCGAAGACACGATCGGGCTCCAGCGTGCCGACCATGCCCTCGATGATCTCGATGCCCAGCGGCTTCGCCCGGGTGCGCAGGACGGCGATGGTCTGGGGATGCACGAAACGGTCGACGAAGAAGGCGCGGGCCTTCGACTTCGACACCCGCTGCGCCATCGCCATCGCCTCGGCCGCCGCGGTGGCCTCGTCCAGCAGGGACGCGTTGGCGACATCGAGGCCGGTCAGGTCGCAGACCATCGTCTGGTAGTTCAAGAGCGCCTCCAGCCGCCCCTGCGCAATCTCGGGCTGGTAGGGGGTGTAGGCGGTGTACCAGGCGGGGTTTTCCAGGATGTTGCGCTGGATCGCCGGGGGCGTGACCGTGCCGTGGTAGCCCTGCCCGATCAGGCTGGTCATCACGCGGTTCTTCTTCGCCACCTCCTGCATGCGCTGCAGAAGCTCGTGTTCCGCCAGCGGCGCCCAGTCCAGCCGGTCGGTCTGGCGGATCGAGGCGGGGACCGTCTCGGCGATCAGCGCATCGAGGCTTTCGGCCCCCACGACGGCCAGCATCTCGGCCATCTCGGCCGGGGACGGCCCGATATGACGGCGGTTGGCAAAGTCGTAGGGATTGTAGTCGGTGGGGGTAAAGGTCATCGGTCGGTCCCATGCGCGACGCAAATTCCTGTCAAAGGAATTTGCAATTTTCTTCGAAGAAAATTGCCCGGAAACCGGGGGTTTCCGGGCCCGGCGGCTCAGCCGATCAGCTCGGCGTATTCGTCCTCGTCCATGAACTCGTCCAGCACGGACAGGTCCTCGATCCGCATCTTGAAGAACCAGGCGGCCCCCGTGGGGTCCTCGTTCACCAGGCCCGGGTTGTCCACGAGCTTCTGGTTGACCTCGACGATCTCGCCGTCCAGCGGCGCCAGGATGTCGGACGCGGCCTTGACGCTTTCGATCACGCTGACCTCGTCGCCCGCGGCGACCATCGCGTCAACCTCGGGCAGTTCGACGAAGACCACGTCGCCCAGCTGTTCGGCGGCGTGTTCGGTGATGCCGACGACGACAAGGTCGCCCTGCAGCCGCAGCCATTCGTGTTCCTTGGTGTATTTCATCGCTCAGGTCCTCAGCGCTTGAACGTTGCGGGTCGAAAGGGAAGCGGGGCGACGGTGACGGCCAGGCGCCTGCCGCGCACCTCGCCTTCCAGCGCGGTGCCCGGGGCGGCAAAGGCCGCCGCGACATAGCCCATGGCGACGGGCGCCTCGACCGAGGGGCCGTAGCCGCCCGAGGTCACCTCGCCCAAAGGCGTGCCGTCGGGGGCGAAAAGCGCCGTGCCCTCGCGCATCGGCGCGCGGCCGTCGGGGCGCAGGCCCACGCGCAGGCGCTCGGCGCCGTGGATCAGCTCGTGCAGGAGGTGGTCGTCGCCGATGAAGCCCCCGGGCCGCGCGCCGCCCGGGCGGCGCGCCTTCTGGATCGCCCAGGCCAGACCCGCCTCGACCGGCGAGGTGCCCTCGTCGATGTCATGGCCGTAGAGGCACAGGCCCGCCTCCAGCCTGAGCGAATCGCGGGCGCCGAGGCCGATCATCGCGGCGGCGGGGTCGGCCAGCAGCGCCTGCACGAAATCCGTGGCCGTGGCGGCGGGGACCGAGACCTCGAACCCGTCGTCCCCGGTATAGCCCGACCGGCTGACCCAGTGATCGCCGAACACGCCCACATCCATGAACCGCATCGCCGCCACCCCCGGCACCAGCCGGTCCAGCGCCGCCTCGGCGCCGGGGCCCTGCACGGCGACCAGCGCGCGGTCCAGCACCTCGACCTCGGCCACAGGCGCCAGATGCTGCGCCATCCAGCCGAAGTCATGCGCCTTTCGGGCCGCGTTCACGACGACGAGGACATGGTCGCCCCGGTGGGCGAACATCAGGTCATCAAGGATGCCGCCGGTGTCGTTGGTGAACAGCCCGTAGCGCTGCCGACCCTCGGCCAGGCCCAGCGCGTCGACCGGCATGAGGCGTTCCAGCCCCGCCATCACCTCGGCCACCGACCGGCGGGGCCGCAGGATGCACTGGCCCATGTGGCTGACGTCGAAGACGCCGCAGGCGCTGCGGGCATGCAGGTGCTCCTTCAGCACCCCCGTCGGGTACTGCACCGGCATCCCGTAGCCGGCAAAGGGCACCATCCTGGCCCCCAGCGAAAGGTGCAGATCGTGAAGCGGTGTTCGTTCCAGGCCCGTCATGCCGTCACCTTAGCGATGTGCGGGCACGACGCCAGCACCGTGCGCGGCAGGTCCCCTGCCGCCCGGTGCCCCCTCTGTCCCTTGCGCCTGAGATCGTTATCCCTTCGGCGCCCCGCCTTCCTGAACCTGCAGGTGTGCGGGGTCTCTCCAGAGTCCGTCCTGTCCGCGCGGTCCCTTGCGCCTGAGAGTTTACCGGGGCGGTTGCTCCTTCGGCACCGCGGCTTTCGACGCGGATTCTCCCGTGCGGACGCCGGAAGGCTTAGCCCAGGGACGGGTCGGGCCGCAAGGGGGGACGGGCGGCGGCGATGGCGCGTTCGGCCTGCCAGACGGCGACGGCGGCAAAGAGGATGCCGCCCACCCCTTGCCCGACAAGCACCCCCGCCGCCCCGAACCAGGCGCCGAAGGCGATGACGAAGGGCACCGTGCCAAGCGTGTGCCGCCCCCAGTTGACCAGCGTCGACTGGAAGGGCCGCCCGAGGTTGTTGCAGGCGGCATTGGCGACGAACAGCGCGCCGTTGAAGAAGAACAGCAGGCTCAGCGGCCCGCAGAACAGGAACACGATCTCGCGCGTGGTGCCGGTGGCCCGGAAAAGGTCGGCAATCGGCCCGCGCAGCAGGAACAGGATGGCCGAGACGCCCAGCACGACCAGCGCCGTGAACTTCAGCCCCTCGCGGAAGGCCTCGCGCACCCGGTCCATGCGACCGGCGCCGTAGTTCTGGCCGATGATCGGCCCGATGGCGCCCGACAGCGCGAAGATCACCCCGAAGGCGACCGGCGTCATCCGGCCCGTGATCGCCATGCCCGCCACCGCCGCCTCGCCGAAGGCGGCCATGGCGCGGGTGACATAGGCCTGCCCGATGGGGGTTGCGACCTGCGTCAGGATCGCCGGCACGGCGATGGCCATCACCGGGCGCAGGTCGGCGACGACCTCGGCCGCCGCCGGGCGGTCGAACCCGCCGTAATGGCGCAGGATCGGCAACAGCGCGGTGACCCCGATCACCACGCGCGCCACGAACGAGGCGATGGCGGCGCCGGTCAGGTCCAGCCCCAGGCCGAAGATCAGGATCGGGTCGAGCACGGCATTGGCCAGCCCCCCCCAGATCGTCGCCATCATCGCGCGCCGCGCATCGCCATGCGCCCGCAGGATCGCGCCCCCCAGCATGCCGACCATCAGGAAGGGCAGCGAGGGGACGACGATGGCCAGGTAATGGACGGTCAGACGCTCGGTCTCGCCCGCCGCACCGAGAAGCCGCACCAGCGGCCCCAGCGCCAGCCAGACCGCCAGCGCAAAGCCGCAGCCGACGGCCAAGCCGTGCACCAGCGCCGTCGTCGCCCGCCGCCGCGCCAGGGCCGCGTCGCCCTGCCCCAGGGCGCGGGCGACCAGCGCGCCCGCGGCAATCGACATGCCGATGCCGACCGAGGTGGTGAAGAACAGGATCGCCCCCGCATAGCCCACGGCGGCGGCCAGCTCGGCATTGCCCAGCCAGGCGATGTAGATCATCGACACGAAGTCGACCGAAAACACCGCCATCAGCCCGACCGAAGCGGTCAGCGACATCACCGCGATGTGGCGGAACAGGCTGCCGGTGACGAACCTGGCCTGCGCCGGAATCGGCGCGGGGGCGGCAGGCGTGCCGGTTTCGGCGCGCAGGTGGTCATCGGTCAAGTCGGTCATGGCGCCCTCACCCGCAGGCTAGGGCAGGTGGGGCCCGAGGGAAAGGGACCGCGGAGACCGCACCCCGCCCCGGCGTCCGAAGCCTGACGCGTGCCTTCGGCACATTCCTTTCGTCTCGCCTCACGGGGCCTGAAGAAGGCCCCTCCGGCTCGGGCGAAGGGGGGGCTCCGCCCCCGGAGCTGACGCTCCTCCCCCGGGATATTTGCGATCGGAAGATGGGACCGGCGGGTTCATCTTCCGATCGCAAATATCCTCAGGGGGGAGCGACCGAAGGGAGCGGTGGGGGCGGAACGCCCCCTTCACGGAGGGAAGCGGCTTCTTCAGCCGCTGACCGACAGGAAAGGAATGTGCCGAAGGCACGCGATCTGCTTCATGACGCGGCGTGGATCTTCTCGATGTAGCTGCGCATCTCTTCCGCCTCGTGCCGTGCCGTGCGCAGGCCTTCCATCGCGGCGCGCAGTTCGGCCTCGGTCTGGGCCAGCGCGTCGGCCAGTTCCGCCTCGCGGCTTTCGAGGTAGAGCAGCGCCTGGTCGCGGGTTTCCTCGGCGTCGTGCAATTGCTGCGCCAGGCGGTCGATCTCGCCCATGTCGCCGCCCTGCACGCGGGCCACGCGGCTGAGGAACCAGTGCGTGAACCAGCCCATGAGATAGGCCGCGAACAGGATCACGGTTGCGGTGATGATGAATTCGGTGCGGTTCATGGCTGTCCCTTGGCCCCGGGCATCAGGGTGCGTCGCTGCCACGGCGGCGGGGCCGCGGGGTGGTGTCTTCGGCGGGCGTCCAGAGGAAAGGGCCGGCACCGGCCGCCGCAGCGCCTGCTGCGGGCACGTCCTCGGCGGACGAGTCTTCGGCGGGGGCCCCCGCAGCGGGGTCGCCTTCGGCCACCGGGTCATCCCCTGCCGCGGCGGCCGAGGCGCCGGTCAGGATGAAGGCGATGCGGCGGTTGGCCTCGCGGCCCTGCTCGGTGCCGTTGTCGGCGATCGGCTGGGTTTCGCCGTAGCCGCGGGCGACGAAGCCCTCGACCGGCAGGCGGCGGCCCTGCAGCGCGATCAGCACCGCCTCGGCCCGGGCCTGGCTGAGCGACTGGTTGCCGCCCTCCGACCCCTGCGAATCGGTGTGGCCGGCGATTTCCATCTCCAGCGGCGGGCAGCCTTGCAGCACATCGGCCAGCGCGTCGATCACGACGCGTGCGGCGCTGTCGATTTCGGCCGACCCCGGGGCGAAGGTGATCTTGCGCGCCGCCAGCACCGCGTTCAGGTCGCCCGCGCATTCCGCGGGCGTGGGCAGGGCGCGGTCGGGGTCCAGCGCCTCCTGGTAGCGCGCGTCGACGACGTAGGTCTGCCCCGGCCCCAGCCTCGCCGACAGGATCTGCGCGATGCGCGCGCTGGCATCGCGCGACCCGGTGTTGCCCGAAACCTCGACCGTATCGGCCCGCACCACCAGACGGCCGTCGTCCAGCTGCGCCAGCGCATCGAGCCCGGCCAGCACACGCACCGGCCAGCCCTGCGGCAGGTCGCTGTCCACCCGCGTGGCGTTGTAGACCGCATCCGACCCGAAGCGCGCCTTGGCGACGCTTTCGGCGGCGGCGCGCAACAGGTCGTCGGTGACGCGGCCGCGCAATTCCACCCTGCCTTCGGCCGACAGGTCGGCGGTGAATTCGGCCGGGCCCGCGGCGGCAGGCGCGTCCGAGGGTGCCAGCGTGGCGGACAGCGAAAAGACCGGCGGCAGCGCCGCGCGCAGCTCGCCCGCCGCGCGGTCGAAGTCGGCCTGCGGGGTGCCCGGGGCGGCGGTCAGGGTGACATCGGCGTCCGAGAAGCTGACCGTGCCGCCGGGCAGGGCGGCCAGGGCGGCGATGCCTGCCACCGTCGCCTCGGCCCAGCGCGGCGTCGGCACGCCCAGGCCCACGGTGCAGACCGCCGTCGCGGGCGCCCCGATGGCCGCCGCGGCGGCCAGGATGCGCGCGCGGGCGCGGTCGGTGTCGGCGGAACAGGCGTCAAAGCGCACCCCCGCCGCATCCTTGACCAGGCGCAGCGTGAAGGGTGTCAGCACGGGCCGCGGCGCCGAGATGTCGAGCGAAAGGTCGATCCCCGGCGGCCGGACCTTGGCGATTTCCGCCTCGAGCCGCCGCCTTTCCTCGGCGCTGGCGGAAATCGCGGTGATCGCCACGCGGTCGGCGGCAACCGAGATCTTGGCCCGCGGCAGAAGCCGCAGCGCCGCGATGCCGAAGCCCAGCGCCGCATCCCAGCCCTCGGGTGCCGCGTAGTCGGCGGTTTCCAGCATGTCGGCGACGGGCAGGATGCCCGCGACCTCGGCCGCCGCCGCGGTCAGCGCCGCTTTGCCCTCGCCCGCATGGGGCACCAGCCCGATCAGCGACAGGCCGTCGTCGTTGCGCAGCATCTCGACCGAAAAGCGCGGCGCCTCGATGGCGCGGGCGGGGGCGACGGTGATTTCGTCGCGGATGCGGCCGCTTTCCACCACGCCGCCCGCCACGTTGACGGCGCGCAGCCGCGCAGCCTCGTCGGGCGCGGTGCCGGCCAGGCGCAGTTCCAGCCCGTCGGCGGCAACCTCGGTCCAGTCCAGCCCCGCGGTGACCAGTGCCGAGGTCACGGCGCGGTCGCTGCGCCGCTCGATCGCGCCCGCGCCCCAGGTGGCAACCGCCAGCATCAGACCCAGCGCCAGCGCCACAGGCCCCGCCGCAAGGAGCGGGGGCGGCAGGCGGCCGAGGCGGTCCGGAAACGCGGGCGCGGAAGGCGGCAGGGCGGTCATCGGGGTCTCGTAGGCACGAACGCCGCCGCCTTCAATCAGACCAGCGCCGCGCCGGCAAGAAACAGCGCAGCGATCAGGCCCGCGTCGCGATTCGACCGGAACAGGCGCAGGCAGGTGTCGGGGTCGGCGGTGTCCAGCCGGATCAGCTGCCAGGCCAGGTGCCAGCCCAGGCCCCAGGCCGCCGCCAGCCCCAGCGCCAGCGCAATGGGAGGGGCCCCGGCGGGAAGCAGCGCCGCCAGCACCGCGGCCGACATCAGAAGCACGGCCGCGACCAGGAACCCGCGCATCCAGGGCCGCGTGCCCGCATCGCCGAACAGCCGCGCGGTGGACTTCACGCCGATCAGGGCGTCGTCCTCCTTGTCCTGATGGGCATAGATCGTGTCGTAGAACAGCGTCCAGGCCACGCCCGCGGCCCAGAGCAGCACGGCGCCCCAGCCGAGGCTGCCGCTGTGCGCCGTCCACGCCACCAGCGCGCCCCAGTTGAACACCAGCCCCAGCACCAGCTGCGGCCACCAGGTGTAGCGCTTGGCAAAGGGATAGGCCGCGACCAGCACCAGCGAGGCGATGCCCAGCCCGATGGTCGCGCGGTTGTAGGTGAACAGGATCAGCGCCGCCAAAGCCGCCTGCGCCACCATCCAGACCGCCGCCTGCCTTGGGCTGACCTGACCGGAGGGCAGCGGGCGCGACCTCGTGCGCGCCACCCTGGCGTCGAAGTCGCGGTCGGCGAGGTCGTTCCAGGTGCAGCCCGCCCCGCGCATCAGGAAGGCGCCGATCAGGCAGCCGCCGGCGATCCACAGGTCCCAGAGGCGGAACCCGGCCGGGCTGGCGGCGGCGGCCAGGCTCAGGCCCCAGAGGCAGGGGATGAACAGCAGCCAGGTGCCGACCGGCCGGTCGGCGCGGCTCAGCCGCAGGTAGGGGCGCGCGGGGCCGGGGGCGTAGCGGTCCACCCAGTTGCCGGGGGCCGCGTCGGCGACGGCAGGGGCCGCGGTCGCCTCTGGCATCGGTTCCGGCCCGCCCATAGGATCGCCCCGTCATGTCGCCCAAGGTCCGCCTCCATGTAGATCAGCCGCTCGGCCCGTCGCAACCCGTGGGTCTGACGGCCGGGCAGGGGCACTACCTTTTTGCCGTGATGCGGCTGGCGGTCGGCGACGGGGTCGAGGTGTTCAACGGCCGCCAGGGCGCCTGGCGGGCCGAGGTCACGGCGGCGGGCCGGCATGGCGGCGCCTTGCAGGCGGTGGCGCAGGTGGCGCCGCAGCGCGATGCGCCCGACCTGTGGCTGCTGTTCGCGCCGCTCAAGAAGGCGCGGACGGATTTCATCGTGGAGAAGGCGACCGAACTGGGCGTCGCGCGCATCCTGCCGGTGCAGACGCGGTTCACCAACGCCGACCGCATCGCGCGGGACCGCCTGCAGGCGCATGCCGTCGAGGCCGCCGAACAATGCGGCGGCACCTTCGTGCCCGGGGTGGAAGAGCTCGCGCCACTTGACCGCGTGCTTGACCGCTGGCCCGCGGGGCGGCGGCTGATGTGGTGCGACGAGCACCTTGCGGGGCACCCGGTCGCCCCCCCCTCGCCCATCCCCTCCCCCCTCGTGGGGGAGGGATGGGGTGGGGGGGCGCCGTACCCGCAGGCCGGGCCCTGGGCGATCCTGATCGGCCCCGAGGGCGGCTTTGCCGAGGCCGAACAGGCCCGCCTGCGCGCCCTGCCGGGCGTGGCGCCCGTGTCGCTGGGCCCCCGCATCCTGCGTGCCGATACCGCCGCGCTGGCCGCGATCACCCTGTGGCAGGCGACGCTGGGGGACTGGCGATGATGACCGACCCCACGACCCTTCGCACCCGCCTGCACCCCTGGCGCGAGGTCATCGCGGCGGGGACGACGGCGGCCTTCGGCCTGTGGCTGGCGGTGCAGGGCGGACCGGTGCTGCTGGCCGCCGGGCTGGCGCTGGCGGCGCTGGCGGCGGTCTGGGCGCAGGGCGCGCTGCGCCGCCGCAGGTTCGTGCGCGAGGTGGCCGCGCCGGGCATGGTCGAGGTGGACGAAGGCCAGATCGGCTACCTCGGCCCTGCCTTCGGCGGCTATGTCGCGCTGCCCGACCTCATCGAGGTGCGGATGCTGGCGATGGGCGGGCGGCGGCTGTGGCGGCTGAAGCAGGCGGACGGGCAGGCGCTGCTGATCCCGGTCGATGCCGCCGGGGCAGAGCGCCTGTTCGACGCCTTCGCGAGCCTTCCCGGCATGGACACGGGCGCCCTGCTGGCCGCGCTGGAGGCGCCCGCAGGCCCGGCCCCGGCCACCGCCGGCGCGATGCGGCTGGTCTGGGCGCGCGCGCCCCGCGGGCCCGCGTGACGGGTGGATGACACTTCCGCCCGCGGCCTTGACAGCCCGCGGGCGCCGCTTCACCTCTGTGCGCCTGACACGCGACCGGAGCCGTCCCGCCCATGTCCATCCCCCAGTCCGGCGGCGGCCCGATCGAGCGGCAGGATCAGCTTTGGGAATACCTCGCGGCCGGCTGCAAGCCGCCGCAGGCCTGGCGCATCGGCACCGAGCACGAGAAGTTCGGCTTCACCACCGACGACCTGCGCCCCCTTCCCCATGACGGCCCGCGGTCGATCCGCACCCTGCTGGAGGGCCTGCGCGACCGCTACGGCTGGGCCGAGGTGCGCGAGGGCGACCACCTGATCGGCCTGTCGCGCGACGGCGCCAGCGTCAGCCTGGAACCGGGCGGGCAGTTCGAGCTGTCGGGCGCGCCGCTTGCCACCATCCACGACACCGCGGCCGAGCTTGACCGCCACCTGGCCGAGGTCGCGTCGGTCGCGGACCCGCTGGGGATCCGCTTCCTGTCGGTCGGCGCGGCGCCGGTCTGGCGCCACGGGGACATGCCGGTGATGCCCAAGGGCCGCTACCGGCTGATGACCGACTACATGGGCCGCGTCGGCACCCATGGCACGCAGATGATGTACCGCACCTGCACCGTGCAGGTGAACCTCGACTTCGCGACCGAGGCCGACATGGTGCAGAAGCTGCGCGTGGCGCTGGCGCTGCAACCCGTGGCCACCGCGCTGTTCGCCTCGTCGCCCTTCTTCGAGGGACGGGCGAACGGCCACCGGTCCTGGCGGTCGCGCATCTGGCGGGGGCTCGACGACAGCCGCACCGGCATGCTGCCCTGGGCGTTCGAGCCCGGCATGGGGTTCCGGCGCTATGCCGACTGGGTGCTGGATGTGCCGATGTATTTCGTCTACCGCGACGGCGCCTATATCGACGCCCGCGGCCAGTCGTTCCGCGACTTCCTGGCCGGGCGCTTGCCCGCCCTGCCGGGGGAAAGGCCGACCCTGTCGGACTGGGCGGACCACCTGACCACCGTCTTCCCCGAGGCGCGGCTGAAGCGGTTCATCGAGACCCGCGGTGCCGATGCGGGCAACCGCGCCCACCTGATCGCCCTGCCCGCCTTCTGGGTCGGGCTGCTCTACGACCAGACGGCGCTGGATGCGGCCTGGGACCTGGTGCGCGGCCTCGATGCCGAGACGCGCGAAGGCCTGCGCGTCGCGGCCTCGGTCGCGGCGCTGGCGGGCGAGGCGGGGGGCGTGCGGCTGATGGACCTGGCGCGCGAGGCGGTGGCGATCTCGGCAGCCGGGCTGAAGGCGCGCGCGCGGCCGGGGGCCGGGATGGCAGACGAATCCGGCTGGCTGGCGCCCCTGCACGACAGCCTTGCCAGCGGCCGCACGCAGGCCGATGACATCCTGGCCGCCTATGCGCCCGAGACGCTTCCCGCGATCTACACCGACCGCGCGCTGTAGGCCGCGGACGGTCGACCGGGGCGCCCCCCCTTGTGGGGAGGGGCCGGGGGGAGGCGGGTTCCCTGCGACCGGCCGGGCACCCCCCCACCCTCTCCCTCCCCCACGAGGGGGGAGGGAAGCGCCCTTCCGGGAAGGGCCGGCCAGTTCCGATCCCGCGCAGGGGGCCTCAGGCCAGCGCCGCCTCGACCGCCGAGGACAGCCGCAGCAGCCGCTCTTCCTGCCCCGCGCCCGCCATCAGCATCAGCCCGCAGGAGGGCTGGCCGGTGGGCAGGCTGATCGCCGTCAGGCCCAGCAGGTTGGCGATGCGGGTGTTGCGCAGCGCAAGCAGGTTCTCGGCGACGTAATGGCCCTCGTCGGCCAGCAGCCGCGCCGCGTCCGGCGGCAGGATCGGCGAGGTCGGCAGCACCACCGCGTCAAGGCCCGCGACCCGCGCCGTCCAGGCGGCGCGCAGGTCCTCCAGCCGTGCCCAGGCCGCGACGTAATCCGCCGCCGACACGCCGGCACCGGAGCGGAACCGTTCCAGGATGCGGGGGAACATCCGGCCCGGATCGCGTTCGATGGTGTCGCGCCAGAGACCCCAGGCCTCGGCGGTGAACAGCGTGGCCGACAGCGGCAGCGCCTCGGCCACCTCGGGCGCGCGCAGGCGCTCGATCCGCGCGCCTGCCGCCGCCAGACGGTCCAGCGCCGTCTCGAACCCGTGCGCGGGGGCGGCGCGCAGGTCGTCCAGCGCGACCGTCTCCAGCACCGCGAGCCGCTGGCCGCGCAGGGCCGCCCCGGCAAGGTCGGGCGCCCGGGTGCCGCCCAGGGCCGCGAACAGCAGCCCGCAGTCCTCGACCGACCGCGCGATCGGGCCGGGCGTGTCGAAGCGCGGGCACAGCGGCACGATGCCGCGCGCGGACAGGCGGCCCCGGGCGGGCTTGAAGCCCACGAGGTCGTTCCAGGCGGCGGGGATGCGGATCGACCCGCCGGTGTCGCTGCCGATGGCGGCGGGCGCGAGGCCGAAGGCGACCGAGGCGGCGGCGCCCGAGGACGACCCGCCCGGCACCGCCGCGGGGTCGTTGAAGCAGGGCGGCGTCTGCGTCACCGGGTTCAGGCCCAGCCCGGAAAACGCCAGTTCCGACATGTGCGTCTTGCCCAGACAGACCAGCCCCTGCGCGGTGGCGGTGTGCAGCACCTCGGCATCCTCGACGGGCACGCGGCCCCTGAGCAGCGCCGAGCCCGCCTCGCAAGGCGCCCCTTCCGCGTCGAAATTGTCCTTCCAGCTCAGGGGCACGCCGTCCAGCGGCCCGATCCGCCGCCCGGCCTTGGCGCGGTCGGACGCCGCCATCGCCATCGACCGCGCCCGCCGCGGGGTCAGGCGCGAATAGATGCGGCCGCCATGGGCATGGCCCGCGATGGCCTCCAGATAGGCCTCGGTCAGTTCCAGCGCGTTGATCCGGCCCGCGGCGATGGCGCGGCCCAGGTCGGCGGCGGTCATGGTCAGCCAGGTCTTCGACATCTGCCTATCCGCTGGGGGCTGCTGGCCCGAGGGATAGCGGATGTGCGGCAAAAGGGGAACCGTCCGGGCATGGACAAGCCGCCCGCCCGCGCCATAGTCCCGCGCATGGAGCGCGATGCGGATGTGCTGATCGTGGGCGGCGGGCTGAACGGGCCCTGCCTGGCGCTGGCGCTGGCGCAGGCGGGCCTCTCGGCGGTGGTGGTGGACGCCCGCCCCGCCCCGCCACGCACGGCGCCCGGGTTCGACGGGCGCGCCTATTCGCTGGCCTTGGCCTCGCAGCGGCTGCTCGCCGCGCTGGAGGTCTGGCCGCGCGTGGCGGACCTGGCGCAGCCGATCCGCGAGGTCAAGGCCTCCGACGGCCGGGCCTTCGACGGCGCGGCACCGGTGTTCCTGCACTTCGACGGCGCCGAACTGACTGAGGGCCCGATGGGTGCCATGCTGGAGGACCGCTTCCTGTTCGCCGCCCTGCGCGAGGGCATGGCGGAGGCGGGCGTCACGGTCGTCCACGGCGAGGTCGCGGCGCAGGAAACCGGCGCCGTGACGCTCGCCGATGGCCGGAGACTGGCGGCGTCGCTGGTCGTGGGCGCCGACGGGCGCGACAGCGGCACGGCGCGGCGGGCGGGCATCGCGCGGGTGGGGCGCGCCTACGGGCAGACCTCGCTGGTCTGCGCGGTGGACCATGACCGCCCGCACGGGGGCATCGCGCACCAGCTTTTCCTGCCGGAAGGCCCGCTTGCCATCCTGCCCCTTCCGGGCGACCGCTGTTCGATCGTCTGGACCGAGACGGCGGCACGCGCCGCCGGGATCCAGGCTCTGGACGACGCGGGCTACCTCGCCGCCCTGCAACCGCGCTTCGGCACCTTCCTGGGCGGCCTGCGGCTGGCGGGCACGCGCTTCACCTATCCCCTGGGCCTCAGCCTCGCCACCGCCTGGGTGGCGCCGCGGCTGGCACTGGTGGGGGATGCGGCGCATGGGGTGCATCCGATCGCGGGGCAGGGCCTGAACCTCGGGTTCCGCGACGTGGCGGCGCTGGCCGAGGTGCTGGCAGAGGCCGCGCGGCGGGGCGAGGATATCGGCGCGCTGGACGTGCTGCGCCGCTACGAGGCCTGGCGGCGGTTCGACACGGTCGCGATGGCCTTGGGGATGGATGCGGTGAACCGGCTGTTTTCCAACGACAACCCGATCCTGCGGGCGGCCCGCGGCATCGGCATGGGTGTGGTCACCCGCACCGCCCCGCTGCGCCGTGCCTTCCAGCGCCAGGCGGCGGGGCTGGCGGGCGACCTGCCGCGGCTCCTGGCGGGCGAGCGGCTGTAGCGACGGCCGTCGCGGACGCAACGCCTGCCCCCCGGGGCGCCTCCCCTCCCCCTCGTCGGGAGGGGATGGGGGAGGGGATGGGGGAGGGGGGGTCCCCGTGTCCGGCCGGGCGCCCCCCACCCTCTCCTTCCCCCACGGGGCGGGGAGGGAAGCGCCTTGGGCGGAGGGCATTCGTCGGCTGCGATCCGGCCCTCAGTCGATCTCGCGCGCTTCGCTGACCAGCATGATCGGGATGCCGTCGCGCACCGGGAAGGCCAGGTTCGCCGCGCGCGAGATCAGTTCCGACCGCTCCGCGTCCCAGGTCAGGATCGCCTGCGTGACCGGGCAGACCAGCGCCTCGAGCATGCGGCGGTCGAAGGCGGGGATGGACGAGGAAGGGGCGTCGGTCATTGCATCACCTCGTCACCCTGCCCGGACCGCAGCGCGAACTCGATCAGCGTCACCAGCGTTTCGCGGCGCGTGGACAGCGACGGCGCCTCGAGCAGCGCCTGCCTGTCCTCGGGGCCGAAGGGGCACAGCATCGACAGCGAATTGACCAGCAGCTCGGTCTCGGCCTCCTTCAGCGCCGACCAGTCGGTCGACAGCGCATGGGCGGCGAAGAAGCGGCCAAGCAGGTCCAGAAACGGCGCCCGCTTGAAGGCCGGGTCGTCCTCGGGCGGGCCGCGGTCGCGGGAAAAGCCCTGCCAGTCCACGTTGCAGCGGCGGTAGGGCGTGAAGCCCACCACCTCTTCGCGCACCCGGAACCGCGACACGCCGGACAGCGAGATCATGTAGCGCCCGTCCTCGGTTTCGGAAAACCCGGTCAGGCGCCCGGCGCAGCCGATGGCGTGCAGCCGCCGCTCGCCCCCCGGGCCCTCGAAGGGCTGGATCATCCCGATCAGCCGGTGCGGCGTCTTCATGCAGTCGTCCAGCATCTGCAGGTAGCGCGGCTCGAAGATGTGCAGCGGCAGGCGGGCGCGGGGCAGCAGAAGCGCGCCGGGCAGCGGAAACACCGCGATGGTTTCGGGCAGGTCGAACGGACGCATGTCAGCGCAGCTAGCGCGCGCCCAGCCGCCGGCAAACATCCGTCAGACGAATATCATCGACGACAGGCGGCGGCGGCCCTTCAGCACGATGGGATCCTGCGGCTTGAGCGCGTCGAAGATGGTGAAGAGCTGCGCCCTGGCCGCCCCGCCGTTCCACTCGCGGTCGCGGCGGAACAGCTCCAGCAGTTCTTCCACCGCCTCCTCGACCGACCCTTGGGCATGCAGCGCGGTGGCGAGGTCGAAGCGCGCCTGGTGGTCGGCGGGATCGGCATCGACCCTGCGGCGCAGCTCGGCCGCGGGACCGGCCTTGGCGGCCTGTCGGGCAAGCTCGATCTGCGCGCGCGCGGCCTCGACCTCCTTGGCCCTGGCGATCCTGGCGGGCGCCGCGGCGGCAAAGTCGGCGGCACGGTCGAGCTCGCCCATGGCGAGGTAGGACCGCACCAGCCCGCCATAGGCGGCGGCATTCTCGGGTTCCTGCTGCAGGATGGCGGCGAAGACCTCGGCGGCATCGACCGCGGCGCCCTCGGCCAGCATCGCCTCGGCATCCTCGAGCGCGGCGCCAAGGCCGCCATCCCCGGCCAGCGCGGCGATCTTGTCGACGAACTTCTTCACCTCCGACCCCGGCAGGGCGCCCTGGAAGCCGTCGACCGGCTGGCCCTGCCAGAAGGCATAGACGGTGGGGATCGACTGGATGCGCAGCTGGCCCGCGATCATCTGGTTCTTGTCGACATCCACCTTGGCCATGCGCACACGGCCGCCCGCCGCCTTCACCGCGGCCTCGAGCAAGGGGCCGAGCGTCTTGCAGGGCCCGCACCAGGCGGCCCAGAAATCGACGATGACCGGCACCTCGCGCGACGCCTCGACGACCTCCTTCATGAAGGTCGCCTCGGTCACGTCGCGGACGAGGTCGCCTGCGGGGTCCTTGGCGGTCTGGGCCGCCGGGGTCTTGCTGTCGCCAAAGCCGAACATGGGATAGCCCTTCCGTCCTGATCGCTGCGCTATATGGTCAACCGCGCGGCAAAGGCCAAGGGGGAGAGCATGCCCAACCTGATGTGCTTCGGCGACAGCAACACCCACGGCACGCCGCCGATCACGCTGCGCGGGGTCTACGACCGCTTTCCGCCGGGTCTGCGCTGGCCCGCGCGCGCCGCGGCGGCGCTGGGGTGGGACCTGGCAGAGGAAGGCCTGCCCGGGCGCACCGCGCAGTTTCCCGATGTGGTGATGGGCGACCACATGGACGGCCGCATCGGCCTGCGCATCGCCATGAACAGCCACGGGCCCCTGACCCACATGACCCTGATGCTGGGCACCAACGACGTGAAGACCCGCTTCGCCGCCACGCCCGAGATCGTGGCGGCGGGGATCGCGGGGCTCCTGGACTATGCCCTGTCGATGGAGATGGCGGCAAAGCATCCGGGGCTGAAGGTCCTGCTGATCTGCCCGCCGCCGGTAGAAGAGGTCGGGCCGATCCGCGTGGAGTTCTGGGGCGCCGCCGCGAAAAGCCGCGCCCTGCCGCCGCTTTACCGCGCGCTGGCGGCCTCGCGCGGGGTGGGGTTCCTGGATGCGGGCGCGGTGATCGCGGTGTCGCCGGTGGACGGCGTGCATCTTGACGCGGCGGCGCACGCCGCCCTGGGCGATGCCGTCGCAGCGGCGATGCGGACGCTCTAGCGGCAACGCCGTGCCCGACAGCCCGACCGACCGCATCGTCGCAAGGAGACCCGGCCGCCTTCGCCGCTGGCAGCGGGCCGCCCGGGGATTTGTTCTGGCGGCACTGGCGGCAGGGGCGCTGGCCGTCTGGCGGCTGGTGATCCCGGACGACGACCCGCCGCCCGAGCTGGGCCGCGCCATCCTCGAGATCACCCGGCTGGGTGCCGTCACCGCCGGGGCCCAGGTGCAGTCGAAACACACCCGCCTGACCTGGACGCCCCGCCCCGACGCGGCCCAGCGGGCGGATTTCTGCGCGTGTGTATCGGCATGCACGTTTGCCCCCCCATGCGGGGCAATCGGCGTCCAATCCTGACCGCCCCGCTGATCAGGCAGAACGTCCGTCGCCGCCCGCATCCGCTCGGGCGGCATTCTCCAGGTCGGCGGGCTTCTGTCGGGCCTGTCCTCCAAGACGGCGTCCCTGCGCCGGGCCCGCGCCGACATGATCGCCGCGGCCGGCATGGTCTCTGCGCTGCAACAGGCGCTTGCCGCCCTTGGCGGAACAGGCAAAACGCCGCCACCCTTCCCCCTGGTATCCGTGCCGCCCGGCCCCGGCGCCTCAAGCAGAATGAGTGCCTTCGGCACATTCCTTTTGTGTCGGTCAGCGGCTGAAGAAGCCGCTTCCCT
>CAZCPY010000065.1:0-17532 GCA_964499865.1 uncultured Rhodobacterales bacterium | reverse complement strand
CCGTCCTTTGGGCGCTGTCGCGGCCCGTGGCCTACGAGGCGACGGCGGTCATCCAGGTGGAAAGCCCGACCGTCACCGACGACAGCGGCGCGCCGGTGCCGTCGAACGCGGCGCAAAGGCTGCAGGCGATCCAGCAGCGCCTGACCACGCGCGAGGCGATGCTGGCGGTGATCGACCGCCATTCGCTCTACACCGACCTGCCGATCTCGAACGACGAAAAGGTGCACCTCTTGCGCCTGGCGCTGCGGTTCCAGACGGTGGACTCGGCGGCCCCCGCCAGCTTTGGCGCACCGCCTTCGGTGTCGGCGCTGCTGATCGCGGCGCAGGCCGACACGGCGGACAAGGCGGCGCGCATCGCCAACGACTTCGCGCAGGGCGTGGTGGATGCCAGCGCCGCCGGCCAGACCAGCCGCGCCCGCGAGGCGCTGGCCTTCTTCCGCGAGGAGGAGGCGCAGCTGCGCGAGGCGATGCGCGCGCTGGAAGGCCGGATCGCCGCGTTCAAGCAGGCCAACGCCGCCGCCCGGCCCGGCGCCGGCGACCTGCGGGGGATCGAGCTGACCGGCATCGAAAGCGACCTGCGCCGCCTGGACCAGGACCTGGTGGCCCTGACCGCCGAACGCGACCGGCTGGCGGGCAACGGCCAGGCGCGCGAGACCGAGCGCCGGCAGGCCGAAGCGATCGGCCGGCAGATCGAGACGCTGACGGCGCAGCGCGAAGCCCTGGACTCCCGGCGCTCGGCGCTCGCGGCGGAACTCGCGCAGATGCCCGAGGTGGAGCGCACGCTGGCCGGTTTCGACCGCGACCTCGGCCAGCTTCAGGGACAGCTTGACGTCGTCACCCGCCGCATCGCCGAAGCCGAGACGGCGCAGCGGCTGGAGGAACGCCAGCAGGCGGAACGCTTCACCATCCTGGAACGCGCCGTGTCGCCCGACCTTCCGGTAACCGGCGGTCGCAAGCGGCTGGCGATGCTGGGGTCGGTCGCGGCGCTGATGGCGGGCGTGGCGCTGGCCTTCCTCGCCGACCTGCTGCACCCGGTGGTGCGTACCCGGACACAGATGCAGCGCCAGCTGGACCTGCAGCCGATCGTCGCGATCCCCGAACTTCAGGACCTGCGTCCGCCCCGCGGCGGCCCGGCGCATCTGCGGGCCACCATGGCGGGCAACCGCTGGACGCTGCGCGATGTCTGGGACGAGGCGCGCAGCTGGCCCTTGCCGGTGCAACTGGCGGTGGCGGCGGCGGTGCTGCTGCTGGGGATCGCGGCGCTGGGTTAAGTCGGCGGCCGCGTTGCGCCTGCCGCGCCGCAGAGGACGGTTTTCCCAGTCGGACCGCGTTGCCCCGGGGCGGCGGGCGCCTCCCCCCCTTGTGGGGGAGGGATGGGGCGGGGAGGACCGCCCGCCTAGACGCCTGTCCCGCGCAGCACCACGCCCACGGTGCGCAGCAGGATGCGCAGGTCTTCACCCAGGCTCAGCCGCGCCTCGTAGGTGTCGTCGTAATCCGCCCGCGCCGCAAACGACGTGGCATTCCGCCCCGCCGTCTGCCAGTGGCCCGTCAGGCCCGGACGCAGCAGGTAATAGGCCTGCCCCGGATACAGCACCTGCTGTTCGGGCAGCATCGGCCGCGGGCCGACAAGGCTCATCTCGCCGCGCAGCACGTTCCACAGCTGCGGCAACTCGTCCAGCGACGACCGGCGCAGCAGGCGGCCGAGCGGCGTGATCCGCGGGTCGGCCTGCAGCTTCTGCGTCTCCTGCCATTCGCGGCGGGCAGCGGCATTGCTCGCAAGCAGCGCCTTGAGCCGCGCATCGGCGTCAGGCACCATCGTGCGCAGCTTCCAGATGCGGAAGGGGATGCCGTCCTTGCCCACGCGCGGCTGGGTGTAGAAGGCGCCACCCCCGTCGCGGCGCACGGCCAGCGCCAGGCCCAGCACCAGGGGCGCCACCACCGGTGCCGCCATCAGCACCGCGGCCACGTCGAAGGCGCGCTTGAGCGCGTTGCGGTATACGCCGCCCCGCCTGCGCCGCACGGCACGGGTGCCCAGTGCGGCAAAGCGGTTCTGCCCGGCCTCGGGCAGGAACTCGGGGAAGTTGATCGTCATTGTCCCGCGCCTCCGGACAATCCGGTCAGCGGACCCGGGGCGACGTGCCCGGTCAGCGCGATGGCGGCCGCGCAAAAGGGCCGACGTGCCCGTGCCGCGGCACGGGAATCCTGGCAGTCTTGAAACATGACATCGTCTCGCGCAGAGCGCCCCCGATGACATTTTACTAGGTTTTGAAGGAACTTGGCGACAGACAACCGCCCCCGGCTGCCGCTTTCTCGCCGCATTTTACGTAAAATTCTGCCGACTTTCCGCCATGCTTTGCACCCCCGCCCGGCGGTTCAACCAGAGCGGGAATCCGCCGACGGGCACATGTCCGGAATGGCCAGGGGATGATTCGGAGGCAGGGAGGCCGCGGGCGCGGCGCGGATGCGCGGGGCGATGCCGCAGCGCGGCACGGGCGTTGCGGGGCACTGTTTCCAGCCCCCGCGCAATCGGGGAATCGGCGTCAGTCCTGCCCGTGGTCGGCCAGGCTGTCGATCCTGCCCGAGGCCCGGGCGAGATAGGCCGCCGCCGCCAGCGCCGAGGCCAGGCTGCCGCAGAAGACATAGAGCGCGATCGCGCCGAGTACCGACCAGCCCGTCGCCAGCGCCAGGCTGGCCGCGGTCAGACCCGACAGGATGCCGAAGATGGCCACGAAGATGGTCACGGCGCGGTCTTCCCCTTGCTGAACTTCGGTCTCGGTGATGATTCCGTCCATAGTCCTAACCGAAGGTTACCCTGCTGCCCCGTGAGGTGCAGATTTCCTGCCGATTGCGGCAGATTTTCGCCACGATGCGGGCATTAACCAGCCCGAGGGCTCAAGGTCTTCAGGTCGCGGACAGGTCAGACAGGATCGCGTCCAGCCCCTGCCGCCAGTCGGGACGGGCGAGGCCGAAGGCGGCGCTGAACGAGCCGCAGTCCAGCCGCGAGTTGGCCGGGCGCCGGGCGGGGGTGGGGAAGTCGGCGGTCGCGATGCCCTCGACCTGCGCGGCAAGCCCCGCCCGCGCGACGATCTCGCGCGCGAAACCGGCCCAGGTCACGTCCGGGGCACCCGCGAAGTGATGTGTCCCCCCCGCCGCCCCCGCCGTCATCGCGCGTGCCGCGGCGACCAGCGCATCGGCCAGCGCGGCGGCGGGCGTGGGCCCGCCGGTCTGGTCATCCACGATCCGCAGCAGCGGGCGCTCGCGCCCCAGCCGCAGCATCGTCTTCACGAAGTTCGCGCCGTGGGCCGAAACCACCCAGGACGTGCGCAGGATCAGATGCGCCCCCCCCGCCGCCCGCACCGCCGCCTCGCCCGCCAGCTTGCTGCGGCCGTAGGCGTTCAGCGGGCCGGTCGCGTCGCCGGGCCGCCAGGGCGCCGCGCCGGTGCCGGGAAAGACATAGTCGGTGGACATGTGCAGGAAGGGCAGGCCCCTTGCGGCCGCCGCGACCGCCATCGCGCCGGGGCTGTCGGCGTTGACGACCATCGCCGCGGCCTCGTCGGCCTCGGCCCGGTCCACCGCGGTCCAGGCGGCGGCGTTGATGACGGCATCCGCCGCAGCCGTGCGCACCGCCGCGGCGCAGGCGGCGGGGTCGGCCAGGTCGGCCTCCGTCCGCCCCAGAAAGCGCGCCGTGACGCCTGCGGGCAGTCGCCGGGCCAGTTCCGCCGCGACCTGCCCCGACCGGCCGAAGACCAGAAGCCTCATGCCGGATTGCCCAGCCGCTCGCCCACCCCGCGACGGGCCAGCAGGGGGCGCCACCAGCCCTCGTTGTCGAGATACCAGCGCACCGTGCGCCGCAGCCCCTCGGCCAGCGGCACCTGCGGCACCCAGCCCAGTTCCGCCCGGATGCGGCTGGCGTCGATGGCATAGCGCGCATCGTGCCCGGGCCGGTCGGCGACAAAGGCGATCAGCCGGTCGTGCGGGGCGCCCGCGGGGTGCATCTCGTCCATCAGGGCGCAGATCATGCGGACGAGGTCGATGTTGCGCGCCTCGTTCCCGCCACCGATGTTGTAGCTGCGTCCGGGCGCGCCGTTGTCCAGCACCAGGAGCAGCGCCGCGGCATGGTCCTCGACATAGAGCCAGTCGCGCACGTTCTCGCCCGTGCCGTAGACCGGGATCGGGTGGCCCCGCAGCGCGTTCAGGATGACGACCGGGATCAGCTTTTCGGGAAAGTGGAAGGGGCCGTAATTGTTGGAACAGTTGGTCAGCAGCACCGGCAGCCCGTAGGTTTCCCCCCAGGCGCGCACCAGATGGTCGCTGGCGGCCTTCGAGGCCGAATAGGGGCTGCGCGGGTCGTAGGGGCTGTCCTCGGTGAACAGGCCCTCCGCCCCCAGCGACCCGAAGACCTCGTCGGTCGAGACGTGGTGGAAGCGGAACCCCGCGGGCCGGCCCCGCGCCACCCAATGCGCGCGGGCGGCGTCCAGCAGCACGGAGGTGCCGGTCACGTTGGTCGAGATGAAGCCGCCCGGCCCGTCGATCGACCGGTCCACGTGGCTTTCGGCGGCCAGGTGCAGGATCGCGTCCGGGGCGTGGATGGCCAGCACTTCGTCCATCCGCGCCCGGTCGCGGATGTCGCCCGCCTCGAAGCTGTAGAGGTTCGATGCCGCAACCGCGGCCACGTTGGCGGCGCTGGCGGCATAGGTCATGGCGTCAAGGTTCACCACCTCGTGCCCCCGCGCCACCGCCAGGCGCACGACCGCCGAGCCGATGAAGCCGCAGCCGCCCGTCACCAAAACCTTCATGTGGCGCTCCAGTCAAAGGGGCTGTCCCATGCCGCCAGCCGCGGCGCGGCACGGTCCTTGGCAGACAGGACGGGATCGGCGACGCCCCAGTCGATGGCAAGGTCGGGGTCGTCCCAGGCGACCGCACCGTCGCAGTCCGGCGCGTAGGTGTCGGTGCATTTGTACTGCACCTCGGTCATCGGCTGCAGCGTGACGAAGCCGTGCAGGAACCCCTTCGGCACCAGAAGCTGCCGCCCGTTCTGCGCGGTCAGGTCCACCGCCACCCAGGCGCCGTAGGTGGGCGAGCCGCGGCGCACGTCCACCGCCACGTCGCGGATCGCCCCGGCCGTGCAGCGCACCAGCTTGTCCTGCGCGCGCGGCGGGCGCTGGCAGTGCAGGCCGCGCAGCGTGCCGGGTGCGGCACTCATCGAATGGTTGTCCTGCACGAAGGCCAGGTCCAGCCCGGCGGCAGACAGGCGGGGCGCGTTCCAGGTCTCGGCAAACCAGCCGCGGTCGTCACCGAACCGCCGCGGCGTCAGGATCATCACGCCGGGAAGGGAGGTCTGTTCGATCTGCATCCTACCTCAGCGCGGCAATCGGCCCTGCATGCAGCCAAAGCGCCGGGACGGCCAGCGCCAGCGCCACCGCGAACCACAGCGCGTCGTGGCGGGCATCCCACACCCCGTGCCGCCGCGCAAGCCAGACCAGGGCGGGGTGCAGCGCGACCGCCGCCAGCCCCTGCGCCGCCAGCGCCCCCGCCATGCCGCCCAGTTGCGCGCCCAGCAGGAAGGCACCGGTCTGGCCGACGGCACGGATCAGGATCACCGCGAAGAACTGCCGCGAGGCGCCTGCCGCCAGCGCCGCCTGGTCATAGGTCATCCCGATCACCAGCGGCATCTGCACGCAGGCGACCATGGTGACGATGGCCCCCGCCGCGGCATAGCGCGGATCGTAGAGCATCCCGATCAGCGCGTCGCCGCCGTAGGCCAGCGCCGCCAGCGCCGCGACCAGCCCCCCCGTCATCGCCATGCGCAGCCGCCGCACCCGGGGCGCGTGTGCGGCCTTTGCCCCCGGCGGGTCGTCGCGGTAGAGCGGGATCATCACCCGCATCGTCACCGCCCCGCCCAGCAGCCAAGGGAAGGAGGCGAGGAAATAGCCGATGTTGTAGAGGCCGAGCTCGGCCAGGCTCAGGTAGGCGCCCAGGATCAGCCGGTCGCCCTGCGCCAGCAGGAAGCCGCAGACGGTCGAGGCGAGGATCCACTTGCCGAAATGCACCAGCTCGCGGCCCGCCGCGGGGTCCCAGGCCAGCCGGTTGGCGGGGCCGGGCAGGAAGGCGTGGGTCAGGGCGAGCTTGGCCGTCGCGGTGATCACGGCACCCAGGACCAGCGCCCAGACCGAGGCGGTGACCCAGGCCAGAAGCACCATGGCGGCGATCCCGATGGCCTGCGCCGACAGGTCCAGCGCGGTGACCCGCCCCAGCAGCAGGTGGCGGTTGGCGGTGTCGATGCGCGTGGGGTTGAAGCCCGCGATCAACAGCGACAGCCCCGCCACGGGCACCATCACCGCCAGGTCGGGCGCGGCATACAGCGCCGCCAGCGGCCAGGCCAGCGCCGAGGCCACCAGCCACAGGACCGCGCCGCGCGCCACCGCGATGGTCCAGGCGGTGTCGAGGAACGCCGGATCGTCGCCCCGCGACGACCGCGAAATCGCCGGGCCGAGGCCCATGTCAGAGAACATGGTCAGGCCGACCAGCACCACGGTGACCAGCGCCATCACCCCGAAGGCCTCGGGGAACAGCAGCCGCGCGAGGATCAGGTTCGACGCCAGCCGCAGCGCCTGGCTGGCCGCATAGGCCCCCCCCGTGATCGCGCTGCCGCGGAGCGCGCGGGCGATCAGGCTGTCGGTCGTGCGGGTTGCGGCCATCCGTCGCCCTTCGCTGCGGTCGGGACCCTAGGCCACCGGCGGGGCAATCCGCAACCGGATGCGGTCTGTCCCGCGCCCCCGGTCGCTGAAGCAAATTGCGTGCCTTCGGCACATTCCTTTTGTGTCGGTCAGCGGCTGAAGAAGCCGCTTCCCTCCGTGAAGGGGGCGTTCCGCCCCCACCGCTCCCTTCGGTCGCTCCCCCCTGAGGGTATTTCAGCCAAGATGAAGCTGCCGGATGTCTGCCCCGAGCCCGGTGCGGGTTCTGGCCGGGGGTGGTCGCCGGCGATGTTCCCGCAGGGTCCGGTTGCCGGCACCGGGCCGGCGAACGCCGCCGCTTCGAGGGAACCGGCGGGGCCCGGACCGGAGACCGCACCCACGACCGCCGGCATGGTGAACTTCCGCGACCTCGCCGAGAAGGGCCCCGGCGCCGCGCGCCTGACGGCACCGCAGGTCGGCGCCGTCCGGCGCGCCCTGTCGCGGGAAGGATCCCGGCGGGCGGATCGTGTCCGTCGCCGTCATCATCGCCATCGGCGTGAACACCGGCGGGCGGCGTGGCGTGTCTGCCTTCATCGCCACCGCCTTCCCCCGGACACCGCCGGGGTGGCCGGCGCCCGGCGGCGGGCCGTCCCCCGCAGGTCGGGCCAAGGAAGCCCGAACTCGCCGCCCTGATCGACGACGCCGAACCCGACGTGCCGGCCCGCAGGAGCGTCCCCGGGAGGCACCGGGCCAAACTGCACGGCACCAGCCCGATCGAGCGCCTGAACCGCGGGACAGGGCGCCGCACCGGCGTCGTCGGCCCCCGGGGGCAGGGCCATCGCCTGCCTCGTTGATGCGCTGCTCCCCGGACTGAATGACGGGCGGGCCGTCCGGCGGGCCCGCTGCATGACGCCGGAACGATCGCGCCTCCGGGCGGTGATCCCGCCACCGGCCCGTCCGCACCGGCATCCCGATCAGGCAGGCCCGGCGCCGAATATCACGGTGCCGATCACCGCCGGCGGCGGCAATCCATGGAACGGCAGCGCTGGCGGCGCTTCATCTTGGCCGAAATACCCCGGGGGAGTCGCGTCAGCGACGGGGGCGGAGCCCCCTTCTTCGCCCGAGCCGGTTGGCCCCCTCTTCGGGGGCCAGAGGCGAGACAAAAGGCTTGTGCCGAAGGCACGCAATAAACTTCAGACGCCGGGACAGGAGGTTGCGGTCACCCCGCAGGCGGTGCCAGATGCGCGGGACCATGGCCCGGAGGGGCGCGCGCCGGTGCAGATCGCCTATCTCGTCAACACCTACCCCAGGGCCAGCCACAGCTTCATCCGCCGCGAGATCGCGGCGCTGGAGCGGTTGGGGGTGACCGTCCACCGCTTCGCCATGCGGTCGGACCGGCCGCATCTCGCGGACCCCGCCGACCTGGCCGAGGACGACCGCACCGAGCATGTCCTGAAGACCGGCAAGGCAGGGCTCATCCGCGGCGCGCTGGCGGCGCTGGCGGCCAATCCGGTGGCGGCGGCAGAGGCGCTGGCCGTGGTGCAGGCCTGCGGGCGGGCGGGGCGGGGGCGGGGGGTCGAGGGCACCGGCGGGCGGCGCCGGCACCTGATCTACCTGGCCGAGGCCGCTCATGTGGCGGCGCGCTGCGCGGCGCTTGGCGTCACGCATCTGCACGCCCATTTCGGCACCAACTCGGCCACCGTGGCGATGCTGGCGCATGTCCTCGGCGGGCCGCGCTGGTCGATGACGGTGCACGGGCCCGAGGAGTTCGACGCGCCCGTGGCGCTGGCCCTGCGGGAGAAGATCGGGCGGGCGGCCTTCACGGTGGCGGTGTCGAGCTATGGCCGCAGCCAGCTGTGCCGCTGGGCGCGGGTGACGGACTGGCCGCGGCTGCATGTCGTGCATTGCGGCATCGAGCCTGCCCGATTTGCCCGAACCGCCCCCGTCCCGGAAGGCGGGCCGCATCTGGTGGCGGTGGGGCGGCTGGCGGAGCAGAAGGGGTTTCCGGTCCTGATCGCTGCGCTGGCGCAGGTCGCGGGCGACCTGCCCGGCGCGCGGCTGGTGCTGGTGGGCGACGGGCCGGTGCGGGCGGGGCTGGAGGCGCAGGCGCAGGCGGCGGGCATCGCCGGGCGCGTCACATTCGCGGGCTGGCAGGACGAGGCGGGCGTGCGCGCCGCCCTGGCCGGGGCGCAGGCGCTGGCCCTGCCGTCCTTTGCCGAGGGCCTGCCGGTGGTCGCGATGGAGGCGATGGCCGCGGGCCGTCCGGTGATCGGCACGCTGATCGCGGGCATCCCCGAGCTGGTGATCCCGGGCGAGACGGGCTGGCTGGTGCCTGCAGGCGATGTGGCGGCGCTGGCGGGGGCGATCCGCGGGCTGGCGGCGACGCCGCCCGAAAGGCTGGCCGCGATGGGTGACGCGGCCCGGGCGCGGGCTTTGGCGCGGCATGACGTGGGGGTCTCTGCCGCCCGGCTCAAGGCGCTGTTCGCGGGTTGAGCGGCGCCTCTCAGACCGCGTGGAGGTAGAGGTCGAAGTCCACCTCGGACACCGTGCGCGCCACCCGGGCATATTCGGCGGCCTTGATCGCGGTGAAGGTGCGGTGCAGGTCGGGCCCCAGCGCGTCCTTCAGGAAGCCTGAGCCCGTCGCCGCCTCGATCGCCGCGCGCCAGTCGCGCGGGATCGGGGCCGCCGTTGCCAGCCTGCCCTCGTAGCCGTTGCCCGTCGTCTCGGGACCCGGGTCCAGACGTTCGGCCAGCCCCTTGCGCAGGCCGGCCAGCACGGCGGTGGCCACGAGATAGGCGTTGGCGTCCACCCCCGCCGGGCGGTGTTCGATCCGGCGCGCGCGCAGGTCGCCCGCCGGGATGCGCAGCGCGACGGAGCGGTTGTTGACGCCCCAGGTCGGCGCCACGGGGGCATAGCTTTGCGAGGCAAAGCGGCGCCAGGAATTGGCGTGCGGGGCAAAGACCAGCATCGCCTCGCCCATCGTGGCCAGCATCCCCCCCATCGCGTGGCGGATGGTGTCGGACCACTGGCACTCGACCGCCTCGGCAAAGACGTTGCGCCCGTCGCGGTCCTGCAGGGAGACGTGGAAATGCATCCCCGATCCCGCATGGTCGGCGATCGGCTTGGCCATGAAGCAGGCCGTCACCCCATGCGCCCGCGCCTGCGCCCGCACGATGCGCTTCAGCCGCATCAGGTCGTCGGCGGCCTGCATCGCGTCCGGGCGGTAGTGCAGCGTCAGCTCGTACTGGCCGGGGGCGTATTCCGAGATCATCGTCTCGGCCTTCAGCCCGGCCAGCGCCGCCCCGCGGTAGATGTCGTCGAACAAGGGCAGCATGCCGTGCAGCTGGTCCACCGAATAGACCTCGGTCCGCGTCGTGGGCCGCCCGTCCAGCACATCCGCCGCGGGCCGCACGCGGCCGCCCTGCCGGTCATTGGCCAGCAGGAAGAATTCAAGCTCGAAGGCGCCCGAGGGCGTCAGCCCTTCCGCCCCCAGCGCCGCGATCTGGCGGGCCAGCGCATGGCGCGGGTCGTGCGGAAAGGGGGTGCCGTCCAGGTGGTGCAGCTGCATGAAGACCTCGGCCCGGGCGGGCGGGGGTCCGTGCAGGCGGCGCAGGGTGCCCGGCACCGGCCAGGCGCGCAGGTCGCCGTCGCCCTGATCCCAGATCAGGCCGGTTTCGTGCACATCCTCGCCGCAGATGTCGAGGCCCAGGATCGAGATCGGCAGGTGCCGTCCCGAGGTGTAGAAGGCCGCGAGTTCATGCCGCCGGATGATCTTGCCGCGGCCGATGCCGTTGGTGTCGAACAGCACCAGGTCCACCGCCTCGACATCCGGGTTGGCGGCGAGGAAATCCCCGCATTCCGCGACGGTCGCGCCGGAGGGGCAGGTCATGCGGGCACCCGTTCGAAAAGGTCCTCCAGCACCTCGCCGAAGGCGGCGACCAGCCGGTCGATCTGGCGCTTTTTCGTCACCGGCGAGACCAGCATCATGTTGTGGAAGGGCGCGATCAGCGACCCGCGGTTCAAGAGCGACAGGTGCACCGCGCGCTCCACCTCCGGCGCATGGGCCAGGGCCGCCTCGGCGCCGTTGCGCAGCGGGCGGGGCCAGCAGATGAACTCCACCCGCGCCCCCACCCGCACGACATGCCAGGGCGCGCCCGTGCGGACGATTTCCCGCGTCAGGCCCGCGGCAAGGCGGGCGGCGCCTGCGTCCATGCGGGCGAAGGCGGCCTCGGTGGCGACCTCGGACAGCGTGGCGGCCAGGCAGGCGGATTGCATCGGGTTGGCCGACAGGGTGGTGCCCATGCCGGAATGGCCCGCCTCGCGCGTGGCGTCATGGGCTTTGAACCGTGCGGCAATGTCGGGCGCCAGGCCCCAGACCGCCGCGGGCATCCCCCCCGCCACGCATTTGCCGACGACGAGGATATCCGCCTCAAGCCCGTGCACCCGCGCATAGCCGCCGCGGCCCGAGGACTGGGTATGCGTCTCGTCGATCATCAGAAGCGCGCCGTGGCGCGTGGCGAGGTCGCGCAGGCCCTGAAGGAAGCCCGCTTCGGGCAGCACCATGCAGGAATTGGTCATCACAGGTTCGGTCAGGATCGCCGCGACATCGCCCTCTGCCAGCGCCGCCGCGACGCCTGCAAGGTCGTTGAACTCGCAGGCTACCGCACCCAGGGTCAGGTCCTGAACCTGCCCCACCAGCCCTGCGCGCGGGACCGTGCGGCCGTTCCGGCGGGCGACCATCGTGTCGTCCACGGTGCCGTGGTAGCAGCCGTTGAACACCAGAACCCGCGGCCGCCCCGTGACCGCGCGGGCCACGCGCAGGGCAAAGCGGTTGGCGTCGGTCGCCGTGGTGGCGATCTGCCAGCGGAAATCGCCGAAGACCTGCGTCAGCAGGCGCCCGGCCTCGAATGTCGCCTGCGTGGGCAGCATGGTGGTCAGGCCCCGCCGCGCCTGCCGCCGGATCGCCCGCGCCACCGCAGGCGGCGCGTGGCCGAACATCGACCCCGTGTCGCCGAGGCAGAAGTCGTCGATGCCGAAGCCGTCGATGTCGGTCAGCCGCGCATCCTCGGCCCGGTCCACGACCAGCGGGAAGGGCATCGGCCAGTCCTTCATCCAGTGCATCGGCACGCGGTCGAGGAAGGCGCCCGCGCCCTCCGCCAGCGCCGCGGCGGACCGCGGGCGGCTTGCGCGGTAGCGCTGCGTCTCGCGCGCGAAGGTCGCCGACAGCCGGTCGCGCGATACGCCCGCGAGGGTCCTGGTGGTCATGGCGGCGTCTTCCATCCCTGCCGATTAGCCGCGTCGCGGCGCGAAGGGAAGGCCCGCGGGGTTTACGCCGCGCGAAGCCTGCCCTAGCTGTCGCCCGCTGTCTTCGCCGGTGCCCCCGATGCTTGCGACCCTTGCCGCCGCCCGCCCGCCGCTTGGCGCCTTCGCGGCCATGGGCATCCTGTGGGGCAGCTTTGCCGCAGCGATCCCCGACCTCAAGGCGGGCTTGCGGGTGGACGAGGCGGCCTTCGGGCTTCTGCTGTTCGCCACGCCCCTGGCGGCGATGGCGGCGATGCTGGCAGCGCCGCGGCTGGGGGCGGCGCTGGGGCGGGTGGCGTTGCCGGTGGCGGCGGGGCTGATGGCACTGGCCTTCGCGCTGCCGGGGCAGGTGCCGGCGCTGTGGCTGTTCCCCTTCGCGATGATGTGCTGCGGCGCCGCCACGGGGCTGACCGACGTGCTGATGAACGCCAAGGTCGCGGTGATCGAGGACCGCCGCGGCCTGCACCTGATGAACCTGTGCCACGCCGCCTATTCCTTCGGCTATGCCGCGGGCGCCATCGGCACCGGGGCCTGGCGCGGGGCGGGCACCGCGCCTGCGGTCTACATGGCGGCGATGGCCGGGGTGGCGCTGCTGCTGGCGCTGGCGACATGGGAGCGCGACGGGCGGATCGAGGGGCTGGCGCGCCCCGGCGCGGGGCCGGGGCGGCACCTCGGGCTGTTGCCCCTGATCGGCGGCGGGATCGTGCTGATCGCCTTCCTGACCGAGAACGCGGCCGAGAACTGGTCGGCGCTGCATATCGAGCAGACCCTGGGCGGCAGCCCCGAACAGGGTGCGCTGGGGCCTGCGGCGCTGGCGATCACCATGGGTCTGGCCCGGCTGGCGGGGCAAGGCATCGCGGGCCGCACGGACCCGGGGCGGCTGATGGCGGCGGGGGCGGCGGTTTCGGCGGCGGGCGCGCTGACGGCGGCGATGGCGGGGTCGCCCGCGATGGCCTACCTCGGGTTCATCGTCATGGGCATCGGGTCTTCGGTGATCGCGCCCACGGCGTTTTCCCTGGTCGGCCGCGCGGCGCACCCGCAGGCGCGGGCGCGCGCCGTGGCGCGGGCGACGCTGTACGGCTACTTCGGCTATTTCTTCGGCCCGCCGATGCTGGGGCTGGTGGCGGGCAGCTTCGGCCTGCGCATCGCCTTCGTGCTGGCGGCGGCGCTCCTGCTGGCGGTGCCGCTGCTGGCGCAGGCGGCGCGGGCGCGGGCCTCTGCCGCCGTCTGAGCGCCGGTCAGTCCGCCTGCCAGCGGCCCTCGAAGTCCTCGGGCACCAGCAGGTTGTGGCGGCCCAGGTCGGCGACGCGGCGTTCGCCGCAGAGCGCCATGGTGATGTCGAGCTCCTTGCGGATCACCTCCAGCGCCGCGGTCACGCCCTTTTGCCCCATGGCGCCCAGGCCATGCACCCAGGCCCGGCCGATCATCGTGCCGCGGGCCCCCATCGCCAGCGCCTTCAGCACGTCCTGTCCCGACCGGATGCCGCTGTCGAGCCAGACCTCGGTGCGGTCGCCCACGGCGCGGACGATGGAGGGCAGCATGCGGATCGAGGACAGCGCGCCGTCAAGCTGCCGTCCGCCGTGGTTCGACACGATGACGGCATCGGCCCCCGCGTCCGCCGCCATCCTTGCGTCGTCGGCATCGAGGATGCCCTTCAGCACGAACTTGCCGCCCCAGCGGTCGCGGATGCGGGCCACCTTGCCCCAGTCGAGTTTCGGGTCGAACTGCTCGTTGGCCCAGGCGGTCAGGTCGGCAAGTTTCGTCACCCCCTTCACATGCCCCACGATGTTGCGGAACTGCCGCCGCGGGGTGGCCAGCATCCCCAGCGCCCAGCGCGGGTGCATGGCGATGTTGATCAGGTTGGGGATGGTCAGCTTGGGCGGCGAGGACAGGCCGTTCTTCAGGTCCTTGTGCCGCTGGCCCAGGATCTGCAGGTCCAGCGTCAGCACCAGGGCGGAACACCTGGCCGCGCGGGCGCGTTCGATGATCGCATCGACGAAATCCTCGTCGCGCATGACGTAAAGCTGGAACCAGAACGGCACCGGCGAGGCGGCGGCCACGTCCTCGATCGAACAGATCGACATGGTGGACAGCGTGAAGGGCACGCCGAAGGCCGCGGCGGCCTTCGCGGCCAGGATCTCGCCGTCGGCGTGCTGCATGCCGGTCGATCCCACCGGCGCCAGCGCCACCGGCATCGCCACCGGCTGGCCCAGCATGGCGCCGTCAAGCCGGCGGTCCGACAGGTCGCGCGCCACGCGCTGGCGCAGGCGGACGCGGGCGAAGTCGGAGGTGTTCTCGCGGAACGTCTGCTCGGTGTAGCTGCCCGATTCGCAATAGTCCCAGAACATCCGCGGCACCCGCGCCCGGTGCAGGCGCCTGAGGTCCTCGATGCAGGTGATGACGGGCATTGGCGGGCCTCTGGCGGGGGGATTGGTCAGGCAGGATTACCGCTTGCGGCAGAAGGCTTCAAGGCGGACATGGGAAGGGGCTTGCATATGGTGCGATTTCGCACTATCTAGTGCGATGTCGCATCATATGGAGCCCGCCATGACCCTCTCCCGCCGCGCCTTCATCGCCCTTGCCGGCGGGGGCGTCGTCGCCGCCGCCACCGCCGCAGGCGCCACCGTCGCGCTGCGCCGCCCGGCCACCGCCACCCTGCCCTGGACCGCGGCGGGGCTCGAGGCCGAGCCACGCCGCCGGGCCCTGTCCTTCGCGCTCCTGGCGCCCAACCCGCACAACCGCCAGCCCTGGCTGGCCGACCTGTCGCGCGACGGCGAGGTCGCGCTTTTCGCCGATCCCGCGCGGATGCTGCCCGAAACCGACCCGATCAACCGCCAGATCACCGTGGGCCTCGGCGCGTTTCTGGAACTGATGCGGATGGCGGCGGCCGAGGACGGATGGCGGATGGAGATCACGCCCTTTCCCGACGGCGAGGATGCGGCGAGGCTGGACGCGCGCCCCGTCGCCATCGCCCGCTTTGCCGCCGATGCGGGCGGCCCGCGCGACCCGCTGTTCGCGCAGGTGCCGCACCGCCGGTCGCTGAAGGAGCCCTTCGACACCACCCGCGCGGTGGAGGCCGGCGCGCTGGCGCCGCTGGCCGCCGCGGTGCGCCAGACCGCCTATGCCGGCTCGGTAGACCGGGACAGCATCGCCGCGCTGCGCGCCCTGACGGCCGCGGCGCTGCGGATCGAGGTCGAGACCCCCCGCACGTTTCGGGAAAGCGTGGACCTGTTCCGCATCGGCGCGCGCGAGGTCGATGCAAACCCCGACGGCATCGACTTTTCCGGGCCGCTGTTCGAGACGCTGCGCGCGGCGGGCCTGATGACCCGCGCCCGGGCGGCGGACCCGGGCAGCATGGTCTTCAGGCAGGGCATGGCGGCGGTGCTGGCCAATGCGGAAACGGCGATGGGGCATGTCTGGCTGGTCACCCCCGCCAACACCCGCCGCGACCAGCTGGCGGCGGGGGCGGACTGGCTGCGGCTGAACCTGGCCGCCACCGCCGCGGGCCTCGGCTTGCAGCCGCTGAGCCAGGCGCTGCAGGAGTTTCCCGAAATGGCGGCGCCCTATGCCGCGGCCCACGCCCGGCTTGCGCCGGAGGGGGGCACCGTGCAGATGCTGGGGCGCATCGGCTACGGGCCGACCGTGGGTCCCAGCCCGCGCTGGCCGCTGGAGACAAGGATCAGGCATGGCTGACACGCCGCGGGCGGACAGGCAGGGCGCAGCGCAGACCTGGTTCCGCCTGTTCAACGAGATCGGCATCCTGAACCAGCTGTCCGGCGCGCTGCTGCTGGCGCATCTGCCTCCCGGCTTTGCCGTGGGGCAGTTCGCGGTGCTGAACCACCTGACCCGCGTGCAGGACGGCCGCACGCCGCTGGACCTGGCGCGGGCCTTCCAGGTGCCGAAGACGACGATGACGCATTCGCTGGCCGTGCTGGAACGCCACGGCCTGGTGCGGCTGGCGCCCAATCCGGGCGACGGGCGGTCGAAATGCGTCTGGCTGACCGATGCGGGCCGCGGCTTCCGCGCGCAGGCCATCGCAGGGCTTGGCCCCGACCTCGACCGGCTGGAGGCGGCCTTTCCGGCGGCCCGCTTCGCGCAGGTCCTGCCGGTGCTGGAGGAGTTGCGCCGCGTGATGGACGCCCTGCGCGCGCCGCCCTGAGGCGGGCCTCGGCCGCCGCCGGTGCGGAAGGTCGTCGCCGCGGTGGCATTGCTCCGGCCCGGCGCCGCGGCAGGCCCGAAACCGGAGGTCCCGACAAACCCGGCCTTGCCCGGTTCGGTGGCGCGGCCGCTTGGATCGACCTGCCGCTCGAACGGCTTCTGCCCTTCCGGCGCGTCGTGGTCGGCGTCGATGCCGGGGGGGCGATCCTCCCGGCCCGCGGCACCCGGGCAGAAGGCCAGCCGGACGCGACCGCCGGACGGGGCCGCCGGGGCGGCGCGGTGCGTCCTCAGCCTGCGTGGGCGCCCGCGGCAAGGCCGGCGACGAAGCCGAGGGTCTCGTCTACCGGCCGCCCCTCGCCGATCATCGCGACGATGGCCGAGCCCACGACGCAGCCGTCGGCCACCGCGGCGACGGCCCGCGCCGCCTCTGGCGAGCGGATGCCGAAGCCCACGACCACCGGCAGGTCGGTCGCGGCCTTGATGCGCGCGACCTCGGGGCCGACGTCGGCGGCCCGGGCGGCGGCGGCACCGGTGATGCCGGTGATCGAGACGTAGTAGACGAAGCCGCTGGTGTTCTGCAGCACCCGCGGCAGGCGGGCGGCGTCGGTGGTGGGCGTGGCCAGCCGGATGAAGTTCAGCCCCGCCGCCTGCGCGGGCAGGCAGAGCTCGGCATCCTCTTCAGGCGGCAGGTCGACGACGATCAGCCCGTCGATCCCGGCCGCGCGCGCCTCGGCCAGGAAGCGGTCGGTGCCGCGGGCGTAGATCGGATTGTAGTAACCCATCAGCACGATGGGGGTGGTGGCATCGCCCGCGCGGAAGTCGCGCACCATCCGCAGCGTGGCATCGACCGTCATCCCCCCATCCAGCGCGCGCTGGCCCGCGCGCTGGATGGTCGGGCCGTCGGCCATCGGGTCGGTGAAGGGCAGGCCCAGTTCTATCACGTCGACCCCCGCCGCAGGCAGGCCGCGCATCACCGCCAGGGAGGTCGCCGCATCGGGGTCGCCGGCCATGATGTAGGCCACGAACGCCTTGCGGTTCTGCGCCTTCAGCCGCGCGAAGGTGTCGTCGATCCGCGTCATGCCAGAGCCTCCCGCCGGTCCGCCGCGATGTGCGGCAAGCGGCGGCGAAAGGCAATGGGCGACAGGTGCGCGGGGGGGGTGGCGGCGTCTTCGGGCCCGAAGGGGCCGCTCAGCCGCCGCCTGCTGCCGCGGGCACGGGTGCCGGAGGTCCGGACGGCCGGGGGCGCGGGCGAAGAAGGGGGCTCCGCCCCCGTCGCTGCGCGACTCCCCCGGGGTATTTCGGCCAAGATGAAGCACGCCTGCAGCTTCATCTTGGCCGAAATACCCTCAGGGGGGAGCGACCGAAGGGAGCGGTGGGGGCGGAACGCCCCCTTCACGGA
>CAZCPY010000064.1:0-17546 GCA_964499865.1 uncultured Rhodobacterales bacterium | reverse complement strand
TGGGCATCCGCCCGACGGTGCGCGGCGTCGCGATGAACCCGATCGACCACCCGCACGGCGGCGGCGAAGGCCGCACCTCGGGCGGCCGTCACCCGGTCACCCCCTGGGGCAAGGGCACCAAGGGCAACAAGACCCGGAAGAAGAAGGCGTCGGATCGTCTGATCGTCCGGTCGCGCAACGCGAAGAAGGGGCGCTGATCCATGTCTCGTTCTATCTGGAAGGGCCCCTTCGTCGACAGCTACCTGCTGACCAAGGCCGAAAAGGCCCGCGGCTCGGGCAGGTCGGAAGTCATCAAGATCTGGTCGCGCCGGTCGACCATCCTGCCGCAGTTCGTCGGCCTGACCTTCGCCGTCTACAACGGCAGGAAGCACATCCCCGTTTCGGTGACCGAGGAGATGATCGGCCAGAAGTTCGGGGAATACTCGCCGACCCGCACCTACTACGGCCACGCCGCCGACAAGAAAGCGAAGAGGAAGTAAGCCATGGGCAAGGAAAAGAACCCGCGCCGCGTGGATGACGTCTCGGCGCTGGCCAAGGCCAAGATGCTGCGCGTCAGCCCGCAGAAGCTGAACCTTGTCGCCGGCCTGATCCGCGGCAAGAAGGTAGACAAGGCGATGGCCGACCTGACCTTCTCGAAAAAGCGCATCTCGGACGACGTTCTGAAATGCCTGCAGTCCGCGGTCGCCAACGCCGAGAACAACCACGGGCTCGACGTCGACGAGCTGGTGGTCGCCGAGGCCTATTGCGGCAAGGACCTGGTGCTGAAGCGCGGTCGTCCGCGGGCACGCGGCCGGTTCGGCAAGATCATGAAACCTTTCAGCGAACTGACCATCATCGTGCGTCAGAAGGGGGAGACGGCGTAATGGGTCAGAAGGTCAACCCCATCGGGATGCGTCTTCAGGTCAACCGCACCTGGGACAGCCGCTGGTTCGCCGAGTCGAAGGACTACGGCAACCTGCTTCTTGAAGACCTGCGCATGCGCGCCTTCATCCATGAAGAGGCCAAGCAGGCTTCGGTCAGCAAGGTGATCATCGAACGTCCGCACAAGAAGTGCCGCGTGACGATCTATGCCGCCCGTCCGGGCGTCATCATCGGCAAGAAAGGCGCGGATATCGAGACGCTGCGCAAGAAGCTGATGGCCTTCACCAAGTCGGAACTGCACCTCAACATCGTCGAGGTCCGCAAGCCCGAACTGGACGCGCAGCTGGTGGCCGAGTCGATCGCCCAGCAGATGGAGCGTCGCGTGTCCTTCCGTCGCGCGATGAAGCGCGCCGTGCAGAACGCGATGCGCATGGGGGCCCTGGGCATCCGCGTGAACGTCGCAGGCCGCCTTGGCGGCGCCGAGATCGCGCGGGTGGAATGGTACCGCGAAGGCCGCGTGCCGCTGCATACGCTGCGGGCGGACATCGACTATGCGCTGGACGAGGCGGAAACGCCCTACGGCATCATCGGGGTCAAGGTCTGGATTTTCAAAGGCGAAATCCTGGAACACGACCCCCAGGCCCATGACCGCCGGCAGGCCGAGGCCGCCGAAGGTCCGTCCGGCCGCGGCCCGCGCCGCGAGCGCGAACGCGCGTAAGGGAGAAGACCCATGTTGCAACCGAAACGGACCAAGTTCCGCAAGAAGTTCAAGGGCCGCATCCATGGCGAGGCCAAGGGCGGGTTCGAGCTGAACTTCGGCGGCTTTGGCCTGAAGGCCACCGAGCCCGAGCGTGTGACCGCGCGCCAGATCGAAGCGGCCCGCCGCGCGATCACGCGCCACATGAAGCGCCAGGGCCGCGTCTGGATCCGCATCTTCCCGGACGTGCCGGTCACCAAGAAGCCGACCGAAGTGCGGATGGGCAAGGGCAAGGGTTCGGTCGAGTTCTGGGCCGCCAAGGTCCATCCCGGCCGGATCATGTTCGAGATCGACGGCGTCACCGAAGAGCTGGCGCGCGAGGCGCTGCGGCTTGGCGCGATGAAGCTGCCGGTCACCACGCGGGTCGTGGTGCGCGAGGACTGGTAAGGGGTGGGGTGAAACCCCACCCTACGGATCGAGGCCCCTGCCGGGAACGGCGGGGGCCTTTCCTTTTGCGGCCGTGGCACGCAATGCTTGCGGCACCGTCTGCGGAGTGGGGATCGTGGCGAACCTTCTGGATGCCTTCGATGTCCTGTTGTTGCCATGCCGCGACAATGCCGGTCCGGACCATTGGATGAGCCACTGGCAGGCGCAGTTTCCCGCCATGACCCGGGTGGTGCAGGACGAATGGGTGGCGCCGAAGTTCGCGCCCTGGGCGACCCGGCTGGAAGAATACCTCGCCCGCGCCACCCGCCCGGTGGTGCTGGTCGCTCACAGCCTGGGGACGTCGCTGATCATGCGCTGGGCGCCGCAGGGGACCGCGTCACGTGTCGCGGGAGCGTTCATGGTCGCCCCGTCGGACCGGGGGCCGGCCGACATCTGGCCCGATGCCAAGGCCAACGGCTTTGCGCCCATGGTGCTGGAACCGCTCCCGTTCCCCTCGATGGTTCTTTGCGGTCGAAATGATCCCTATGTCGCCTTCGACCGCGCCGAGGTCTTTTCCCGCGCCTGGGGGTCGGAGCTAGTCGACATGGGTGAGGCAGGGCACTTGGGAAATGCGGACAGCTTGGGTGTCTGGCCGGAAGGGCTGGTTAACTTCGGGTCCTTCTTGGGCAGGCTGCGGACCTTGCGGCACTGACAGTCGACAATTCGCACCTGCCCCTTGCCCCCACCCCCCGCCTCCTGTATCGGACCGCATCCGCGATTCCGGCACCCCCGGACTCGTCGGCTCGTTTTTGACCCACCAGGCCAAGGGTGACCACTCAGGGCCCTCTGGTGAGAAGGAGAGATGGCGATGGACGCCAAGGAACTGCGGGGCAAGACCCCCGACCAGCTGCGTGACCAGCTGGCAGCGCTGAAGAAGGAGGCGTTCAACCTCCGTTTCCGGCAAGCGACGGGTCAGATGGAAAACACCGCGCGCATGCGCGAGGTGCGCCGCGAAGTGGCGCGCATCATGACCGTGCTGAACGAAAAAGCCGCCACCGCGGCCGGGAACTGAGGGAAAGCCATGCCCAAACGCATTCTTCAGGGTGTCGTCACCTCGGACAAGAACGAGCAGACGATCACCGTACTGGTCGAGCGCCGCTTCAAGCACCCGCTGCTGCAGAAGACGGTGCGCAAGTCCAAGAAGTACCGGGCCCACGACCCGGAGAACACGTTCAAGGTTGGGGACACTGTCCGCATCGAGGAATGCGCCCCCATCTCGAAGACCAAACGCTGGCATGTGGTGGCCCAGGCAACCGCCTGACGCTTCTTGCCGGTCAAACGAAACCGCAGGGCAGGTCCCTGCAGGTCGGGAGACGCTAAATGATCCAGATGCAGACCAATCTGGATGTCGCTGACAACTCCGGCGCGCGCCGGGTGCAGTGCATCAAGGTTCTGGGCGGGTCGCACCGCCGCTATGCGTCCGTCGGCGACATCATCGTGGTGTCGGTCAAGGAAGCGATCCCGAAGGGCCGGGTGAAGAAGGGCGACGTCCACAAGGCCGTCGTCGTGCGCACCGCCAAGGAAGTGCGCCGCGAGGACGGGACCTCGATCCGCTTCGACCGCAATGCCGCCGTCATCATCAACAAGCAGATGGAGCCGGTCGGCACCCGCATCTTCGGGCCGGTGGTGCGCGAACTGCGCGCCAAGAATTTCATGAAGATCATCTCGCTCGCGCCGGAGGTGCTGTGATGGCCGCGAAGCTCAAGAAGGGCGACAGCGTCGTCGTCCTGACCGGCAAGGACAAGGGCAAGAAGGGGACGATCTCGTCCGTCGCGCCGAAGGACAACAAGGCGGTGGTCGACGGCGTCAACATCGCCATCCGCCACACCAAGCAGTCCGCGCAGTCGCAGGGCGGCCGCGTGCCGCAGGCGATGCCGATCGACCTGTCGAACCTGGCCATCGTGGACAAGAACGGCAACGCCACCCGCGTCGGCTTCCGCATGGAAGGCGACAAGAAGGTCCGCTACGCCAAGACCACCGGAGAGGTGATCTGATGCTCGACACCGCCACCTACACGCCGCGCCTCAAGGCGCAGTTCGCCGAGACGATCCGCCCGGCGATGAAGGCCGAATTCGGCTACCGGAACGACATGATGATCCCGCGTCTGGACAAGATCGTCCTGAACATGGGCGTCGGCGAGGCGACCAAGGACACCAAGAAGGTCAAGACCGCGGCCGAGCAGCTGACGCTGATCGCCGGGCAGAAGGCCGTGATCACCTATGCCAAGACTTCGATCGCGGGCTTCCGCGTGCGGGAGAAGATGCCGCTCGGCTGCAAGGTCACGCTGCGCGGCGACCGGATGTACGAGTTCTTCGACCGCCTGATCACCATCGCGCTGCCCCGCGTCCGCGACTTCCGCGGCGTCAAGCCCACGGCCTTCGACGGCCGGGGCAACTATGCGATGGGGCTCAGGGAACAGATCGTCTTCCCCGAGATCGACTTCGACAAGATCGACGACGTGCTGGGGATGGACATCATCATCTGCACCACCGCCAAGACGGACGCCGAAGCCAAGGCGCTGTTGAAGCACTTCAACATGCCCTTCACGGCCTGAGCGGGGAGAACAGACACATGGCCAAGAAATCCATGGTGAACCGCGAGGTGAAGCGCGCCAAGCTGGTCAAGCAGTATGCGGCCAGGCGGGCGGGGCTGAAGGCGGTCATCGAAGACAAGACCAAGCCGGTGGAAGAACGGTTCAAGGCCTCGCTGAAGCTTGCGCAACTGCCGCGCAACTCTTCGGCGACGCGGCTGCACAACCGCTGCCAGCTTACCGGGCGTCCGCACGCCTATTACCGCAAACTCAAGCTCAGCCGCATCATGCTGCGTGACCTGGCCTCGTTCGGCCAGATCCCCGGCATGGTAAAGTCGAGCTGGTAAGGGGAGGGGGGAAACCATGCCCGTCAACGATCCTCTCGGCGACCTGCTGACCCGCATCCGCAACGCGCAGCTGCGCGGCAAGTCCACCGTCGCGACGCCGGCCTCCAAGCTGCGCGCCTGGGTGCTCGATGTGCTTGTCTCGGAAGGCTACATCCGCGGCTACGAGCGCAAGGACACCGACAACGGCCAGGGCGAGCTTGTCATCTCGCTCAAGTACTACGAAGGCACGCCGGTGATCCGCGAACTGCACCGCGTGTCCAAGCCGGGCCGCCGCGTCTACATGGGCGTGCAGGACATCCCGACCGTGCGCAACGGTCTGGGCGTCTCGATCGTCTCGACGCCCAAGGGCGTCATGTCCGACGCCGCCGCCCGCGCCGCCAATGTTGGCGGCGAAGTCCTCTGCACCGTGTTCTGAGGAGGGTGGCATGTCTCGCATCGGCAAGAAACCCGTTCCCCTCGCCAAGGGCGTCTCGGCCACCATCTCGGGCCAGACGATCGAGGTGAAGGGGCCCAAGGGCACCCGCAGCTTCACCGCGACCGACGACGTGACGCTGGCCGTGGCCGGCGACACCGTCACCGTCACCCCCCGCGGCACGTCCAAGCGGGCGCGCCAGCAGTGGGGCATGGCGCGGTCGATGGTCGACAACCTGGTCGAAGGCGTGACCAAGGGCTTCCGCAAGGAGCTGGAGATACAGGGCGTGGGCTACCGCGCCTCGGTGTCCGGCAGCACGCTGAAGCTGAACCTGGGCTACAGCCACGACGTCAACTTCGACGTGCCCAGGGGTGTCACGATCACCACGCCCTCGCCCAAGCAGGATGTCATCATCGTCGAGGGGATCGACCAGCAGCTGGTCGGCCAGGTCGCGGCCAACATCCGCGACTGGAAGCGGCCCGAGCCCTACAAGGGCAAGGGCATCCGCTACAAGGGCGAGTTCATCTTCCGCAAGGAAGGCAAGAAGAAGTAAGGGGGCGCATCATGGCGAACACAAAGCGAGAGCTGTTCCTCAAGCGCCGCCTGCGCGTCAGGAACAAGATCAAGTCCACCGCCCACGGGCGGCTGCGGCTGTCGGTCCACCGGTCGTCGAAGAACATCAGCGTGCAGCTGATCGACGATGCCCGCGGGGTCACGGTCGTTGCCGCCTCCACGCTCGAAAAGGAGCTGGGGTTCGTGGGCAAGAACAATGTCGAGGCCTCGGCCAAGGTCGGCGCGACCATCGCCGAACGCGCCAGGGCGGCGGGGGTCGAGGAGTGCTACTTCGACCGTGGCGGTTTCCTCTTTCACGGGAAGGTCAAGGCGCTTGCCGATGCCGCCCGTGAAGGCGGTCTCAAGTTCTGAGGGGATGACAGATGGCAGAACGTGAAAACCGCCGGGAACGCCGCGACGACCGTCGCGGGGATTCCCGCGAGGAAAGCGAGTTCCAGGATCGCCTGGTCGCGATCAACCGCGTGTCAAAGACCGTGAAGGGCGGCAAGCGCTTCGGCTTTGCGGCACTCGTGGTGGTGGGCGACCAGCGCGGCCGCGTGGGCTTCGGCAAGGGCAAGGCCAAGGAGGTGCCCGAGGCGATCCGCAAGGCGACCGAGCAGGCCAAGCGGTCGATGGTCCGCATCCCGCTGCGCGACGGGCGCACGCTGCACCACGACATCGAAGGCCGCCACGGCGCGGGCAAGGTCGTGATGCGCGCCGCCGTGGCCGGCACCGGGATCATCGCGGGCGGTCCGATGCGGGCCGTGTTCGAGATGCTGGGCCTGCAGGACGTGGTAGCCAAGTCGCTGGGGTCGCAGAACCCCTACAACATGGTGCGCGCCACGATCGACGGCCTGACCCGCGAGGCGTCGCCCCGCATGATCGCGGCGCGTCGCGGCAAGAAGGTGGGCGACATCCTGCGCAAGCCTGAACCCGAAGCGGTGGAGGCGTGAGCATGGCTGCGAAGAAGACCATCGTGGTCGAGCAATACGCCTCGGCCGCCCGCCGTCCCAAGGTGCAGGCGCAGACGCTGCAGGGCCTGGGTCTCGGCAAGATCCGCCGCACCCGCGAGCTCGAGGACACGCCGTCCGTCCGCGGCATGGTGAACGCGATCCCGCACCTGGTGCGGATCGTGGAGGAACGCGGCTGACCGCGGTGCGCTGAAGCGCACCCTGCGCAATGAAATCGCGCCCCGGGTCCTGCCCGGGGCGCTTGCGTTTCACGGCTCGAACGCTGCGGGCCCGTCAGTCAGGTTGGCAAGCCGGATCAGGGCCTTGTCGAAGGTCGCAAAGCGCTGGTCCGGGGCGGTCGCGGCGCAGTGCAGGGCGTCAGCGAAGTCGAACCCAGCCTCCGCGAGGTCCAATGCCACCAGTACCCTGTCGGGTGCCTCCAAGCGGGTGCTCGCCAACGCGCAGGCGTCCCTCAGGTGCGCCAGGACGGCTTCGCGGCGCAGGCGATAGCCGTTGCGGAGGACCCATTCCGTCTCCAACAGCACCGTCATCGTCACCAGAACCGTTTCCCTTTCGAAGAGGGCATGGGCGCGGTCCGCTTGTTCGCCGTCGTCGCGCACCAGCAGGCGGACCAGCACGTTCGTATCAATAACGACCACGCCGGAACCGCTCTTCAATCTCCTGCTGAATCGCCCGGTCCATGTCCTCCAGCGTCAACGGCGGCCCGTCATATTTGACCGACCCAAAGACCTCTTCGAGCGTTTTGGGCGGAAACGGCTTTGCCTGCTCCTCCCGCAGGAAGACGCCCCCGTTGCGTGTCTCGACCACCAGCCGCGCCCCTGGCTTGAGGTTCAGCGCGTCGCGCACCGCCTTGGGCACCACCACCTGACCCTTGGTCGACATCACGGTAACGCCCATCACGACCTCCACGGTAAGACGCAAGTAAGATAGCACGACGCCCGGGACCGTTCAACCGATCCCCTTGCGCGCTGTGCCGGGCCCGTGTATCCGCCCCCGGTCGCGGGAAGCGTCCCCCGCGAGTCACGCATGCCGTGTTCGCCCCCTTCGTCGCTCATGGGGCGTTTCCGGCCAGAGGAGAAGCGACATGAAACTGCACGACCTGCACGACAACGACGGTGCATCCAAGAAGAAGAAGCGCGTGGCGCGCGGTCCGGGTTCGGGCAAGGGCAAGACCGCCGGGCGCGGCATCAAGGGCCAGCATTCGCGGTCCGGCGTGGCGCTCGGGGGCTATGAAGGCGGCCAGATGCCGCTTTTCCGCCGCCTGCCCAAGCGCGGCTTCAACAAGCCCAACAAGCTGGAATACGCTGTGGTGAACCTCGGCCTGATCGAGAAGTTCATCGCCGCGGGCAAGCTGGACGCCGGGGCCGAGATCACCGAGGACGCGCTGGTCGCGGCCGGCGTGACCAGCCGCAAGCGCGACGGCATCCGCGTGCTGGCCAAGGGCGAGGTCGCGACCAAGGGCCTGAAGATCACCGTCACCGGCGCCTCTGCCGCGGCTGTCGCGGCGGTCGAGGCCAGGGGCGGCACGCTGACCGTCGCGGCCAGGGCCGAGGCGCCTGCGGAATGAGCTTGTGAGCCCTGCTTGCAGGGCTTACATCCCTTCCCGACCCTTCGCGCCGCCGCGACCCCGCAGGTCCGGCGGCGCGTTCACATGACACTGCGGAAAGGCATCCCATGGCATCCGCCGCCGAACAGATGGCCGCCAACCTGAGCTGGAGCGCTCTGGGCAAGGCGACCGACCTGCGCGCCCGCATCCTTTTCACCATCGGGCTTCTGATCGTCTACAGGCTGGGGACCTTCATCCCCGTGCCCGGCATCGACGGCACCGCGCTGCGGGACTTCATGGCCGACCTGACGACCGGCATCGGCGGCATGCTGAACATGTTCACCGGCGGCGCGATCAGCCGCATGGGCATCTTTGCCCTGGGGATCATGCCCTACATCAGCGCCTCGATCATCGTGCAGCTACTGTCGGCCATGGTGCCGAAGCTGGAGGCGCTGAAGAAAGAAGGCGAAAGCGGCCGCAAGAAGCTGAACCAGTACACGCGCTACGGCACCGTGGTGCTGGCCACGTTCCAGGCCTACGGCATCGCCATCAGCCTCGAAGCGGGCGGTCTGGTCACCACGCCGGGATGGTTCTTCATCGCGTCCTGCGTCATCACCCTGGTGGGCGGGACGATGTTCCTGATGTGGCTGGGCGAACAGATCACGTCCCGCGGCATCGGCAACGGCATCTCGCTGATCATCTTCGTCGGCATCGTGGCGGAAATTCCGGCGGCACTGGCGCAGTTCTTCGCGCAGGGACGGTCGGGCACGCTGAGCCCCGCGGTCATCGTGGGCGTGATGGTGCTGGTGGTCGCGGTTATCGCCTTCTGCGTGTTCATGGAACGCGCGCTGCGCAAGATCCACCTGCAGTATCCGCGCCGTCAGGTCGGGATGAAGATCTACGACGGATCGTCCTCGCACCTGCCGGTCAAGGTCAACCCCGCGGGCGTGATCCCGGCGATCTTTGCCTCGTCGCTGCTGCTCTTGCCGATCACCATCTCCACCTTTTCGGGGACCGAGGGGTCGGGCCCGGTGATGTCGACGATCCTGGCCTACCTCGGGCCGGGGCAGCCGCTGTATCTGCTGTTCTATGCGGCGATGATCGTCTTCTTTGCCTATTTCTACACCGCGAACGTGTCCTTCAAGGTCGAGGACGTGGCCGACAACCTCAAGAACCAGTCGGGCTTCATCCCCGGCATCCGGCCCGGCAGGAAGACCGAGGAGTATCTGGAATATGTCGTCACCCGGCTTCTGGTTCTGGGGTCGGCCTATCTGGTCGCGGTCAGCCTGCTGCCGGAATTCCTGCGCAAGGAATTCGCCATCCCCTTCTCTTTCGGCGGGACCTCGGTGCTGATCGTGGTTTCGGTGACGATGGACACGATCCAGCAGGTGCAGTCGCATCTTCTGGCGCATCAGTACGAAGGTCTGATCGAGAAGTCGCAGCTGCGCGGCCGCAAGCGCGCCACTCCGGCGGCGCCCAAGGCGCCGACGCGGCGGTAACGGCGCATGGCGAACCTGATCCTTCTGGGTCCGCCGGGCGCGGGCAAGGGCACCCAGGCCAAGCGGCTGGTCGAAGGCCGCGGCATGGTGCAGCTGTCCACCGGCGACATGCTGCGCGAGGCCAAGACGTCCGGCACCGGGATGGGCCGCAAGGTGGCCGAGGTGATGGCGCGGGGCGAACTGGTCACCGACGCCATCGTCATCGGGCTGATCGAGGAAAAGCTGTCCGGTCCGCAGGGCGGCGGCTTCATCTTCGACGGCTTCCCGCGCACGCTGAAGCAGGCCGACGCCCTGGGCGACCTGCTGGCCCGGCTGGGCATGCAGCTTGACGCGGTGATCGAGATGCAGGTCGACGATGCGGCGCTGGTCGCGCGCATCGCCGGTCGCTTCACCTGTGCCAGCTGCGGCGAGGTCTACCACGACCAGACCCGCCCGACCCGAATCGCGGGCACCTGCGACGCCTGCGGCGCGCACGACTTCACCCGCCGGGCGGACGACAATCCGGACGCGCTGAAGACCCGGCTGATGGAATACTACAAGAAGACCTCGCCGCTGATCGGCTATTACCACGCCAAGGGTCAGTTGCGGTCGGTGGACGGCATGGCCGACCCCGAAACCGTCGCCGCCGCGATCGAGGGGCATCTGCCGCGCCCTTGACGGCCCGACGAAAACCCCCTAGGTCGCCCCGTCCCGTAAGGGAATCGGCTTGACACGCGCCTTCGGGCCCCGAGTCGCACGTCCCCGCGGGGGCGCGCAGTTGTGAAAAAAGGTTCTGGCACCACGGAACCGCAACGAAAGGACTGAGACCTTGGCCCGCATCGCTGGCGTCAACATTCCGACCGCCAAGCGCGTTCCGATCGCGCTGCAATACATCCACGGCATCGGCGCGAACGTCGCCGAACAGATCTGCGAGGCCGTCGGCATCGACCGCGCCCGCCGCGTCAACCAGCTGACCGACGCCGAGGTCCTGGCCATCCGCGAACACATCGACGCGAACTACACCGTCGAAGGCGACCTGCGCCGCGAAGTCAGCATGAACATCAAGCGGCTGATGGACCTCGGCTGCTACCGCGGCCTGCGCCACCGCAAGGGCCTGCCGGTGCGCGGCCAGCGCACCCACACCAACGCCCGCACCCGCAAAGGCCCCGCAAAGGCCATTGCCGGCAAGAAGAAATAAGGGGGGCAGGCAATCATGGCTCGCGATACCGCCAAGTCGACGCGTACCAAGAAGAAGGAACGCAAGAACATCGCCGCCGGGGTGGCGCATGTGAATTCGTCGTTCAACAACACCAAGATCCTGATCTCGGACGTGCAGGGGAACGCGATCTCCTGGTCTTCGGCCGGGACGATGGGGTTCAAGGGCAGCCGCAAGTCGACGCCCTATGCCGCGCAGATGGCCGCCGAGGATGCCGCCCGCAAGGCGCAGGAACACGGCGTCCGCACCATCGAGGTCGAGGTGCAGGGCCCGGGTTCGGGCCGCGAGTCGGCGCTGCGCGCGCTGGCCGCTGTCGGTCTGAACATCACGTCCATCCGCGACGTGACCCCCATCGCGCACAACGGCTGCCGCCCCCCCAAGCGCCGCCGCGTCTGATCCCTACCCTGGGTCGCAGGCCCCCGCCTGCGGCCCGTCTTACGATTCACCTCGGGTGTCCGCAGGCTCAGGTCATGGCCCGCGGACGAGAATGGAGGCGACAGGCATGATCCACAAGAACTGGCTCGAACTCATCAAGCCGGCACAGCTGAACGTGAAGGCCGGCCCCGATGCCGCGCGCACCGCCACCGTCATCGCCGAACCGCTGGAACGCGGCTTCGGCCTGACGCTGGGCAACGCGCTGCGCCGGGTGCTGATGTCCTCGCTGCAGGGTGCGGCGATCACCTCGGTGCAGATCGACAACGTGCTGCACGAGTTCTCGTCCGTCGCGGGCGTGCGCGAAGACGTGACCGACATCGTGCTGAACCTCAAGGGCGTCAGCCTGAAGATGGAGGTCGAGGGCCCCAAGCGCCTGACGATTTCCGCCAAGGGCCCGGGCGTCGTCACCGCCGGTGACATCTCGGAATCGAACGGGATCGAGATCCTGAACCGCGACCATGTGATCTGCCACCTGGACGACGGGGCGGACGTGTTCATGGAACTGACGGTCGCCACCGGCAAGGGCTATGTCTCGGCCGACAAGAACCGCCCCGAGGATGCGCCGATCGGGATGATCCCGATCGACAGCATGTTCTCGCCGGTCAAGAAGGTCAGCTACGAGGTCACCCCCACCCGCGAGGGGCAGGTGCTGGACTACGACAAGCTGACGATGAAGATCGAGACCAACGGCGCGCTCAAGCCCGAGGATGCGGTGGCCTATGCCGCCCGCATCCTGCAGGACCAGCTGCAGATCTTCGTCAACTTCGACGAGCCGGAATCGGCCCTGAAGGGGATGGAAGACGCGGGGCTGGAGTTCAACCCGCTGCTGCTGAAGAAGGTGGACGAGCTGGAGCTGTCGGTCCGGTCGGCCAACTGCCTCAAGAACGACAACATCGTCTACATCGGCGACCTGATCCAGAAGACCGAGGCCGAGATGCTGCGGACGCCCAACTTCGGGCGGAAGTCCTTGAACGAGATCAAGGAAGTGCTGTCGGGCATGGGCCTGCACCTGGGCATGGAGGTCGAGGACTGGCCGCCGGAGAACATCGAGGACCTGGCCAAGCGGTTCGAGGACCAGTTTTGAGGCCTTAGGCCGAAACCCCGGCGAAGGCCGGGGCCTCGCCGCACGAGACAATGCCCGGACCTGCCGGGGAAAACCCTGGGCATGACGCCCCAACGACGCCGCCCGCAACGCACGGGCGGCAACACAAAGCAAAAGACGGCATAGGAGTTTGAAATGCGTCACGCCCGCGGCTATCGCCGCCTGAACCGCACCCACGAGCATCGCAAGGCGATGTTCGCCAACATGGCCGGCAGCCTGATCGAGCACGAGCAGATCAAGACGACGCTGCCCAAGGCCAAGGACCTGCGCCCGATCGTCGAGAAGCTCGTCACGCTGGCCAAGCGGGGCGACCTGCACGCGCGCCGGATGGCCGCGGCGCAGCTGAAGGAGGACCGCCACGTCGCGCGGCTGTTCGACGTCCTGGGCCCGCGGATGCAGGCCCGCGCCGGGGGCTACCTGCGCGTGCTGAAGGCGGGCTTCCGCTACGGCGACATGGCGCCGATGGCGATCATCGAATTCGTCGACCGCGACACCTCGGCCAAGGGCGCCTCGGACCGCGCGCGCGACGAGGCGGCCGAAGGCTGAGGCCCCGGTCCAGGCGATTCCCGCGCGCCCGCCCCGTCATCCGACGTGGCGGGCGTTGCCGTCTGTGGCAGTTTACGCAGGGTCATGGCGGCAGATCGGGCCGCCGGGGGCGGCATCCGCGGCTAACTGCTGGATGCCGCAGGAAGTGCAGCCTAAAGTTGTGTCCAGAATCATGCTGCCAGGCGACGAATCCATGACAATCAAGCAGGGGATCGAGCTGGACCTGCACCAGCTTTCGCTGCTCGCGCCGGGCGGATACTTCGTCGGGCTGCACATCCGCTTTACCGCCCCGCTGATGACGTTCCAGACCTATGACCAGCGCTGGATCGACCACTACACCGAAAACGGCTATGCACTGCGCGACCCGATGATTGCCTGGGGCTTTTCGACCACCGGCTGGATCCGGTGGAGCGACCCGCGCGTTCCCCCCGATCCCTTCGGGATCTTCAGGGAAGCCGCCCGCTTCGGCCTGAACCACGGCTTCACCGTCGCCTGCGGGCCGATCAAGTCCCGCACCATCGGCTCTTTCGCCCGGGCCGACCGCGAATTTGCCGACAACGAGATCCTCCTCGCCGAATCCATCGTCCTGCGCCTGCACGACCTGACGGATCCGCCCGAGGAACTGACGCGCGCGCAAGTCGAGGCGCTCAGATGCATTGCAGGGGGCGACCGGCATGCCGCGGCGGCTGCCAAGCTCGGGATTTCGGAAAGCGCGCTCAAGGCCAGGATCACCTCGGCCCGCATCCGCTTGATGGCCCGGACCACCGCCGAGGCCATCCAGCGCGCAAAGGACTATCGCCTGATCTGACACGTTCAGCCCCTGCAAGGTAACGGCAAACCCAACCCTGCACGGAGGCTCTCATGCAGACCACGACGCTTTCCTTCGCCAATCTCCACAACCATGGCGAACTTTTCGCCAATTACTTGCGCGCCAGACGCGAGCTTTTCATCGTCCACAACAAGTGGAACCTGCCCGAGGCGATGGGGATGGAGTATGACCAGTACGACACCCCCGCCAGCCGGTGGGTGGTCGTGCACGACGATCTGGGCCGCGTGCTGGCGGGCAACCGGCTGACCCCGACCACGATGAAGGTGGGCATCTACAGCTACATGATCCGCGACGCGCAGCGCGGGCTTCTGGATACGATTCCGGCCAACCTGCTGCACGACGAGGCGCCGGTGGCCGAGAACATCTGGGAAAGCTCGCGCCTCTTTGTCAGCCACAGCGTGCCGATGGCCGAACGGCGCCGCGTGCACGCGCGGCTGATCGAGGAACTGGGCAAGGCCGCGCGCAACCTGGGCGCCACGCATTGCCTGACGCTGCTGGCCGCAAGCTGGCCGCGCTGGTGCGACCGCGTGGGGGTGAAGATGTCGGCGATGGGGCCGGTGATGGAGATCGACGGGATCGACAACCAGGTCGTCTCGATGGACTTCACGTCGGCGCTGCACTGACGCGCGCCGTCCCCCTTGCGGCGATGCCCCGGGACCGGCACAGTCCGGGGCGTCGCCGAAAACCATGTGTCCTTTGGGGGGAGGCCGAGTTGCCGCGATCCGTCCCGCGCGCCCTGGCGCTGGCCGCCGCACTTGCCGCGGCGCCCGCCGCCGCACAGGTCGTGCCAGAAAGCGCCGTGCAGATGCAGCTCAGCTTCGCGCCGCTGGTGCGCAAGGCTGCGCCTGCGGTGGTCAACATCTACGCCACGACCTTCGTCGACAACGGCGCCAGCCCCTATGCCGACGACCCGATGCTGTCGCAGCTCCTGCGCCAGCTGCAGGACGACAACCCGTCGGCCGAGGCCGAGAATTCGCTGGGCTCTGGCGTGATCCTGTCGCCCGACGGGCTGGTCGTGTCGAACTACCACGTCGTGGGCGAGGCCGACGAGATCGTCGTCGTGCTGTCGGACCGCCGCGAGTATCAGGCGCAGATCGTGCTGAAGGACGAGGAAAGCGACCTCGCCGTGATGCGCCTGCAGGGCGCGCGCGACCTGCCGGTGCTGCCGCTTGCCGACAGCGACCGGGCAGAGGTGGGCGAGCTGGTTCTGGCCATCGGCAACCCCTTCGGCGTGGGGCAGACGGTGTCGTCGGGCATCATCTCGGGCCTCGGCCGGTCCACGCTCTCCGAAGGTTCGGAACGCGGCTACTTCCTGCAGACGGATGCGCCGATCAACCCGGGCAATTCGGGCGGCGCGCTGATCAACATGGCGGGAGAGCTCGTGGGCATCAACACCGCCATCCTGACCCGCGACGGCGGGTCCGACGGGGTGGGGTTCGCCATCCCGTCGAACCTGGTGGCGGCGGTGATGGCGCAGGCGCAGGCGGGTGCGGCAACCTTCGCCCGGCCCTGGGTCGGCCTGTCGGGCCAGTCGGTCGACGGCCGCACGGCCGAGGCGCTGGGGATGGACCGTCCGCAGGGCATGCTGGTCACCGACCTGGATCCCGGCAGCCCCTTTGCGGTGGCCGGCATTTCGCCCGGCGACGTGATCCTCGCCATCGACGGCCTGCCGGTCTACACCCCGCCGGAGGTCGAATTCCGCCTGGCCGTCGCCGGGGCCGACGACGCGCTGACGGTGGCCTACATGCGCGACGGCTTCGCCGCAGAGACCTCGGTCAACCTGACCGCCGCCGCCGACCCCGGCAGCAGCAGCGCGACGGTCGGGGACGGCCCGTTGCAGGGGCTGGACGTGGCCGCGCTCAACGACGAGCTGCGCGCCGACCTGCGCCTGCCGCGCGGCCTGGCCGGCGTGGTCGTCACCGCCGCCCGCGACGGCGCCTTCGGCGGCGGCCTGCGCCCCGGCGACCTGATCATCGGGGTGAACGGCGCCGCCGTGGAAAGCCCCGCCGACGTTGTCGCCGCCGCCCGCAGCCGCGAGATCACGGTCGAGATCATGCGCCGCGGCCGCTGGGTGCAGCTGGAATTCTGACGCCGCGAGGCCGCCATGCCCGACCTTTTCGACCACGCAGGGCCGGCCGGTGCCCCCGAGGCGCCGCGCCCGCTGGCCGACCGTCTGCGCCCCGCGACGCTGGCCGAGGTGATCGGACAGGCCAGGGTGCTTGCCCCGGACGGCCCGCTGGGGGCGATGCTGAAGGCCCGCGCGCTGTCCTCGCTGGTGCTCTGGGGCCCCCCGGGCGTGGGCAAGACCACCATCGCCCGCCTGCTGGCGCAGGAAACCGACCTGGCCTTCGTGCAGATCTCGGCGATCTTCACCGGCGTGCCGGACCTGCGCAAGGTGTTCGATGCGGCGCGGCTGCGGCGCCAGCAGGGACGCGGCACGCTGCTGTTCGTCGACGAGATCCACCGCTTCAACAAGGCACAGCAGGACGGCTTCCTGCCGCACATGGAAGACGGCACGATCCTGCTGGTCGGCGCCACCACGGAAAACCCGTCCTTCGAACTGAACGCCGCACTTCTCAGCCGCGCGCAGGTCATCGTGCTCGCCCCGCTGACGCTGGCCGATCTGGAACGGCTGGTGCAGCGGGCGGAACAGGCGCTCGGCCTGCCCCTGCCGCTGAAGGCGCCCGCGCGCGAGGCGCTGCTGGACATGGCCGACGGCGACGGCCGGGCGCTTCTGAACCTTGTCGAGCAGGTGATGGCCTGGGGCGTCCCCGCACCGCTCGACACGGACGAGCTGTCCCGCCGTCTGACCCGGCGCGCGGCGAAATACGACAAGTCGGGTGACCAGCACTACAACCTGATCTCCGCACTCCACAAATCCGTGCGCGGGTCGGACCCGGACGCCGCGCTCTACTGGTTCGCCCGCATGCTGGAAGGCGGCGAGGACCCCCGCTTCCTGGCCCGCCGCCTGACGCGCATGGCGGTCGAGGACATCGGGCTCGCGGACCCCCAGGCGCAGGCCCTCTGCCTGGACAGCTGGCAGACCTACGAACGGCTCGGCTCGCCAGAAGGCGAGCTTGCGCTGGCGCAGGCGGTGGTCTACCTCGCGCTCGCGCCCAAGTCGAACGCGGCCTATGTCGCCTACAAGGCCGCGCGCGAAGCCGCGCGCGCGACCGGCAGCCTGTCCCCGCCCAGTCACCTCCTGAACGCCCCCACCCGGATGATGAAGGACCAGGGCTACGGCGCGGGCTATGTCTATGACCACGACGCCCAGGATGGCTTTTCTGGCCAGGACTACTTCCCCGAAGGGATGAAGCGCCCCCTCTACTACACCCCCCGCGACCACGGCTTCGAACGCGAACTGGCCCGCCGCGCCGACTATTTCGCCAAACTGCGCAGCCGAAGGCAATTCTAGCCGCCCCGGACGGCACGCCGTGGACCTGGCCCCGGCGTCTGGACCAGATTGAGTGCCTGCGGCACATTCCTTTTGTGTCGGCCATGGGCTGAAGAAGCCCATGACCTCCGCTGAGGGGGCGTT
>CAZCPY010000063.1:0-17591 GCA_964499865.1 uncultured Rhodobacterales bacterium | reverse complement strand
ATCCGCGGCTCGCGACCCTGCGCCCGGTGGCGCGGCCGGCCTCGGTGGCGGTGGCCGCGGCGCCCGCACCGACGGCCGCCGATGCCTCGCTGGTCACCGCCGGCGCCGCCGCCCCGGTCGACCCGGCCAATCCGCTGGCGATTGCCGTGTCGCGCCGTCCCGCCCCGCGCCCGACCGACCTGTCGCGCGCCGTCGAGGCCGCCGTGGCCGCCGCCGTGCGCCCGGCAGAGGCGCCGGCAGAGGCGCCGCCCGAAGACACCGCCGCGGCCGACCCCGGCCCGTCGAACCCCGACCTTTCCCCCGAGGAACAGGCCGAGGACACAGGCACCGACGAACCCGCCGCGGCGCCGCGCATCCCCACGCGCGCGACGGTCGCCAAGCAGGCAACCTTTGTGAATGCGATAAACCTGTCGAAGATCAACCTGATCGGCATCTACGGCAGCGCGTCCAGCCGCTATGCGCTGGTGCGGCTGGCCACCGGCCGCTACGTCCGGGTCGAGGTCGGCGACCGCGTGGACGGCGGCCGCGTGGCCGCCATCACCACCTCGGAAGTGCGCTACGAAAAGGGCGGCCGCCTGGTCACCCTGGCGATGCCGCGGGGATAAGCCCGGCGACGGATCGTTCCTGGCGTGTCAGGCGTGTCAGGCGCATCGCCTCCGGGTGCTGTCCCGCTGAGCGGTGGAGCTGGCGCTGATCGTCACCATGAGCCTCGGCGCGGGCCTGCTTGATCAGGATGCCACTGCTGGCATGCTGATGACGGGATCATCCCCCATCAGGGCGATGGTTTCCAGCGTCATGTATCAGGCGCGCAGATCGCCGCCGCCTCGTCGCTGACCGGCGCCGCGAAGCCCCCGGCCGGGTAAGGCCTGGCGGTGTGGGACACGCCCATGGCCTTCGCCATGGCCGGGCCGGTCTTTGCGAGGAAGGTGTCGAAGCTTTCGGGATCGGTGTCGCGAGACGGGCCAGCGCCCAGGACCGCAGGGCGGGCGGGAGCTGCATGCTGGCAATCGCCGTCTCCACCTTCTCCCTGGCCGCGACGGTCGCCTGCGCCGCCCGCTCGTCGGCCTGCGCGCGTGAGCCACGCCTGCACGGCCGTCGCAGGCACGACCTGGCGCGGATCGGGGTCGGCCTTGGCGGCGGTGGCGCCCCGCAGGGCCTCCACAGCGTCCAGGAGACCGTCGTCGGTCGCCGCGGGCGGGCAGGTCCAGGAGCGCGGCGAGGCGGGTCACATCGCCGGTCCCATCCTTGAAGAAGACCCGGGGGTCGAAGAAGAACGAGGGCGAGAGGAAGCGGTATTCCCTGGCCTCGATCAGGGAACGGGCGGCGGCCGTCCATTCCACCCGGCCCCAGAGCGCGCCGCGGTCGGATTTCAGGTCCTTGATCCAGCCTGCGGCAGGCACCGGGCAGGTGCGGGCCGCGTCCTTGCGGTCCGCCTGGTGTTCATGGTCGATCGGAAGGTCAACCTCGCCCTCGCGGAAGGCCGCGATGACGGCCGCGGGGTCGCGCAGGACGAAGCGGCGCCCGTCACGGGCCTTCATCAGGCCATGGGTGAAGAGCTGCACCCATTCTGGCGCGCCGCCCGTCTCGGGCAGGCGCCGGTCGCAGGTCCCCTGAACGGTTGCGGCGGCCATGGCGTCACGCGGCCGCCAGAACTCCAGGGGGCCAGGCCTTCGTCGAAGCGGACACGGGACGCCGGAAGCGTCCACGTCCTCCACGATGGCCGCGCGGGCCAGACACACCGGGCAGGTGGCGGTGCCGTCCGTCTTTGCCACCGTGTTGTCGTCCACGATGAAGCAGACGCGGCCGATGTCGGCGATGGTGATCGCATCGGCCGCGGTGCTGTTGTTGAAGACGAAGGTGCCGATGCGCCACAGCACGGTCTTCGCGCCCGCGGCGCCGCCGGTGTTGTCGGAAGCGTCGGTCGCGACCCCGACCCCGCAGGCGGCTGTTCCTTCCTGTCGGGGGGGCGGTCGCGCCGCGGGTCAGGTGGCCGGTGGCGTTCCGCATGAGGATCGCACGGGCGAAGATGCGGACGTTGGCGGCGAAGCCTTCGAAGTCGGGGGCCGGTGCGGCGGTCGCCTTCGCGGCGGCGGGTGGTGCGGTCGGCGGTCAGGGCGGGCATGGCGCGGGGTCCTTCCGGGTCAGGCGACGCCCGAAGCCGGTGGGGGGGGGTGACGAGAAGGTCGGCCGTGCCCTTCCATTCGTTGGTCACCCCGCCGGTGCCGTATTCCGGGGCGAGGAGCTGGCGGGCGGCGCTTTCCAGCACCGGGGGCACGACCAGGAGCGTGGGCTTCACGCCCAGGAAGGCGCCGCCATCGCTCTTCATGTTCATCATCGCGGCCCGGGCGGCGGCATAGTTGGCGGCGTTCAGCGTCTGCCGCGAGCCCCAGGCGAGCTGCCAGAGGCCGAAGCCCGCGTTGACCCGCGCCCTGACGCCGTACATGAACTCGTCGCTTGGGCTGCTGGCCGCCCGCAAGTATTGTCGGCAGCGGCGCCCGATCCGCTCGTTTTCCTCGCAGACGTTCCGGGCCGTCCGGGCATCCCTCTGAAGTGATGGCTTGGGAAGGGATCGGCAGCATGAACCGCGGCGGCGCGCCGATGTCGAAGACCAACGACGAATGGGCGGGCGCAAGCAGACAAATGTCGCTTGAAACGCTCGCCCGCGCGACCGACACTCGCCACGCCAGGCCGCCCGCCGTGGCCGCCCGATCAGGCTCTGACCTCTCCGAGGGTCGGCACTCCTGCACCACGCCGCGCGGCACTGGCGCGCGCGATGAAATTGGAGATCGAAGATGCTTCCACAGCAATCCGGGCGGCTGATGACGAGTGCGGACGGGTTCGAGACGTGGATGCAATATGTCGACGGTTTCACACTCCGGCACTTCTGCGGTTTTGAGCTCCTGAACGACCCGAGGGGTGCGGCTTGCCTTCGCGACTATCATCGCAAGATCGTCGAAGCCGCGGTCGCGAACGGCTTTGGCGTCATCAACGAGGGGCTGCATTACCGGGCCAGCAAGGATTGGGGCACATTGATCGGTTTCTCGCGCGAAGGTCTGGAAGAGATCAATATCCGAGGGATCGAGTTCTATCGCGACTTTGCCCGGGAATATGGGACGCCTGAAACGCCGATGATCGTCTCGGGTGCGATCGGTCCCAAGGGCGACGCCCATAACATCGGTCGAGTCCCTGACGCTGCCGAGGCAGAGGATTACCATGCCGACCAGATCCTGACGATGAGGAAAGCGGGCGTCGATCAGGTGACGGCGATGACCTTTTCGGGTGTCGAGGAAGCGATCGGCTTCTGCCGTGCGGCAAAGGCGGCAGAATTGCCGGTCGTGGTTTCGTTCTTCGTGGCGCGGGGAGGGCGGCTGAAAGGCGGGGAAAGCCTGCAGGAGGCGATCACCCGGGTTGACGCCGCCACCGATGCAGCCCCCGCATATTTCATGATCAATTGCACACACCCGACCGAATTCGAAGCCGGACTTGCCGCGGGTGCATGGACAGCACGGCTAGGCGGCTTCATGCCGAATGCGGTCGCGGCCGAGACGCTCGATCTCTGCAGGCTCGGCCACCTCGAAGACGGCGATCCCGATGAGTTGGGGGGTCAGATGGCAGAACTTGCGCGCAGATTCACGCATGCAAATGTCTGGGGCGGCTGCTGCGGAACGGACAGCCGCCACATCGGCCAAATCGCGCGCCAGGTTTCGGCGGTGCGTCAAGGTCACTGAAATGCGGAGGGCCGGCTGCGGCTTGCAGGTCTTCCGTCGGTGACGGGCCGCCGGGACGGCCCGCCGGGCTGGCGCGGGCGACCGTTCGACCTCGCGGATCCTGCATCGCAGGATTGTCGGCCGCGGCCTGTGGCCGCGTGTCCCGGCCGTGTCCCTGCCGGTGGTCCGGCTTTGCGCAACCGGCGGACGGGCGGGGCGGGGCGGGCGGCCCTGGACGGGCGGGGTGGGGCGGGCGGGGCGGGCGGGCCGGGCGCGCCTGGCCGGCCGACGATCGGATCGCCGTCGACCGGGGCGATGCCGTCCGACGCGCGCGCCGCGACGGCAGGTGCCGTCATCCGCATCGGGTTCCCCTCGCTCAATGGGCCTCGGCCCAGTTCGCCCCGCGGCCCGCCTCCACCACCAGCGGCACGGCCAGGTCGACCGCCGGGTGCGCGGCCCCCTCCATCACCGCCCGCGCGACTGCGGTCAGCCGGTCGGCATCGCCGTCCGCCACCTCGAACAGCAATTCGTCATGCACCTGCAGCAGCATTCGCGCATCCAGCCCCGCAATCGCCGCGGGCATCCGCACCATCGCCCGCCGGATCACGTCCGCCGCGGTGCCCTGGATCGGCGCGTTGATCGCCGCGCGGCGGGCAAAGCCTGCGCCGGGGCCGCGCGCATTGATCTCGGGCGTGTGGATCCGGCGCCCGAACAGCGTCTGCACGAAGCCGTTGCCTTGCGCGAACTTCACCGTCGCGTCCATGTAGGCGCGGATACCCGGAAAACGCTCGAAGTAACGGTCGATGAAGGCCTGCGCCTCGGCGCGCGGGATGCGCAGGTTGCGGGCGAGGCCGAAGCCCGAAATCCCGTAGATCACCCCGAAGTTGATCGCCTTGGCCCGCCGCCGCACGTCGGGCGTCATCTCGGCCAGGGGCACGCCGAACATCTCCGAGGCCGTCATCGCATGGATGTCGATCCCGTCCTCGAAGGCGTGGCGCAGGGCGGGGATGTCGGCCATGTGCGCGAGGATGCGCAGCTCGATCTGGGAATAGTCGAGCGACACCAGCACCCGCCCCTTGGGCGCCACGAAAGCCTCTCGGATGCGGCGGCCTTCCTCGGTGCGCACAGGGATGTTCTGCAGGTTGGGGTCGGTCGAGGCCAGCCGCCCGGTGTTCGCCCCCGCGATGGAATAGGACGTATGCACCCGCCCCGTCCCGGGATTGATCGCCTCCTGCAGCGCGTCCGTGTAGGTCGACTTGAGCTTGGACAATTGCCGCCAGTCCAGCACGCGGGCGGCGAGCGTCGCGGCCTGCGGATGGCCTTCCAGCGTGGTGATGTCCTCCAGCACCTCGGCGCCGGTGGCATAGGCCCCGGTCTTGCCGCGCTCGCCGCCCTGCACGCCCATCTCGTCGAACAGGATCTCGCCCAGCTGCTTGGGGCTCCCGACGTTGAACGGCCGCCCCGCCAGCGCCTGGATTTCCGCCTCCAGACCCAGCATCGACTGCGCGAAGGCGCCCGACATGCGCGACAGCGTGGCGCGGTCGACCTCGATCCCCGCCATCTCCATCCGCGCCAGCACCGGGACCAGCGGGCGTTCCAGCGTCTCGTAGACCGTGGTCACCCGCGCCCCCGGCAGGCGCGGCTTCAGCGCCTGCCACAGGCGCAGCGTGACGTCGGCATCCTCGGCGGCATAGCGCGTGGCCTCGGGGATCGGCACCCGGTCGAAGGTGACAGCCGCCTTGCCCGACCCCAGCAGCGTCTTGATCGGGATCGGCACATGGCCCAGCACGGCCTCGGACAGCACGTCCATGCCATGCGTGGTCAGCCCGGCAGACAGCGCATAGGACATCAGCATCGTGTCGTCATGCGGCGCGATCTCGATGCCGTGGCGCGCGAGGATCTTCCAGTCGTACTTGATGTTCTGCCCGATCTTCAGGACCGCGGGGTCCTCGAGCAGCGGCTTCAGCGCCGCCAGCACCTCGGCCAGGGGCAACTGCCCCTCGGCCAGCCCGGCCCCGCCGAACAGGTCGCCCGCGCCGGCCCGGTGCCCGACCGGGACATAGACCGCCGCCCCCGGATCGACGCAGAGCGAGATGCCCACCAAGTCGGCCCGCATCTCGTCCAGGCTGGTGGTCTCGGTGTCCACCGCGACATGGCCGCGGTCGCGGGCCTGCGCGATCACCGCCTCCAGCGCGCCCATGTCCGCCACGGTGCGGTAGGCGGCATGGTCGAAGGGCACCGCGGCCACCGCCGCCGCAGGCGCGGCCTCCGGCGCGGGGGCCGCGACGGGCCGCTCGACCTTCAGCCGCTCGGCCACCCGGCGGCTGATCGAGCCGAACTCCATCTCGCCAAGGAAGGCGAACAGCGGCCCCGGATCCGGCACCCTGACCGCCAGGTCATCCAGCCCCACCGGCAGCGCCACGCGGTCATCCAGCGTCACCAGACGGCGCGAGATGCGGATCAGGTCCGCATTCTCCAGCAGCGACTGCCGCCGCTTCTCCTGCCGGATCTCGCCCGCGCGCGCCAAGAGCGTGTCGAGGTCGCCGTATTCCTGGATCAGCAGGGCCGCCGTCTTCAGCCCGATCCCCGGCGCGCCCGGCACGTTGTCGGTCGAATCGCCCGCAAGCGCCTGCACGTCCACCACCCGGCCGGGCAGGACGCCGAACTTCTCCGCCACCTCGTCGGGCCCCACCATCCGGTCCTTCATCGGATCGCGCATCCGCACGCCGGGCCGGATCAGCTGCATCAGGTCCTTGTCGGACGAGACGATGGTGCACTGGCCGCCCGCCTCCGCCGCCTGGCGGGCCAGCGTGGCGATGATGTCGTCGGCCTCGAACCCCTCGATCTCCAGGCAGGCCACGTTGAAGGCCCGCGTCGCCGCGCGCGTCAGCGGGAACTGCGGCCGCAGGTCCTCGGGCGGCTCGGGCCGGTGCGCCTTGTAAGGCGGATAGATCGCGTTGCGGAAGGTCTTCGAGGAATGGTCGAAGACCACCGCGACATGCGTCGCGGCCTCGCGCCCCCGCTCCTTGGAAATCTCCGACCACAGAAGGTTGCAAAAGCCGGACACGGCGCCCACCGGCAAGCCGTCCGACTTGCGCGTCAGGGGCGGCATCGCGTGATAGGCCCGGAAGATATAGGCCGACCCGTCGATCAGGTGCAGGTGACAGCCCTTTCCGAACGCCATGGCACCCATCCGCTTCATCTTTGCCGAAATACCCCGGGGCCGCCTGTCGTATCCGCCATCGGTCCGAGGACCGACGGGCGGCGGGCAGAGCCCCGGCGGGTCGTCACAGGCGAAGCCCCCTCAGTGGTCATCCCCCGCATGCGCCCGGTCGATGACGAACCGCTTGTCGCAATAGCCGCACTCGACCCAGCCGGTGTCCTCCGGGATGGTCAGCCAGACCCGCGGATGGCCAAGCGCGCCCTCGCCGCCGTCGCAGGCGACCTTCCATGTGGTCACGGTCTGGGTCTCGGGGGCCTCGAGGGGCATCTGGCGTCTCCGTCGCATGCGGCGCTGCGGCCAGACTACCTGCGCCGCAGGCCGGGCCGCAAGGCGCAGAGCGAAGGCGCACATTCCCCGCCCCGGGGAATGTGCAAATTCCTTTCTTCAAGGAATTTGCCGCAGCCAGCCCAGACCCGCAACCGTCCCCGCGCGCGGGCGGTACTCCGCCCCCACCCAGCCGTCCCAGCCGCTGCCCGCCAGCCAGTCCAGCTCCGCAGCCCCGGGCTCGCCCCGGTCGGGTTCGCCCGCCACCTGCACATGGCCCACCCGTCCCGCGCACAGGGCCCAGACCGCGGACAGACCGCCCAGCCGTGCCGCGTGCCGGGTGTCGACCTGCACCGCCACATCCGCCCCGCCGAGGTCGGCCAGCACCGCCATCGCCTGCGCGAAGCCGCAGAGGTGATACCCCGGCATGTCGCCGGGGTTCAGCGGCTCGATGACCAGCGGCACCCCCAAGCCCGCGGCCCAGGCCAGGTTGCGGCGGAACACCGCCGCGGCCTCGGCCCCCGCGGCATTGCCCGCCATCACATGGATGCGCGCGGCACCCATCGCCGCCGCCCAGTCCCGCGCGCGGGCGAACGCGTCGCGGAACCGCGCCTCGGCGCCCGGCACCGCGGCAAGGCCGCGCGCGCCTGCCGCCCAGTCGTCCGCTGCGCCGTCGCCCGCGGGCGTGTTGATCAGCGCCACCGGCAGGCCGTCCAGCGCCCCTGCCCAGGCCGCTGGCGGATGGTCGTAGGGAAACAGCACCTCCACCCCCGCAAACCCCGCCGCCCGCGCCGCCGCGGGGCGGTCGAGCATCGGCAGCTCGCCGAACAGCCAGGTCAGGTTGGCCGCGATCCTCACGCAACCCTCACGGCAGTTCGGCCGCCGGGATCACCGGAAAGAACGCGCCGCCCGACCGGAGGCCGAACCACTCCCCTTCGACCTCCCCCAGATCCACCAGCCGGTAGAAGGACTTGCGGTCGATCCGTGCCCAGAGCCCTGGGCGCACCAGCACGTAGGGCGCGGGTTCCCCTGCCCGCATCTCCACGCGGATCGGGCGGTCGGGGCCCGCGGCGGTCTCGTCGCCCAGGCTGGTCACGAAGACCAGCCGCCCCGCCTCCTGCCGGAAGTCCACCGCGACGAAGGGCGCATCCTCCACCCGGATGCCCACCTTCTCGACCGGCGTGACCAGGAAATAGGCATCGCCCTCGCGCTTGAGGATGTTGGCGAACAGCTTCACCAGCGCTTCGCGCCCGATCGGCGTGCCCAGGTAATCCCAGCGCCCGTCGCGCCGGATCACCAAGTCGAGGTCGCCGCAGAACGGCGGGTTCCACAGATGCACCGGCGCCGGCCCCTTGCCCTTGGCAGCCGCGGCGGATTTCATCACACCCTCGGCGGTCGGTTTCACGATCACTTGTCCCGCCCTTCCGTTTGCCCTTCGCGCAAGTCACGATACGTCCCGGACGGACACGCACGCCAGCCCCCGGAGGACCCCATGACCCCGACCCCCCACGAGACCGAGGCGCTGGTGGCCGAGATCGAGCGGCTGGGCGACCGGCTGGGCGAGGTCAAGGCGTCGATCAACCGCCGCTTCATCGGCCAGGGGCAGGTCGTCGACCTGGTGCTGGCCTCGATCCTCTGCGGCGGCCATGCGCTGCTTGTGGGCCTGCCGGGCCTCGGCAAGACGCGGCTCGTGGATACGCTGTCCACCGTGCTGGGCCTGCAGGGCAGCCGCATCCAGTTCACCCCAGACCTGATGCCCGCCGACATCCTGGGCTCCGAGGTGCTGGAAACCGCCGCCGACGGCACCCGCAGCTTCCGCTTCCTGCAGGGCCCGATCTTCTGCCAGCTGCTGATGGCCGACGAGATCAACCGCGCCAGCCCGCGCACGCAGTCCGCCCTCCTCCAGGCGATGCAGGAGCGCGAGGTCACCATCGGCGGCGCGCACCGCCCGCTGCCGCGGCCGTTCCACGTGCTGGCGACGCAGAACCCGATCGAACAGGAAGGCACCTACCCCCTGCCCGAGGCGCAGCTTGACCGCTTCCTCGTGCAGGTCGACGTGCTCTACCCCGACCGCGCCACCGAACGCGACATCCTGCTCGCCACCACCGGGGCCGAGGAGGCGCAGGTGCACCAGGTGCTGACGGCCGAGGACCTGATCGCCGCGCAGAAGGTGATCCGCCGCATGCCGGTGGGCGACAGCGTGGTCGAGGCGATCCTCGACCTCGTGCGCGCCTGCCGCCCGGGAGAGCCCGAGGGCCGGGCGCTCGAGGGGCAATTGTCCTGGGGCCCGGGGCCCCGGGCGGCGCAGGCTCTGATGCTGACGGTGCGGGCGCGGGCGCTGCTGGAGGGGCGGCTCGCACCCTCGGTCGCCGACGTCGGCGCCCTGGCGCGCGCGGTGCTGACGCACCGGATGGCGCTGTCCTTCGCGGCGCGGGCGCGGGGCGAGGATCTGGGCGCGCTGATCGACCGCACCGCGGCGCAGGTCCTGCGGCAGGAGGCCGCATGACGCCCTTCTCCGTGCGGACCCGCGCATGACCGACATCGCCACCCTGCGCGCCCGGGCCGAGGGCCTTGGCGAATCGCTGCCTCCGCTTCTGGCCGAGGCCGAGCATCTGGCGGCGACGATCATCCTGGGCGACCACGGCCGCCGCCGGGCCGGGATGGGTGACGAGTTCTGGCAGTACCGCCCCGCCACCGCGAGCGATTCGGCGCGCCTGATCGACTGGCGCCGGTCGGCCCGGTCGGATGCCCATTTCGTGCGCGAACGCGAATGGCAGGCGTCGCAGACGGTGACGCTCTGGGTCGATCCGTCGAAGTCGATGGCGTTCACCGGCCACAAGGCCCGCGCGCCCAAGGCCGACCGCGCGCGCCTGCTGGCGCTGGCGCTGGCGGTCCTGCTGCTGCGGGGCGGCGAGCGCGTGGGGCTGGCGGGCCAGCCCGCGCGGTCGGGCCGGGCGCAGGTGCTGCGGCTGGCGGCGGCGCTGTCCGACAGCGCCGAGGACTACGGCACGCCGCTGGCCGAGGGTCTCGCGGCGCATGGCCGGGCGGTGTTCTTCTCCGACTTCCTCGGGCGGCTCGAGGGGGTGGAGGCCGCGCTGGCCCAGGCCGCCGACCGCGGTGTCAGGGGCGCGCTGGTGCAGGTGCTGGACCCGGCGGAGGAGGAGTTCCCCTTCGACGGCCGCACGATCTTCGAATCGATGGGCGGCACGCTGCGGCACGAGACCTTGCGGGCAGGCGACCTGCGCGCGCGCTATCTCGACCGTCTGGCGGAACGCAAGGCGCGGCTGGAAACGCTGGCCCGGGCGCTGGGCTGGCATTTCCTGTCGCACCACACCGGTGGCGGGGCGCAGGCGGCCCTTCTGTGGCTATTCCGGGCGCTGGAGCGGGGGAGGTGAACATGCTTGCGCTTTTCGAACATCCCTGCGGTCCGCTGCGCCCTGTTGGCCCTGTGCCTTTCCATTTCCGGACCCCCGCCTGATGTGGACCCTGGGCCCCGTCGGCTTTGCCTCGCCCCTCCTCCTGCTGGGCCTCGCCGCGCTGCCGGTGCTGTGGCTGCTGTTGCGCGTCGTGCCCCCCGCGCCGATCCGGCGCCGTTTCCCGGGCGTGGCGCTGCTCTTGGGCCTGACCGACGACCAGAACGAGACCGACAAGACGCCGCTCTTGCTGCTGCTGCTGCGAATGGCGGCGGTGGCGCTGGCGATCCTGGCCTTCGCCGGGCCGGTGCTGAACCCGCGCGTCAAAGGCGGCGGGACGGGGCCGCTCCTGATCCTGCTCGACGCCTCCTGGGCCGATGCGCGCGACTGGCCGCGGCGGGTGGAACGTGCCGTGGCGCTGGCCGAGGAGGCGGGCCGCGAGGGGCGCCCCGTCGCCGTGATCCGCCTGACCGATCCGCCGCAGGCGCCCGCCTTCCAGACCGCCGCCGCCTGGGCGCCGCAGGTCGCGGGCCTGACCCCAAACCCCTGGCCGCCCGACCTGGCGGGCTGGGCCGGCGCCCTGCCCGAAGGCGCCTTCGCAACCTTCTGGCTCGCCTCGGGCCTTGACCAGCCCGGCCGCGCCGCCCTGCTTCAGGCGCTCCGGGACCGCGGGCCGGTCACCGTCTTCGAAAGCCCCCGCACGATCTTTGCGCTCAGGCCCGCGCGGTTCGAGGACGGGGCGGTCAGGATCGCCGTCACCCGCCTGCCCGCGGGCGGCGAGGCCCAGGCCGAACTTTCCGCCCTCGGCCCCGACCCCGCCGGCATCGAACGCGAACTTGCCCGCGCCCCGGTGGCCTTTCCGGCAGGCGAGGCGACCGCCGAGGTGGCGCTGTCCCTGCCCCCCGAACTGCGCAACCGGATCACCCGCTTCGAACTTGTGGGCGTGCGGTCGGCCGGTGCGGTCAGCCTTGCCGACGACAGCCTCAAGCGCCGCAAGATCGCGCTGATCGCGGGCAGCGGCGCGGCCGAGGGGCTGCAACTGTTGTCCCCCACCCACTACCTGCGCCAGGCGCTGGCGCCTTCGGCCGAACTGATCGAGGGCACCCTGGGCGATGTGGTGGCCGCGGCGCCCGACGTGATCGTGCTGGCCGACGTGGCCCGCATCGCGCCCGACGAGGCCGCGGCAGTCGTGGCCTGGGTGGAAAAGGGCGGGCTTCTGCTGCGCTTCGCCGGCCCCCGGCTGGCCGCGTCCGACGTGTCGCGCAGCGAGGAGGACCCGCTGATGCCGGTGCGCCTGCGCGAAGGCGGGCGCACCGTCGGGGGGGCGATGTCCTGGGGCGAGCCGAAGGCGCTGGCGCCCTTCCCCGACGGGTCGCCCTTCTTCGGCCTGAAGCCGCCCGACGAGGTGCAGGTGACGGCGCAGGTGCTGGCCCAGCCCGACCCCGACCTGGCGGAACGCACCATCGCCGCGCTGGCGGACGGCACGCCGCTGGTCACCCGCAAGGCCCTGGGCCAGGGGCAGGTGGTGCTGGTGCATGTCACGGCAAATGCCGAGTGGTCCTCGCTGCCCCTGTCGGGCCTGTTCGTGCAGATGCTGGAACGGCTGGCGGTGTCGGCGCGCCCCGCCGCACCCGACGCGGCGGCGCTGGCGGGGCAGGTCATGGTGCCCGAGGTCGCGCTCGACGCCTTCGGCGTGCTGGCCGACGCGGGCGAACGGGCGGGCGTGCCGGGCGAGGCGCTGGCCGCCGCGGTCGGGCCCGCGGGGCCCACGGCGGCGGTGCCCCCCGGGCTTTACGCCGGGGCCGACCGGCGCTTCGCGCTGAACGCGGTGGGGTCCGAGACGGTCCTTGCCGCCGCCGGCTGGCCCGCCGGGATCACCCGCGAGGGGATCGAGGCGCCCGCCGAACAGGCGCTGAAGGGTGCAGCCCTCGGCGCCGCGCTGGTGCTCCTGCTCGTCGACGTGCTGGCCGCGCTGGCGGTCTCGGGCCGCCTGATCCGTGCCGTTGTCATCCTCGCCGCGCTGGCCGCCCTGCCCGACCCCGCGGCGGCGCAAGAGGCGCCGCCGCAGGCCGCGGACGCGCTCGACCCCGCCGCCGAGGCGTTCGCGCTGATGGCGGCCAACGCCCTGCGGCTGGGCTATGTGGTGACCGGCGACGCCGGGATCGACCGGATCAGCGAGGCGGGCCTGCGCGGCCTGTCGCTCAGGCTCTACGAACGCACCACGGTCGAACCTGCCGACCCCGTGGGCGTCGACATCGAAACCGACGAGCTGGCCTTCTTCCCCTTCCTCTACTGGCCGATAACCACGACGCAGAAGATGCCTTCGGGCGAGGCCTATGCACGGCTGAACCGCTACCTGCGCACCGGCGGCATGATCCTGTTCGACACCCGCGACGGCGACATCAGCCGCGGCGGGCAGACCCCGGAATCGCAGATGCTGGCGCGGCTGGCCGCGCCGCTGGACATCCCGCCGCTGGAGATCCTGCCCGAAGACCACGTGCTGACGCGCACCTTCTACCTTCTCCAGACCTTTCCCGGCCGCTTCGACAGCCCCGACGTCTGGGTCGAGGCCGCCCCGCCCGACGCCGAACAGGCCGACGGGATGCCGTTCCGCAACCTCAACGACGGGGTGACCCCGGTGGTGATCGGCGGCAACGACTGGGCGGCGGCCTGGGCGGTGGACGAGACCGGCGCGCCGCTGCTGCCCGTGGGCCGCGGCTACGCGGGCGAACAAAGGCGCGAGATCGCTGTGCGCTTCGGCATCAACCTGATCATGAACGTGCTGACCGGCAACTACAAATCCGACCAGGTGCATGTGCCTGCGCTGCTGGAGAGGCTCGGGCAATGACGACGACGGTGGTCTTCGATCCGCTGATCCCCTGGACGATGATCGCGGCGCTTGGCGGTCTGGCGGTGATCCTGCTGGCGCTGGCGCTGTGGCGCGGGCTGTCGGGCTGGTGGCTGCGGGCGCTGACCGCGGCAGTGGCGCTGGCGGCGCTCGCCAACCCCGCGCTCCAGCGGGAAGACCGCGCGCCGCTGTCCGACATCGTGATCGCCGTGGTGGACGAAAGCGCCAGCCAGCGCATCGCGGGCCGCCCCGAGCAGACCGCGGCGGCGCTGGCGCGGATCGAGGCCGAGGTGGCCGCCCTGCCCGATACCGAACTGCGCGTGGTGCGGGTGGGCGACGGCGAGGGCGACGCGGGCAGCCTGGTGATGACCGCGCTGGCCCAGGCGCTGGCGGAAGAGCCGCGCGCCCGCATCGCCGGCGCGATCCTGATCACCGACGGCCAGGTCCACGACCTGCCCGCCACCCCCGGCCTGCCCGCGCCGCTGCAGACCCTGCTGACCGGCCAGCCCGGCGACTGGGACCTGCGCCTGTCGGTGAAGAACGCGCCCGCCTTCGCGATCCTCGAGGAAGAGGTGCGCCTGACCCTGCGCATCGACGCGCAAGGCGCGGTGCCCGAGGCCTTCCGGTCCGAGGCCAACCTCTCCATCGCCATCGACGGCGGAGCGCCCACGACCTACCGCGTGCCGGTGGGCGAGGATCTGGAACTGCCGGTCACGCTGCGCCATGGCGGGATGAACGTGCTGCAATTCCAGCTCGAGGCCGCCGCGGGCGAACTGACCGACCGCAACAACGCCTCCGTGATCCAGATCAACGGCGTGCGCGACCGGCTGCGGGTGCTGCTCGTCTCGGGCGAGCCGCATGCGGGCGAAAGGGTCTGGCGCAACCTGCTGAAGTCCGACCCTTCGGTCGATCTCGTGCATTTCACCATCCTGCGCCCGCCGGAAAAGCAGGACGGCGTGCCGGTGACGGAACTGTCGCTGATCGCCTTCCCCACGCGCGAACTGTTCATCGAGAAGATCGACGAATTCGACCTGATCATCTTCGACCGCTACCGCCTGCGCGGCATCCTGCCCACGTCCTACCTGGAAAACGTGCGCGACTATGTGCGCCGGGGCGGCACGGTGCTGGTCGCGGCGGGGCCGGAATTCGGCACCGTCGACAGCCTCTGGCGGTCGCCGCTGGCCGACATCCTGCCCGTCGACGCCACCAGCCGCGTGATCGAAGGCCCCTTCCGCCCGGCGCTGACCGAGCTTGGCAAGCGCCATCCGGTGACCGCGGGGCTCGAGAAGCTCGGCCCCCCCGGCGGCTGGGGCCGCTGGTTCCGCCAGGTCGAGGTGACCGACCGCGGCACCGGGCAGGTGGTGATGTCGGGCGCCGGCGGCCGGCCGCTGCTCGTGCTGGCGCGCGAGGGCGAGGGGCGGATCGCGGTGCTGGCGTCCGACCAGCTCTGGCTCTGGGGCCGCGGCTACGACGGCGGGGGGCCGCAGCTCGAACTGCTGCGGCGGCTGGCGCACTGGATGATGAAGGAACCCGACCTGGAGGAAGAGGCGCTGGTCGCCTCTGCCGTGGGCCAGCGGCTGTCCGTCACCCGCCGCACCGTGGGTGAAGACCCCGGGCCGGTGACGGTGACCGGCCCCGACGGGACCGAGACCGTCCTGACCCTGCGCGAGGTCAGCCCGGGCCGCTGGACCGGCACCTTCGACGCGCCGGAAATCGGGCTTTACCGGCTGGCGCAGGGCGACCTGACCGCCGTCATGGCGCTGGGCCCCGCAAGCCCGCGCGAATTCGAGCAGACCATCGCCTCGGGCGAGGCGCTGGCGCCCGCGGTCGAGGCGACCGGCGGCGGGATCCTGCGGCTGTCGGACGGCCTGCCCGACCTGCGCCGGGTGGACGCGGGCCGCGTCGCCTCGGGCCGCGGCTGGATCGGCATCACCCCGCGCGGGGCCTATGTGACGCAGGACCTGCGCGTTGCGGCGCTGCTGCCCGGCTGGGCCTGGCTGGCGCTGGTGGCGGCCTTCGCGGTCGCCGCCTGGCTGGTCGAAGGACGCCGCGGCCGTGCGGCCTGACGGCGCGCTCAGCCCTCCAGCAGCACCCGGCGCGAGGTCGAGAAGAATTCGCGCCTGACCAGCACCGCCGCGGCAAGCCCCGTCGTCGCGGCCAGACCCCATGGCCCGGCCAGCCAGCCCATGGCTGCCACGGCGAAATAGACCGACCGCAGGCCGCGGTTGAAGCCGCGGGCGGCGGTGATGTTGATCTCGGCAGCCTTGGCGGCGGTGGGATAGGCGGCCGGGTCGGCGATGTCGTTCGGGACGGCCGCCATGATCACCGAACAATAGGCGAAAAGCCGGTGCGCCCAGAGAAACTTCAACAGCGCGTTGGCGAGGAACAGAAGGATAAGCATCACCTTGATCTCGGACCCCACGACCGACCCCGGCAGGGGCAGGCCCGCCGTCGCGCCGGCAAGCCGCGCGGGGTCGGCGATCAGCGCCCCGCCCGCCCCCAGCGCGATCAGGCAGGCCGAGGCGAAGAACGCCGTGCCCTGCCGCAGGCTGTCGATGATCGCCGCATCGAAGATGCGCGGCTGGCGGGTGACGAACTCGCGCATCCAGGCGTGGCGGTAGGCGGTCATCATCCGCTCGACCGAGGGACGCGCCTTCGGCGGGTGCTCGATCAGCATGCCCAATCCCCAGGCGGTGGCCAGGATCAGCGCCACGGCCAGGGCATCGGCGGGCGGAAAGGGGTCGGGCCACTGCATGGGCGCAGAAAAACACGTCCGCGGCCCTTGCCATAGGGGCAAAATTGGTTAGTATCTCTTACCAATTCACCGCCCCGCGGAGGTCCGCCGATGCAGATGCCAGCCCCTGACGCCCGCATCCTGTCGCGCCGGGCCGAAATCCTGTCGGGCCTCGCGGCCCTGCTGCCGCAAGACGCGCTGATCCACGACCCCGACGAGACGCGCGCCTATGAATGCGACGCGCTGGCCGCCTACCGCTGCCCGCCGCTTGCCGTGGTGCTGCCGCGCACGACCGAGGAGGTCGCCGCCGTCCTGCGCTTCTGCCACGCGCAGCGCATCCCGGTGGTCCCGCGCGGATCGGGCACCTCGCTGGCCGGGGGGGCCCTGCCGACCGAGGATTCGGTCATCCTCGGCGTCGCCCGGATGAACCGGGTGCTGGAGACCGACCTTGCCGACCGCTTCATCCGGGTCGAGGCCGGGCGCACCAACCTGTCGGTCACCGGCGCGGTCGAGGAGGCGGGGTTCTTCTACGCCCCCGACCCGTCCTCGCAGCTCGCCTGCGCGATTGCGGGCAACATCGGGATGAACTCGGGCGGGGCGCATTGCCTCAAGTACGGGGTCACCACCAACAACCTGCTCGGCGTCCGCATGGTGCTGATGGACGGCACCGTGGTCGATCTGGGCGGCCCCTGGATGGACAGCGCCGGGCTGGACCTGCTGGGCGTCGTCTGCGGCGCCGAGGGGCAGCTGGGCGTGGTCACCGAGGCCACGCTGCGCATCCTGCCCAAGCCCGAGGGCGCGCGGCCGGTGCTGATCGGCTTCGCGGCCAGCGAGACCGCGGGCGCCTGCGTCGCCGCGATCATCCGGGCGGGCATCCTGCCGGTCGCCGTCGAGTTCATGGACCGCCCCTGCATCCGCGCCTGCGAGGACTTTGCCCATGCGGGCTATCCCGACTGCGAGGCGCTGCTGATCGTCGAAGTGGAGGGATCCGAGGCCGAGATCGACGACCAGCTTGCCGCGATCCGCGCGATTGCGGAACGCTTCGCGCCGGTGGCGCTGCGCGAAAGCCGGTCGAAGGCGGAATCGAAGAAGATCTGGCTCGGCCGCAAGTCGGCCTTCGGGGCGATGGGACAGATCAACGACTACATCTGTCTCGACGGCACGATCCCGGTGTCGGAACTGCCCCGCGTGCTGGCCCGCATCGCCGGGCTTGCCGCAGGCCATGGCCTGTCGGTCGCCAATGTCTTCCACGCCGGCGACGGCAACATGCATCCGCTGATCCTCTACAACGCCAACACGCCGGGCGATCTGGAAAAGGCCGAGGCGCTCGGCGCCGACATCCTGACGCTCTGCGTCGAGGTCGGCGGCTGCCTGACCGGCGAGCATGGCGTGGGGGTGGAAA
>CAZCPY010000062.1:0-17765 GCA_964499865.1 uncultured Rhodobacterales bacterium | reverse complement strand
GGACGGCCGGGCGCGCATCGACCCGGTCGCCACCCTGCGCGCCGCCGCCCCCTGGCAGGGGCTCCGGCGGCGGCTAGCCGCGGGACCGCCGTCCGCTGCGGCGCCCCCCTCCCCCATCCCCTCCCCACGAGGGGGAGGGGAGGCGCCCTTGCCGACCATGGCCGCCTTCCCCCGCGACGCCGGACCTCCACCTTCGGCGGTGGCGCCTCCCTCCCCCCTCGCGGGGGAGGGATGGGGTGGTGGGGCGCCCGGCCCGGACCCCGCCCGCCGCCTGCACATCCGGCGCGAGGACCTGCGGCTGCGGCGGTTCCAGGAACTGTCCGACCGCGTGCTGATCTTTGCCGTCGATGCCTCGGGCTCGGCGGCGCTGGCGCGGCTGGCCGAGGCCAAGGGCGCGGTCGAAATCCTGCTGGCGCAGGCCTATGCCCGGCGCGACCATGTGGCGCTGGTGGCCTTCCGCGGCCAGGCGGCCGAGGTCCTTCTGCCGCCCACGCGGTCGCTCGTCCAGACCAAGCGGCGGCTGGCGGGGCTTCCGGGGGGCGGGGGCACGCCGCTGGCGGCGGGCCTCCGGGCCGCGGCCGAGGTCGCGCGCGCGGCGCGCGGGCGGGGGATGACGCCGACGCTGGCGCTTCTGACCGACGGGCGGGCCAACATCGCGCTCGACGGCAAGGCCGACCGGCCGCGGGCGATGGAGGAAGCCTTCGCGATGGCGCGGCTGTGGCAGGGCTGGCCCGCCGTGGTGATCGACACCGCGATCCGCCCGCAGCCCGACCTGCAGCGGCTGGCCGCCGCGATGGGCGGGCTCTGCCTGCCGCTGCCGCGGGCAGATGCCGCGCGGATGTCGGCGGCCCTGTCGGCGGCGCTGGGATGACGCAGGCGCCCGAGGGACAGGGCCCGCGGCGGGCGACGGGATCGGCGGGCGGGGGCACGCCCGGACCTGATCCCGTGGCGCCCGCCGGGACGGACCGGCAGCCGCCCGGGGCCTCTGCGCCGGGCCCGGACACGCCCCCGCCCGAGATCCCCCCAGACTGGCCCTTCGCCGCCGCCACGCGCCTGCGCCGGGGGCCCGTCCACCGCTGGGCGCTCGCCACGACTGGCCAGGGCCCCGACCTGCTGCTGCTGCACGGCACCGGCGGGGCGGGGATGAGCTTTCGCGGGCTGGCCCCGGCCCTGCCGGGGCGGCGGCTCTGGATCCCCGACCTGCCCGGCCACGGCTTCACCACGCTCGGCCGCCGGGGCCGGTCGGGGCTCGACGCGATGGCCGAAGACCTCTGGGCGCTGATGGATGCCGAGGGCGCCGCGCCGGCGGCGGTGATCGGCCATTCGGCGGGTGCCGCGGTGGCGCTGCGCATGGCCGAGATGCGGCCGCTGCGGGCGGTGGTGGGGATCAACGCGGCACTGGGGCATTTCGAGGGCGCGGCGGGCGTCGTCTTTCCGGTGATGGCCCGTGTGCTGGCCGCGCTGCCCCTGGTGCCGTCGTTCTTTTCCTGGACCACCTCCAGCGAACGGCAGGTGGCAAGCCTGCTCGCCTCGACCGGCTCGCCGCTCGACGACGCAGGCCGCGCGCTCTACCGCCGCCTGGTGGCGCGGCCCGCGCATGTGGACGGCGCGCTCGCGATGATGGCCGACTGGCGCATCGACCCGCTGCTGGCGCGCCTGCCCGCGCTCGACGCGCCGGTCCTGCTGCTGACCGCCGCGCGCGACGGCGCCGTGCCGCCCCGCGTGTCGTCCGCCGCCGCCGCGCGCATGCCGCGGGCGCTGCATCGCGACCTCGGCCCCTTCGGGCATCTGGTGCATGAAGAAGCGCCGGACGCGGTGGCCGCCGCGATCCTGCCCTTTCTCGACGCCCACGGCGCGTGAAGGGGCGGAAGAGAGGGCACCGGCATGCCCCTCCGCCGGACCGAACCGTCCGGTTCCGGGTGCTTCCCTCCCCCCTCGTGGGGGAGGGAGAGGGTGGGGGGGTGCCCCGGCCGGTCGGTGGCGCCACCCTGCGCCAACCCCCGCGCCGCGGCGGCGGAGGGGAGGCACCCGCCCGCAGGCGGTTCCGCCCGTCATCTTCCTTCGCTAGGGTGCCGCCATGGACTCGGCCCTCCTCCTCGCCAGCCTCTACCTGCTGGCCGCCGTCATCGTCGTGCCGCTGGCGGCCCGCACGGGGCTGGGGTCGGTGCTGGGCTACCTCGCGGCGGGACTGCTGATCGGGCCGGTGCTGGGCCTCGTGGGCTCCGAGACCAGGGAATTGCAACACGTCGCCGAATTCGGCGTGGTGATGATGCTGTTCCTGATCGGGCTGGAGCTCGACCCCCGCACGCTCTGGGACATGCGGGTCAAGCTGGTGGGCCTGGGCGGGCTGCAGGTGGCGGGCACCACGCTGGCGGTGATGGCGGCGCTGATGGCCGGGGGGCTGGCCTGGCAGGCGGGGCTGGCGCTGGGGATGATCCTGTCGCTGTCCTCGACTGCCATCGTCCTGCAGACGCTGAGCGAAAAGCACCTGATGTCCAGCCACGGCGGACGGTCGGCCTTCGCCGTCCTGCTGACGCAGGACATCGCGGTGGTGCCGATGCTGGCGATCCTGCCCCTGCTGGGGGCCGCCGGCGCAGGTGCCGCGCCGCAGGACGCCAATGCCGAGGGCACGGCCGAGGTGCTGATCTCGCTCGTCGAACGCCTGCCCGCCTGGGCCGCGACCCTGCTGACGCTGGGGGTCGTCACCGGCATCGTTGCCGCGGGCCACTTCCTCGCCCGCCCCGTCTTCCGCTACATCCACGCGGCACGCCTGGCCGAGATGTCGACCGCGGTGTCGCTCTTGATGGTCGCGGGCATCGCCTTCCTGATGACGCTTGTGGGCCTGTCGCCCGCGCTCGGCACCTTCCTTGCCGGCGTCGTGCTGGCGAACTCGGAGTTCCGGCACCAGATCGAGGCCGACATCAAGCCCTTCAAGGGCATCCTGATGGGTCTGTTCTTCATGACCGTGGGCGCCGGCGTCGACATGCGCGTGCTGGCGGGGGCGCCGGGGCTGGTCCTGGGGCTGGCGGTCGGGCTGATCGCGGTCAAGGCGGCGGTCCTGCTGGCGCTGACGCAGGGCTTCGGCCTGCGCGGGCGCGACCGCTGGCTGTTCGCGCTGTCCCTGGCGCAGGGCGGCGAATTCGGCTTCCTGCTCCTGTCCTTCGCCGCCGCCGAGCGGGTGCTGACGGTCGGGCAGGCGCAGGTCGCCACGCTGGTGATCTCGCTCTCCATGCTGGCCACGCCGGCGCTGTTCCTTGCCGCCGAGGCGATGGGCCGCCGTCTGACCCCGCCCGACCCCGACCGCCCGGCCGACCCGATCGACGGCCGCGGCCGCGTCATCATCGCGGGCATCGGGCGCTTCGGGCAGGTGGTCAACCGGCTGGTGCGCCATGCCGGGGCCGAGACGGTGGTGCTGGACGCCGACATCCGCGCCATCGAGACGGTGCGCCGCTTCGGCGTGAAGACCTATTTCGGCGACCCCTCGCGGCCCGAACTGCTGGAGGCCGCGGGCCTGGCCGAGGCCGAGGTGCTGGTCATCGCCGTCGACAACCGCGACAGCGCGCTCAGGATCGCCCGATATGCCCGGATGCAGCGCCCCGATCTGCACATCGTGGCCCGCGCGCGCGACCGCGTGCATGTCTACGAACTGTTCCAGGCCGGCGCCGACGACATCGTGCGCGAGACCTTCGATTCGAGCGTGCGGGCCGGGCGCTACGTGCTGGAGAACATCGGCTTCACCGATTACGAGGCGGCGCGGCTGAGCCAGACCTTCGTGCGCCTGGACCGCGCCGCGGTGCGCGACCTGGCCGAGGTCTGGGTGCCCGGCCTGCCGGTGGAACAGAACCCCGCCTATATCGAACGCGCCAAGGCGCTGAACCGCGACATCGAGACCGCGCTGATCGCCGAACTCGACGACGCCCGCCGCAAGCCCGAGGCGGCGGAGTAGCGCGAGGCTTGCACCTGAAACCCCGTCCCGGGCCTGACCCGGGACCCCGCGCTCAACCGGCGTTCCCTGCGGAAGGTGAGGCCCCGGGGCAAGCCCGGGGCGGGGTCACGCGGGGATGCGCCCTCAGGTCCGCTTTCCGGCAAAGCGCACCTGCCAGTCGGCGCGCTCTTCATCCGTGATCTTGCGGAACAGGTTCTCGGGCACCGCAAAGCCGTGGCCGGGGGCGAAGTGGGACAGCGCCGCCGCGATGTCGGCGGGCCAGGTCCAGTCGTCCGACCCCAGCGCCGCCATCATCGCCGCCGCCGCGTCGGGGATGAAGGGGCGCGACAGGACGGCGTAAAGCCGGATCAGCCCCATCGCCAGGCGCACCTGGGCCGCGGCCTGTGCCGGGTCGGTCTTGACCACCGTCCAGGGCGCCGCCGACTGGAGGTATTCGTTCCCCGCCACCCACAGCGCGCGCAGTTCCTGCGCCGCGCGGCGCACCTCGATGCCGTCCATCGCCGCCTCGTAGGCGCGCAGGCCCTGCGCCAGCGTGTCCGCCAGCGCCGCCTCGCGCCCGCCCCAGGCGCCGCCCTCGGGCAGCGTCCCGCCGAACTTGGAGCGCGCGAACTTGGTCACCCGGCTGACCAGGTTGCCCAGCACGTCGGCCAGGTCCTTGTTCACCGAGACCTGGAAGTTTTCCCAGGTGAACTCGCTGTCCGCACTTTCCGGCGCGTGGGACAGAAGCCACCAGCGCCAGTAGTCGGCGGGCAGGATGCTCAGCGCCTGGTCCATGAACACGCCGCGGCCCTGCGAGGTGGAGAACTGGCCGCCGTCGTAGGTGAGGTAGTTGAAGCTCTTGATGTAGTCGACCAGCTTCCACGGCTCGCCCGACCCCATGATCGTGACGGGAAAGCTCAGGGTGTGGAAGGGTACGTTGTCCTTGCCCATGAATTGCACATACCGAACATCTTCGGCACCCATGTCGGTGCGCCACCAGCGTTGCCATTCACTTTCCGAACGCCCGCCCGCCTCGGCCCATTCGGCGGCGCAGGCGATGTACTCGATCGGCGCGTCGAACCAGACGTAGAAGACCTTGCCCTCCATCCCCGGCCAGGGCCGGTCGCCGCGCCTGACCGGCACGCCCCAGTGCAGGTCGCGGGTGATGCCGCGGTCCTGCAGGCCCTCGCCGTCGTCGAGCCACTTGAGCGCGATCGAGGTGGTCAGCACCGGCCAGTCGCTGCGCGAGGTGATCCAGTCGCGCAACTGGTCCCGCATCGCCCGCTGGCGCAGGTAGAGGTGCTTGGTCTGCCGCACCTCAAGCTCCGTGCTCCCCGAGATGGCGGAGCGCGGGTTGATCAGGTCGGTGGGGTCAAGCTGCTTGGTGCAGTTCTCGCACTGGTCGCCGCGCGCCTTGTCGTAGCCGCAGTTCGGGCAGGTGCCCTCGATGTAGCGGTCGGGCAGGAAGCGGCCGTCGGCAACCGAATACATCTGGCGTTCGCTGACCTCGGCGATCAGCCCCGCCGCATCCAGCCGGCCCGCGAAATGCTGCGTCAGCCGGTGGTTCTGCGGGCTGGAGGACCGCCCGAAATGGTCGAAGGACAGCCGGAACCCCTCGGCCAGCGCCTTCTGGATGCCGTGCATTTCGGCGCAGTACTCCGCCACCGGCTTTCCCGCCTTGGCCGCGGCCAGTTCCGCAGGCGTGCCGTGTTCGTCGGTGGCGCAGAGAAACAGCACCTCGTGCCCCCGCCCGCGCAGGTAGCGGGCGTAGATGTCGGCCGGAAGCTGCGACCCGACAAGATTACCCAGATGCTTGATTCCGTTGATATACGGGATGGCAGAGGTGATCAGGAAACGGGCCATGGCAAGGTTCCATCCGGGGACGCGCACGTCCTAGCGGAAGCCTGCGCAAAGGGCCAGTCCCGCCCCGCTCGCCCCCCCCCGCCCGCCTTGCCGCGGGGGCGCCGCCGCGGTAGGGTCGGGGCCTTCGGAAACCGGGGGCGGGCATGGGCATTTCGGCACGGCAGGGGCTGGCGGCGCTGGCGCTGGGGCTGGCGGCGGCGGGCTACGGCGCGGTGACGCTGCTGCCCTCGCCGTCCACCGGCCAGACCGTGGACGCCCCTGCGATCACCGCCGAGGCGGTGGCCGCCGCACTCGCCGCCCGCAGGGAAACGCTGGAGACCGCGCTGGCCGAGGCCGCGCCCGAAGCGCGCGGGCCGATCCTGGCCGAACTGGCGGCGGTGCGCCGCGGCCTTGCCGATCCGCGCGCGGCACTCGCCGCGGCCGAAGGCCTGCGCGGCAAGCTGGCCGCGGCGGCCGACCTCTACGCCGGCACGCCCGCCGCCGACGCCCTTGCCGCCGCGGCGGCAGCCCAGGCCGGGGGCGACCCGGCGGCGGCGCAGGCGGCCTTGCAGGATGCGCTGGTGCTGGCCGATGCCGAGATCAGCCGCGCCGCACGTCTGGCCGATCTGGCGGGCAACCTTGCCGCCGAACGCGGCGACACGGTGCGCGCGGCGGTCCTGTTCGGCCGCGCGGCGGCGCTGGAGGCGAGCTATTCCAACCTTCTGGCCGCCGAGACATGGGCCCGCCAGGCGGGTGACGTGGCGACGGCGGGGTCCTATGCCGTGCCCCTGCTGCGCGCCGCGGTGGGCAGCTTCGGCCAGGGCAGCGCCCAGCACGGCGCGGCGCTGGCGGCCATCGCGCAGACCTATGTCGCCGCCGGCAGGGCGGCGGAGGCCGAGCCGCTGCTGCGCGAATCGATCGCCATCGCGGAAGGTCCCCGGGGCGCGCGGGATGCGGAATATGCCATGCGGCTCAACAACCTCGGCATCATCCTGAGGTTGCAGAACCGCAACGCCGAGGCCGAACAGCTGATGCGCAAGGCGATCGAGGTCGACCGCGAGGTGCTGGGCGAACGCCACCCCGACGTGGCGGCGCGGCTTGCGAACCTGGCCGACCTGCTGGCCGCCACCGGCCGCGCGCCCGAGGCCGAGGGCGTCTACCGCCAGGCCGCCGAGATCGCCCGCCAGACGCTCGGGGCAGACGACCCCGAGACCGCCGCGCGCCTTCTGGCGCTGGCCGGTTTCCTGCAGGCCACCGGCAGCGACCCCCGCGCCACGCTGGCCGAAGCCGAGGCCTCGGTCCGCGCGGCCTTTGCCGGCCAGCCCGCGCTGGCAGGCCAGCTCTCCGCCCTGGGCGGCGCGCTCAATGCCGCAGGCGACGCGGACGCAGCCGAGCGGCTGTACCGCGAGGCGCTGGACCTGATCGCCACCGCTCCGGGCCGCACCAGCCCCGACTACGGCCGGGCGCTGAACAACCTCGGGCTGCTGCTCGCCGCGAATGGCCGCGCCGACGAGGCCGATGCGGCCTATCGCGAGGCGCTGGCCGTGCTGACCGCATCCGTCGGGTCCGAGGCTGCCGAGACCCGGACCGTCGCCGCCAACCTCGACGCGCTGACCCCCTAGGGCCACGAAGGCTGGGGCCCGGCCAGCACGGCCCCGGGGTTCAGGATGCCGCGCGGGTCCAGCGCCGCCTTGATCCGCCGCATCGCCGCCACCTTGACCGGGTCGCCGTAGCGGACCAGGTCGCCGGTCTTCAGCCGGCCGATCCCGTGTTCCGCGCTGACCGACCCGCCGCGCGCATGGACCAGGTCGTGCACCGCCGTCTTGACCGCCTCGCGCAGGTCCTCGTGGTCGGCCCTCCGGCCTCCGGGGGGCGGAAAGACATTGTAGTGCAGGTTACCGTCGCCCAGATGGCCAAAGCAGTTGACGCGGAACGGACCCAATGCCGCCACCGCCGCATCCGCCGCCACGATGAAGCCCGGCAGTTCCGACAGGGGCAGGCTGATGTCGTGGGACGACACCGCCCCGATCCGCCGGTTGGCCTCGGGGATCGCCTCGCGCAGACGCCAGAAGTCGGCGGCCTGCGCCACGGATTGCGCGGCAACGCCGTCGCGCACGAGACCGGTGGCCAGCACGTCCTCCACCGCCGCGCCGGGGTCCATCGCTTCGGGAAGCCCGAGGTCCATAAGCACCATCCAGTCGGGCGGGCCGGCGAAGGGCTGGCGCAGGTCGGGCATGACCTCGGCCAGAAACCGCAGGCCCATGCCGCCGATCAGCTCGAAGGCCGACACCAGCCCCGGCAGCCGCGCCTCGACCGCCGCCAGCAGGTCCAGCGCCGCCGCAGGGCCGTCCACCACCAAGAGCGCCACCGCCCGCCGCGCCGGCGGCGCGACCAGCCGCAGGCTGGCCGCGGCGATCACCGCCAGCGTGCCCTCCGACCCGATCAGCAGATGCCGCAGGTCGTAGCCGGTGTTGTCCTTGCGCAGCCGCCTCAGGCCGTTCCAGACGGTGCCGTCCGCCATCACCGCCTCCAGCCCCAGGCACAGGTCGCGCGCATTGCCCCAGCGCAGCACGTTCACCCCGCCCGCATTGGTGGCCAGCACCCCCCCGACGGTCGCCGTTCCCTCCGAGGCGAGCGACAGGGGGAACAGCCGCCCCGCCTCCGCAGCGGCGGCCCGCACCGCAGCCAGCGTCGCCCCCGCCTCGGCCACCAGCGCATTCTCGGCCCCGTGCACCGCGCGGACCTGTGTCATCCGCTCCAGCGACAGGATCACCGGCGCCGGGCCCGCGGGCATCACCTGCCCGCCCACCAGCCCCGTCCCCCCGCCCCGGGGCACGATGCCCACCCCCGCCGCGGCACAGGCGCCGACCACCATCGCCACCTCTGCCACCGACCGCGGCCGCACCAGCACCCCCTGCCCCGTCCAGCGCCCCCGCGGCTCGGCCAGGTGCCGCGGCTCGGGGGCCGCGACGGTGCCGGGCGGCAGGCGGGCGGCGAGGGCTTCGGCAAAGGCAGGATCGGCAGGATGCAGCATGGACGGCAAGCTAGACCGGCCCCTGCAAAAGGAAAACCCGGCCCTGCCCTTCATCTTGGCCGAAATACCCCGGGGGAGGAGCGTGAGCTCCGGGGGCGGAGCCCCCTCTTCGCCCGAGCCGGTTGGCCCCCTCTTCGGGGGCCAGAGGCGAGACAAAAGGCCTGCGGCGAAGCCGCTCAATTTGCTTCATCGGCCGGGGAAGGGCGCCTCAGGCCAGCCGCGCCGGGAACCCTTCGGCGCGCAGGGGCGTGCCCAGCTTGTCTTCCAGCAGGCGCGAGATCGATGTCGATTGCGCCGACCCGCCATAGGTCGCCCGCCCCTCCTCGAAGATCGCCCTGGTCAGCGACGCAAGCGGCAGCGGCGTCCCCGTCGCCTCGGCGATCGCCAGAGCAAATCCCAGGTCCTTGAGCGTCAGGTCCATCGAGAACCCGATGTCATAGGACCCGTTCAGGATCAGCTGCCCTTCCGTCTCGTGCACGAAGGACGACCCGGAGGATGCCGTGATCGCCTCCCAGGACGTGCGCAGGTCGAGCCCCGCGCGGGCGGCCAGCATCAGCGCCTCGCTGCAGGACTGCAGATGGATGAAGGCCAGCATGTTGGTGATGACCTTGATCACCGCCGCCGACCCCAGCGGCCCCATCTCGAAATACCGCATCCCGAGGCATTTCAGGAGGTCGCGGCAGCGGTCCAGCAGGTCGGCGTCCCCCCCGGCCAGAAGCGTGATCTCCCCCCGCGCCGCCAGATGCACGCCGCCTGTCACCGGGCATTCGATCGCCCGCACCCCGTGCCCGGCGGCCAAGGCCGCAAGGCGCCGGATCTCTTCGGGGCCAAGGGTGGAACACTCCACCCAGACCGTCCCCGGCTTCAGATGCGGCAGCAGCCCCCGCAGCACCGCCTCGGACGCCGCGGGGCTGGGCAGGCAGGTGAAGACCACCTCTGCCGCCACCTCCCCCAGCGCCCCGGCCCGCGCCGCGCCGTCGACCTGACGCGACGCGTCAAGGTCGAAGCACGCAACCTCGTGCCCCGCGGCCACCAGACGGCCGCAGAGCGGCCGGCCGATCTCGCCCAGGCCCACCCAGCCCAGTTTCATGCGGGGCGTCACGCGGCCCCCACGATGCCCTTGACCTCGCAGAAGTCGTGGATGCCCCAGTCGGCGTATTCGCGCCCGTTGCCCGACTGCTTGTAGCCGCCGAAGGGCGCGAAGACGTCCCAGGCCGGATAGTTCAGGTTCACCGTCCCGGCGCGCAGGCGGCGGGCCACCGGCAGCGCTTCCTCCACCGGACCGGCGACATAGGCCGCAAGCCCGTAGGGCGAGTCGTTGGCTTCCGCGATGCAGGTTTCCATGTCGTCATAGGGCAGGATCGACAGGACGGGGCCGAAGATTTCCTCCTGCGCGATGGTCATCCTGTTGTGCACGTTGCCGAACACCGTCGGGCGCACATAGTGCCCGCGGTTCAGCCCCTCGGGCAGCCCCGGGCCGCCTGCGACCAGCGTGGCGCCCTCGGCGATGCCCTTGCGGATCAGGCCCTGGATCTTGTCCCACTGGATGCGGGACACGACCGGCCCCAGCGTGGCACCGGAATGCGGATCGCCGACCGTCGTGGCCTCTGCCGCGGCCTTCGCCACCGACAGCGCCGCCGCATGCCGGGCGCGCGGCACGAACATCCGGGTCGGCGCGTCGCAGGACTGGCCGGAGTTCGCGAAGCAGGCCTCCGCCCCGGTCCTGACCGCCGTTTCCAGATCGGCAGAAGGCAGGATGATGTTGGCCGACTTGCCCCCCATCTCCTGCGCCACCCGCTTGGCGCTGGCGGCGGCGACCGAGGCGATCTGCGTCCCCGCCCGGGTGGACCCGGTGAAGGACACCATGTCCACCTCCGGATGCGTGGTCAGCCGGTGGCCGATCTCCGGCCCCGTCCCGTGCACCATGTTGAACACGCCCTTCGGCACGCCTGCCGCATGGCAGACCTCGGCAAACAGCGTGCCCGACAGCGGCGCGATTTCCGACGGCTTGAGGATCATCGTGCAGCCCGCCACGATGGCGGGCGCCACCTTGCAGGCGATCTGGTTCATCGGCCAGTTCCAGGGGGTGATCAGCGTGCAGACCCCGATCCCCTCGCGGACCAGCAGGGTGGACCCGCGCCTTTCCTCCCAGTGGAAGGTCCTGGCGGCCTCGATCGTGGCCTCCATGTGGACGCGACCGGCCCAGACCTGCGCCTCGCGCGCCCAGGCGACGGGGGCGCCCATCTCCAGCGTCATCGCCTGCGCGAAATCCTCGGCCCGGCGGTTGTATTCGTCCAGGATCGCCTGCATCAGGTCGATGCGGTCCTTCACCGGCGTCGCGGTGAAGGACAGGAAGGCCCCGCGCGCCGCCATGATCGCGCGGTCGGCATCCGCCATGCCGCCGCCCGCGATCTGCGCCACGATCTCCTCGGTGGCCGGATTCTCCACCCCGATCCGCGTGTGCGACAGGGGCGCGACCCATTCGCCGTCGATGTAGAACTTCTGCAGATTGTCCGAAACCATGGGTTCCTCACCGGAAGTGGATGTTGAACGCGGCCCTGACCGCGGCGTCGATCTCGGGCGAGACCTGGCATCCCGCCCTGCTCAGGATGTCGTTCTTGCGCCGGATCGCGGTATCGAGCAAGAGCGGCCTGCCCGCCTCGTTCCACTCCTTGGGGCTCATCCGGTTGCCGACGGCGGGGTAGATGTATTCCGTCTGCATCAGGCTCAGCGTCTGGTCCGACCCCAGATAGTGGCCCGGCCCGCCCAGGCAGACCTCCTTCATCGCCTCGATGCTGACCTTGTCCTCGGTCACCTCGATGCCCCGCACGCAGCGCATCGCCTGGCCCAGAAGGTCGTCGCCCAGCACGATGGATTCGAGGCAGAACCCCAGCAGCGAGGCATGCATGCCCACCGCCTCGTAGCACATGTTCAGCCCCGCGAGGCCCGCCAGCACGTTGGTGATCCCCTGCTCCCAGCCCGCCTGCATGTCGGGCAGCTTGCTGTCGGAAATCCCCGACGCCGCCCCCCCCGGCAGGCCGTAGAACCGGTGCATCTGCGCGCAGCCCGCGGTCAGCAGCGCCTGCTCGGCGGACCCGCCAGACATGGCGCCGGTGCGCAGGTCGGACACGAAAGGCCAGGTGCCGAAGATGGCGGGCGCACCCGGACGGATGGCGTTGACATAGACCACCCCCGCCAGGCACTCCGCCACCGCCTGCACGATGGCCAGCGCGATCGGCGCGGGCGCCGTCGCGCCCGCCTGCCCGGCCGACAAGAGCAGCATCGGCATGCCGGCGCGGATGCAGGCCTCCATGGTGATGCAGGACTCCTCCGCGAACTTCATCGGCGGGACGACGAAGCAGTTGGAATTGCTCACGAAAGGCCGCGCACGCCAGGCCTCTTCTCCGCCCGCCACCATGTGCAGAAGGTCGAAGCAGCCCTGCACGTGCGAGGGGTCGGAAAACGACGTCCCCACATGCTTCCTGGTGCCCGCCAGGCAGGCGTAAAGCGTGTTGACGTCCATGTCGAAGTTGTCGGCCACGTCGCGGCAGACGCAGATGCGCTGGAAGAAGTGGATGTTGTCCAGGTTGTCGACCAGCCGCGCCGCGTCGAACAGATCCTGCGCGGTGGACTCGCGGTAGGTATTGGCCACCGGGTCCACCACATGCACTGCGGCGCCCGCGGTGCCGTAATGCACGTTGGTCCCGGTCAGGTGCAGGTCGAACCTGGGGTCCCGCGCGAACAGCGTGATGTCGCGCGCGGCCACCGCCAGCATGTCCTCGACCAGCGCGCGGGGGAACCGGATGCGCCCGTCGTCGCCCAGCACCGCCCCCGCCCCGGTCAGCAGTTCCACCCCTGACGCGGGCGCCTGGGAAAGCCCGATCACCTCCAGCGCCTCCAGCGCCGCCTGGTGGATGCGCGCCATCCCCTCCTGCGTCAGCGGGGCATACTGCCCCCCCGGCATCCCCGCCCTGACGGGCCGCAGGTTCTCGGCCAGCGGCGCCGAGCGCACCGCCACCCGCGCCGCCCGCCCGCCGGGACGGCGCGCCCGTGCCGGTTCGCAAACATCTCCGACCGCTTCCATGCCCTGCCCTTTCATCTCTTCACAAATATCCCGGGGGTCCGGGGGCAGAGCCCCCGGGGGTCGTCACATGCGCACGCGGTCCGACGTGGGGTCATACATCGGCGCCAGCGACGCCACCGCCTCGTGGCGCACCCCCGCCACCTCGATCTGATAGCGCGACCCCAGCACCTCCCCGGCCGACTGCCCCCTGCAGGGCACATAGCCCAGCCCGATGGCCCCGCCGAGGTGGTGCCCGTAAGACCCCGAGGTCACCGGCCCCACGATCTCGCCGTCCCGCAGGATGGCCTCGGCGTGGTACAGTTGCGGGGCCGGGTCAGTCAGGCGGAACTGGACCAGGCGGCGCTCCAGCCCCGCCTGCCTCTTGCGCAGCACCGCCTCGCGGCCGATGAAGTCGGCCTTGTCGGTGCGCACGGCAAAGCCCAGGCCCGCTTCCAGCACGTGGTCCTCGTCGGTGATGTCGTGGCCCCAGTGGCGGTAGGCCTTCTCGATCCGGCAGCTATCCAGCGCGTGGATGCCGCAGAGCGTCACGTGGGGGGCCAGTTCCTCGAACACATGCGCCGCCTGGTCGGCGCTGACGTAAAGCTCCCAGCCCAGCTCGCCCACATAGGTGACCCGATGTGCGCGCGCGAGGCCGAGGCCCAGCTCGATCTCCTGCGCGGTGCCGAAGGGAAACGTCTCGTTCGAGAAATCCGCGGGCGACACCTTCTGCATCACCGCCCGCGCCTCCGGCCCCATGACGCACAGCACCGCCTCGGCCGCCGTCACGTCGGTCACCACGGCGAAGGCGTCGCCCAGATGGCGGCGCAGCCAGGCGAGGTCGCGCTGCAGCGTGGCGCCGGGCACCACCAGCAGGAAGGCGGTCTCGGACAGCCGCGTCACCGTCAGGTCGCATTCGATGCCGCCGCGGGGGTTCAGCATCTGGGTATAGACGATCCTGCCTGCGGGCACGTCGATCCGGTTTGCACAAATCCGATCAAGGAAGGCGCAGGCGTCGCGGCCTTCCACCCTGATCTTGCCGAAAGACGACATGTCGAACATGCCGACCGCCTCGCGCACCGCCTTGTGCTCGGCCGCGCGGTTGTCCCACCAGTTCTGCGGACCCCAGGCGTAGCGGTATTCCCGCTCCTGCCCCGGGCGGGCGAACCAGTTCGCGCGTTCCCAGCCCGCGACCTCGCCGAACACCGCGCCGCGCGCCCTGAGGTGTTCGTGCAGCGGCGTCCGGCGCACGCCGCGGGCGGTTTCCACCTGCCGATAGGGCCAGTGGTCGGCGTAAAGCAGCCCCAGCGTCTCGGTCACCCGCTCCTTCAGGTAGCGGCGGTTGCGCTGGAAGGGCTGGGCACGGCGGATGTCCACGTCCCACAGGTCGAAGGGCGGCTCGCCTTCCGTGATCCAGTGTGCAAGCGCCATCCCGGCACCGCCCGAGGAGATGATGCCGATCGAGTTGTACCCCGCCGCCACCCAGTAGCCGCCGAGGTTCGGCGCCTCGCCCAGGTAGTAGCGGTCGTCGGGGGTGAAGCTTTCCGGCCCGTTGAAGAACGTGTGGATGCCCGCGGTCTGGAACATCGGCATGCGTTCCGCCGCCATCTCGAGGATCGGGCCGAAATGGTCCCAGTCCTCGGGCAGGGTGTCGAACTCGAAATCCTCGCGGATGCCGCCCATGCCCCAGGGCTTGGCCTTCGGCTCGAAGGCGCCCAGCATCATCTTGCCGGCGTCCACCTTGTAGTAGGCGCATTCCTCGGGCACCCGCAGGACCGGCATCTGCTCCAGCCCGGCGACGGGTTCGGTGATCAGGTAGAAATGCTCGCAGGCATGCAGCGGCACGGTGACGCCAGCCTGCGCGGCAAGGTCGCGGCCCCACATGCCGCCGCAGTTCACCACCACCTCCGCCGCGACATGGCCCCGTGCGCCGCCCGCCTCCCAGTCCACCCCGGTGACCCGGCCGCCCGCCTGCGTGGTGCCGGTGACCTTGACGCCCTCGAAGACCCTGGCCCCCCGCATCCGGGCGCCTTTCGCCAGCGCCATCGCGATGTTGGCAGGATCGCACTGGCCGTCGCCCGGCAGGGTGACCGCGCCGACGACGCCCGAGGTGTTCAGATGCGGATAGCGCGCCTTGACCTCCTCGGGCGACAGGCGGTGCACCTCGACCCCGAAGATGGCGGCCATCGTGGCCTGGCGCAGGATCTCCTCGTGCCGGTGCGGGGTCAGCGCCACGGTGATCGACCCGGTGGTGCGCATCCCCGTCTCGACCCCGGTCTCGGCCGCCAGGCCGCGGAACAGCTCGGCGGAGTATTTCGCCAGCCGCGTCATGTTCTGCGACGACCGAAGCTGCCCGATCAGCCCCGCCGCATGCCAGGTGGTGCCCGAGGTCAGCCGCTTGCGTTCCAGCAGCACGATGTCGGTCCAGCCCGCGCGGGCCAGGTGATAGGCGACCGAACAGCCGGACACGCCGCCCCCGATGATGACGGCACGGGCGTGGGTGGGAGGCGTCATGCGGCAAGCTCCGGCGGTATGAGGACGAGTTTCCCGGGATAGCGCCCGGCCACAAGGTCGGCCTGCGCGGCGGCGATGTCGCGCAGGGGATAGGTCCGCGACACCAGCGGGCGGACGGCTCCGGCGTTGATGATGGCGACCAGGTCGGCGAAGGCCGCCGGGGCCTGCCAGGTGCAGCCGAACAGCGTCAGGTCCTTGAGATAGACGGTGCGCAGGTCGCCGGTGACCCCGGCGCCCCCCACGGCGCCCGAGACGGCATAGCGCCCGCCCGGCCGGAGCGCGTCCAGCCGCGTCGCCCAGCCCGGGCCGCCGACGAGGTCGATCACCGCGTCGAACCGGTCGCGCGGGGGAACCGCATCGCGGTCCAGCACCGCCGCCCCGCAGGCCGCCACGACCGCGGCCTTGCCCGCCGAACACTGCCCCGTCACCCCGGCGCCCCGCAGCACCGCCAGCTGCACCGCCGCCAGCCCCACCCCGCCCGAGGCGCCGGTCACCAGCACCCGGTCGCCCGCCGTCACCCCCGCCCGCGCCAGCATGTTGTTCGCCGTGCCAAAGGCGCAGGGCATCGCGCCGATTTCCACATCCGACAGGGGCGAGGCGCTGACGTCGTGCAGATAGCGCGCGGGCACCACGCAGAACTGCGCGAAGGCCCCGTCGAATTCCGACCCGATCACCCGGATCGCCATCGGGTTGGCCGCCGTCGGTTCGGGCTGGCAGATCGAGCAGATCACTCGCGCCCCCGGCGTCGCCGCAGCCTTCTCGCCCAGGGCCACCACCCGCCCGCAGAGGTCGCCCCCCTGGATGCGCGGCAGGTCCATCGCCCCCGCCCAGCCGCCCTGCCCGTCCGCCGCATACCAGCCGACACGGGTGTTCACGTCGGTCATGTTGACCCCCGCCGCCGCGACCCGGACCAGCGCCTCGCCCGGGCCCGGGACCGGCACGGGCAGGTCGTCCCGCCAGACCAGCGCCTCGGGCCCGCCGTGGCGGGTCAAGAGGACGCCGGACATGGTGGCGGGCAAGGTCATGCCTTCAGCCGCTCGTTCTTCGCATCCCACTGCGCGCCATGCCCGCGCACCTCGACGGGCAGGCGGATGCCGAAGGCCTCGACCTCCAGCCGCTGCCCCGGCACCGCCAGGTCGGCCCGCAGCATCCCAAGGGCCACCACGTGCCCCACGCGGTAGCCCATCGCGGCCGAGGTCACCTCGCCCACCACCCGACCCCCGTGCCAGAGGTTCGCCATGTAGGGCGGATCGCAGTCCCCGCCTTCGACCTTCATCGACACGAAGCGCTTGGCCACGCCGCGCTGCTTTTCCGCCAGCAGCGCCGCCTTGCCGGGGAAGTCGTGGCCCCAGTCGACAAAGCGCTCCAGCCCCCCCTCCAGCAGCGAATAATCCGTGGACAGGTCGCCCTTCCAGGCCCGGTAGCCCTTCTCGATGCGCAGGCTGTTCAGCGCCCGCATCCCGAAGGGTACCGCCCCCGCGCCGCTGACGGCGGCCCAGATCGCCGGCGCATCCGCGCGGTCGCAATGGATCTCCCAGCCAAGCTCGCCGGCGAAGGACACCCGCAGCAGCGCCACATCGCGGCCCGCCACCTTTGCCTGATACTGCACCGACAGCCAGGGCAGGCTCAGGTCGCCCTCGGTCATCGGCGCCAGCAGGTCGCGCGCCCCGGGGCCGGTGACGATGAAGCAGTGGATGCGGTCGGTCCAGTCCTCGACCGTCACGCCCGCGGGCAGGCCGCGGCGCAGCCAGTCGGCATCATGGCTTTGCGCGACCGCCGCGGTGATGACACCGACATCCTCGTCGCTGAACGGCAGGCAGGTCATCTCGGTGACGATCCGGCCCCGGTGGTCGGGGAAGTACAGCAACCCCGTCCGCCCCGGCTCCGGCAGCCTGGATGCGGTCAGCGAGGCCAGATGCGCCCGCGCCCCCGGGCCCGCCAGCCGCAGCCGGGTGAAGCCCGGCAGGTCCAGGATGCCCACGCCGTCCCGCACCGCCGCGCATTCCGCGGCGATCCGCGCCTCCCACGGGCCGGTGCGGGCCCAGGTCTGGGTCGCGTCCCAGGACACATCATCCCCGGGCTGCGCATACCACTCCGCCCGTTCCCAGCCGTTGTAGGGCGCCATGACGCCGCCTGCCGCCCTGACCTCTGCATGCACCGGCGACAGGCGGCGGTCGGGCCCGGCGGGCCAGCGCGCCATCGGGAAATGCATGCCGTATTCGTGGCCATAGACCTCCATCCCCTTGGCGACGAGGTAGTCGTGATCCTCCCACCCGGTGAAGCGGCGCGGGTCGCAGGACCACATGTCCCACTCCGTGCCGCCCTCGGTCACCCATTCCGCCAGCACCTTGCCCGCGCCCCCGGCCTGGCAGATGCCGAAGGTGAAGACG
>CAZCPY010000061.1:0-18077 GCA_964499865.1 uncultured Rhodobacterales bacterium | reverse complement strand
GGGCGGAACGCCCCCTCAGACGGAGGGAAGCGGCCCCTTCGGCCGCTGACCGACAGGAAAGGCTTGTGCCGAAGGCACGCGATCTGCTTCAGCGGCCGGGGCAGGCGTGCCTCATTTGTGTGCGAGCGGGGCGGTCGGGGCGTGGACAGGGGCGCGAGGGGTCGATAGCGTTCCCGTCCGAACCACGAGGCCCCTCCATGCCCATGCGCCGCCTGATCCTCTGTGCCGCCCTTGCCCTTGCCTCCCCGGCCGGGGCGCAGGATGCAGGCGCCTACCTTGCCGCGCGGGTGGCCGGGGCCAACAGCGACCTGCGCGAGGCCGCCGCCTGGTATACGCGCGCCCTGCTGGCCGATCCGGCAAGCACCAGCCTGATGGACGGCGCGGTGATCGCGAACCTGTCGGCGGGCAACCTCGATTCCGCGGTCTCCATCGCCACCCGCATGCGCGAGGCCGGGGCGCCGTCGCAGACTGCCCTTCTGGCGCTGGTCGCCGACCGTGTGGTGCGCGAGGACTATGCCGGGCTACTGCGGGACCTCGACAGCGGCGTGTCCGTCTCGGTCCTGGTCGATGCGCTGGCCCGCGCCTGGGCCGAGGTGGGGGCGGGCCGGATGTCCGAGGCGCTGGCGGCCTTCGACGCGATGGCCGCAGCCCCGGGGCAGGAGGCCTTCGGGCTGTACCACAAGGCGCTGGCGCTGGCCTTGGCGGGCGACCTCGAGGGCGCGGACGACATCCTGTCGGGCCGGTCCAACGGCCCCCTGCGGCTGATGACCCGCGGCACGGTCGCGCATGTGGAGATCCTGTCGCAGCTGGGCCGCAACGCGGACGCGCTGGCGCTGCTGGACCAGGCCTTTCCGGGCGAGCCGATCCCGGCGCTTCTGGGCCTGCGCGCGCGGCTGGAGGCGGGCGAGACGCTGCCCTTCACCTCGGTGCGTTCGGCGCGCGACGGGCTGGCCGAGACCTTCTTCACGCTGGCCGCGGCACTGAACGGCGAGGCCGACAGCAGCTACACCCTGCTGTTCGCGCGGCTGGCCACGCTGATGCGGCCCGACCATGCCGACGCGGTGATCCTGACGGGCACCCTCTTGGAGACGATCGGCCAGAACGCGCTGGCGGTCGAGACCTATGCGACCATCCCCGCCGCAGACCCCGGGTTCCTGTCGGCCGAGATCGGGCGCGCCCGGGCGCTGGCCGCGGACGGCAAGGCCGAGGCGGGGATCGAGGTGCTGCGCGGGCTTGCGCGGGCAGAGCCGGGCATCATGCTGGTGCAGGTAGCGCTGGGCGATGCGCTTCGGCGCGAGGAGCGCTGGGCCGAGGCATCCGCCGCCTATGACGCCGCCGTGGCGCTGATCGCCACGCCCGAGGCGCGGCACTGGGGGCTCTACTATTCCCGCGCCATCACCTACGAGCGCCAGAAGCTGTGGGACAAGGCCGAGCCCGACTTCCGCCAGGCGCTGGCGCTGAACCCCGACCAGCCGCAGGTGCTGAACTACCTCGGCTACAGTTTCCTCGAGCGCAACGAGAACCTCGACGAGGCGCTGAGCATGATCGAGCGCGCCGTCGCGGCCGAACCGCAGGCGGGCTACATCGTCGACAGCCTGGCCTGGGGCCTGTTCCGCCTCGGCCGCTTTGCCGAGGCGCTGGAGCCGATGGAACGCGCCGCGGTGCTGGAACCGCTGGACCCCGTGGTGACCGACCATCTGGGCGATGTCTACTGGGCCGTGGGGCGCCGGATGGAGGCGCGGTTCCAGTGGCGGCGTGCCCTGTCGCTGGACCCCGAGGAAAAGGACGCCCCCCGCATCCGCCGCAAGCTCGAGGTGGGCCTCGATGCCGTGCTGGCCGAGGAAGGGGCCAAGCCCCTGACCGAGATGGCGAACGACGCAGGGAAATGACCGCGCCGCGGTCCGCGCTTGCGGCGGCCAAGATCAACCTCTGCCTGCATGTGACAGGGCGGCGGGCGGATGGCTACCACCTGATCGACAGTCTGGTGGCCTTTGCCGATACGGGCGACCGGCTGACCGCGTTCCCGCACGGCGGCCTGACGCTCGAGGTGACCGGGCCGCAGGGGGCGGGTCTGTCGGCAGGGCCGGACAACCTGGTGCTGCGGGCGGCCCGCGCGCTGGGGCCGGGGGGCGCGCGGATGGTCCTGGACAAGCGGCTGCCGGTCGCCAGCGGGATCGGCGGCGGCTCGGCGGATGCGGCGGCGGCGCTGCGGCTCCTGGCGGCGATGTGGCGGCGGCGGCTTCCCGACGCGGCGGCTGCGCTGGCGCTGGGGGCTGACGTGACGGTCTGCCTTGCCGGGCGCGCCTGCCGGATGGAGGGGGTGGGCGAGCGGCTGTCGCCGGTGCCGCCCCTGCCGCCGGTCTGGGCGGTGCTGGCCAATCCCGGGGTGGCGGTGTCGACGCCTGCCGTCTTTGCCGCGCTGGCCCGGCGCGACGGCCCGCCGCTGCCGCAGGTTCCGGCCTTTGCGGATGCCGCGGCGCTGGCCGGCTGGCTTCGAGCGCAGCGCAACGACCTCGAGGCGCCCGCGCAGGCGCTGGCCCCGGTCATCGGGCAGGTGCTGGCGGCGCTGGCGGTGCAGCCGGGTGCAATGTTGGCGCGCATGTCGGGGTCGGGGGCCACCTGCCTGGCGCTGTTTCGTTCCGCGGCAGAGGCGCAGGCCGCCGCCGCGGCGCTGGCGCCGACCGGCTGGTGGCTGGCCGCCACGCGGCTGGGCGATGCGCCTGGGGATGGCACAGGCGCGGGCTGAAGGCGAAGACGCTATCCCGCTTCACAGCGATGCAGCCGTTGCACCGCCGGCTTTGCGGGCAAACCCCCGCCGATCGCGCGGGCTTGAGCGACCTGCCGCATGGCCCGCGCCGCCGCCGTCCGGATCGGCGCCGTCCTGACCGATGCCAACCCCTGGCTGGCGCCGGCCTTCGGACGCCACGCCGATTGCGCGCCCCGGCGCGGGGCCCAGGCCGTGACACGCCTCTGCCGCGTCGCCGGACGCTGCCGCCCGCGACATGCCGGCCCGCTTCAACCGTCGCACCAGCCGCGCGTCCCCGTTGACCGGGATGCGCAGGATCCCCCTCGACCGGAACACCGGCGCGGGCCAGAAGTGTACACGCACCCGCGCGACGGAAGCAGCGGCCGACGGGCAGAGGTTCCGCCGGGTCCGATCTTCCCCTAGACTGTCGCCGGAAGCGATCAACATCGGGCCTGCACATGCGGATTGTCCTTGTTCTGGCAACGCTGCTGCTGCCTCCGGCAGCATCGGCCCAGACACCCCCAGCAGAAGACGCCATGGAAACCACCGCCTCTCAGGCAGGCCTCGAGGCCTGGATCGCCGCCTTCCGCCCCCGCGCGCTGGCCGCGGGCATCCCGCCGGAGGTCTTCGACCGGGCGATGGCAGGGGCGGCCTTCGACGAAGGCATTCTGCGCAAGGACCGCAACCAGAGCGAATTCACCAGGACGATCTGGGACTACCTCGACACCGCCGTCTCGGACGCCCGGATCGAGGCCGGGAAGGCTGCGCTGAAGCGGCACGCCGACCTGCTGGCACGCATCGAGGCAGCCCTTGGGGTGGAGAAGGAGGTGATCGCCGCCGTCTGGGGCCTCGAATCGGCCTTCGGCACCTATCGCGGCGACGTGCCGGTATTGGGGGCGCTGGCGACGCTTGCCTATGACGGGCGGCGCGGCGCCTTCTTCGAGGCGCAGCTTCTGGACGCGCTGCGGCTGGTGGCCGCGGGCGACGTGGCGCCGGGGGATTTCCGCGGGTCCTGGGCCGGGGCCTCGGGACATACGCAGTTCATGCCGTCGGCGGTGATGACCCGCGCCGTCGACTTCGACGGCGACGGGCGGCGCAACCTCTGGGGTGACGACCCGGCGGATGCGCTGGCCTCGACCGCGGCCTACCTCGCGACCAACGGCTGGACCTGGGGCCAGCCCTGGGGCCGCGAGGTGCGCCTGCCTCCGGGCTTCGACTTCGGCGCGACGGGAGAGCGGGTTTGGAAGGACATCGCCTCGTGGTCCGCACTTGGCGTCACCGCCGCCGACGGCAGCCCCCTGCCGCCTGACGCAGGGCTCGCCGCCGTCCTCCTGCCCGCGGGCCACCGCGGCGCGGCCTTCCTGATCTTCCCCAACTTCCGCGTGATCGAGACCTACAACAGTGCCGACGCCTATGTGATCGGCGTCGGCCACCTGTCCGACCGCCTGCGCGGCGGTCCCCCCATCGCCGCCGCCTGGCCGCGCGAGGAACGCGCCCTGACCCTGCCAGAGCGGCTGGAACTGCAAACCCTGCTGACCGCAGCGGGCTTCGACACCCGCGGCGTCGACGGCAAGATCGGCCCCAACACCATCGCCGCCGTCCGCGGCTTCCAGCGCGCGCGCGGCCTGGTGCCCGACGGCTTTGCCAGCCTCGGCGTCCTGACCGCCCTGCGCGAAGGCTAGGCGCGCGCCCGCAGCTTCATCTTGGCGAAAATACCCTGGGGGAGGCCGCAGGCCGGGGGCAGAGCCCCCATCTGCGACCGCGGGGACAGGTGCCGCCTCAGACGGAAAAGGCGTCCGCCCATTCCGGGTGGCGCTTCCTCTGCGCGTTCACGAAGGGGCACAGCGGCATCACCTTGAAGCCTTCGCGCCGCGCGTCCTCGACCAGCCGCGTCACCAGGGCCAGCCCCGCCCCCGTGCCGCGGAAGGCGTCGGGCACCCCGGTGTGGTCGGCGATCACCAGCGTGGGCGTGGTGATGGACCAGGTCAGTTCCGCCTCGGCGCCGTCCTTGCGGATCACGTAGCGGCCCCTGGAACCTGTGACTTCGCGCTGGATCTCGAAGTCAGACAAGCGTCGCCTCGGTCGCCGCGCGCAGGTCCGCCTCGGTCACGCCGTCCGCCAGTTCCACCAGCCTCAGCCCCCCCGGCACCACGTCCAGCACGCCCAGGTTGGTGATGATCCGGTCGACCACGCCCGCGCCGGTCAAGGGCAGGGTGCACCGCTTCAGCACCTTGGATTCGCCCGACTTCGCGGTGTGGTCCATCACCACCACCACCCGGCCCACGCCCGCCACCAGGTCCATCGCCCCGCCCATGCCCTTGACGAGCTTGCCCGGGATCATCCAGTTGGCGAGGTCGCCGTTTTCCGCCACCTCCATCGCGCCCAGGATCGCCATGGCGATCTTGCCGCCGCGGATCATCGCGAATGACGTGGCGCTGTCGAAATAGGCGGTCTGCGGCAGTTCCGTGATCGTCTGCTTGCCGGCATTGATCAGGTCGGGGTCTTCCTCGCCCTCCCAGGGAAAGGGCCCCATCCCCAGCATGCCGTTCTCCGACTGCAGCGTGACCGACACGCCCGCGGGGATGTAGTTCGACACCAGCGTCGGAATGCCGATGCCGAGGTTCACGTAAGTCCCGTCCTGCAGTTCCTGCGCGGCACGGGCGGCCATCCGGTTGCGGTCCCACATGTCAGACGGCCTCCCTCTTGCGCACGGTCCGCTGCTCGATCCGCTTCTCGTGGCTCCCCTGCACCAACCGGTGCACGTAGATGCCCGGCAGGTGGATCGCGTCGGGGTCGAGCGAGCCGAGCGGCACGATCTGCTCCACCTCGGCCACGCAGACGCGCCCGCAGGTGGCGGCGGGGACGTTGAAGTTCCGCGCGGTCTTGCGGAAGACAAGGTTGCCCGAGGGGTCGGCGCGCCACGCCTTGACGATGGACAGGTCGGCCACGATCCCGCGTTCCAGGATATAGGTCCGGCCGTCAAAGTCGTGATGCTCCTTGCCCTCGGCGATCACCGTGCCCACGCCCGTGGCGGTGTAGAAGCCGGGGATGCCCGCGCCCCCCGCCCGCATCCGTTCGGCCAGCGTGCCCTGCGGGTTGAACTCGAGCTCCAGCTCTCCGCTCAGGTACTGGCGCATGAACTCGGCATTCTCGCCCACGTAGGACGAGATCATCTTGCGCACCTGCCGGGTCGCCAGCAGGACGCCCAGCCCGAAACCGTCCACGCCCGCGTTGTTCGAGGCGACCGTCAGCCCCTTGACCCCGCTGTCGCGGATCGCGGCGATGCACAGTTCGGGAATGCCGCAGAGGCCGAAACCGCCCGAGGCGATCAGCATTCCGTCCTTCAGCAGGCCGGACAAGGCCGCGGCCGCGCTGGGGTAGACCTTGTTCATGCCACTCTCCCGTCCAGTCCGCCCCTATCTGGGGCAGGCGGCGGGTGAGGTCAATCGCCGCGGCGCAGCGCGAGCGCGGGTCACTCGGTGGTCAGGATGCCGCCGTCGACGGTGAAGCGCGGCCCGCCGTCGGGCGACTGGCCAACTGCGGCGACGGCGGCGGCGAAGTCCTCCAGCGCCTCGGACATCGGGCGCAGGGTGGCGAAGGCCTGGTCGGCGGCGTGCAGGACGACGACCTTGCTGCTGCCCTTGACGCTGTCGTCCACCACAAAGGCCATGCGCGCGGTGCCCGTGGCCTCGGCGATGGAATAGGCGACGCGAACCGTCACCTCGCCCGTCCGCCCCTCGCGCAGGGTGGCCACCGAATTGTCGGGGCGGTTGAGGTTGGGCAGCAGGTGGAAGACGCTGCCGGTCACGTCGATGATCGAGACCCAGAGGAAGCCCTGGGTCACTTCTGCCGGGATCACCACGTCGATCACCGGGTTTTCGCCCACGAAATAGCGCGCCTGCGGGTTGGGGTCGGGGCGGTCGCCGAAGCCGAAGACGACGCGGAACCCGCCCGAGGCTGCACCGGGCAGCGCCGTCTCGACGGCGCAGAGCGTGGGGTTCAGCACCGTGACCTCCACCGCCGCGGTGCGGTCGCCGATCACCGCGGCCAGGCCCTGCGCCAGCGCCTGGCGCGTCGCCTCCTGCGCCACCGGGCCGGCCACCGACACGGACGCGCCCAGCGGCCAGCCGCCTTGCGGCGGCGGGGTCAGCGTCAGCGGGCCACAATCGGCCGCCCCCGCCAGCACCTGCGCCACCGCCTCGGCCGCCAGCAGCCGCGGGCCCACGGCGATGTCGGCCGAAAGCGCCAGCGCCTGGCCCGCGCCGTCCAGCGCAAGGGCCACCGCATCGCGCTGGCCCGCGTCCACCGCAAGCGCGGTCACCGCGGCCTGGTTGCCGGTCACCGTCAGCGTCCATTCCGGCAGCGGCGCCAGGGCGTCGACCATCGCCACGACCTCGGCGCCCCAGCCTTCGGCAATCGCGCCGGTCGCCAGCGTCACCTGCGCCGCTCCGCCGTCGCGCGTCATGCGCTCGCCCAGGGCGGCCACCAGCGCCCCGGTCGGGGCAAAGCCCTTGGCGACCGGCGGCTGGCCGGGCGCGCGGGTGACGGACAGCACGTAGGGGTCGGCCACCGGCACGGTCGCGGCGGCAAAGCGGTCGAACAGCCCCCCGGCCCAGGCGCCGATGCCCGCCAGCGCCAGCAGCAGGACGGCGGCGAAGGCGATCAGCCCGCCGCGCGACTTCTGCGGCACGGGTGCGGGCTCGGGCGGCTGAGGCACGGCCGAAGCGCCGCGCCCGGGCGTCGCGGTCGCCCGCGGCGGCGGCGCCTTGCTGCCGGGCGGCGGCGGACGCGCGATGCGGGTCGCGTCGGGGTCGGGCGGCGGCGTGGTGAACAGGCGCACGCCGGGCTGCGTCGGCTGGTAGTCGGGCACGAGGATCCGCAGCGCCTCGACCGCCGTCTGCACCCGTTCCTCGGGCGCGGGCGCGGTCATGCGGTCGATGAAGGACCGCAGGGGTTCCGGCACGCCCGAGGTGTCCAGCGGGCGGTCCTTCTTGGCCAGCATCTCGACCGGGTTGGCGCCCAGGTCGGGCGACCGGCCGCGGAACGCCGCCAGCAGCGTGGCGCCAAGCGCATAGAGGTCGGACCGCGCATCGGTGTGGCCGTGCAGCTGTTCCGGCGCGGCATAGGCGTACTTGCCGGCGAATTCGTTGCCGACGATGGTCTCGGCCCCGGGCCGGTCATCCTTGGCGATGCCGAAGTCGATGATCACGGCCTCTTCCGGCTTGCCGTCGCGCAGGATGATGTTGTCAGGGCTGAGGTCGCGGTGCACCACGCGGCGGGCATGGGCGGCGACAAGGCCCTCGGTCACCCGGGCGCCGATCACCAGCAGGTCCTGCACCGTCAGCGTGCCCTCGGCCATCCGCTTGTCGAGCGTGGGGCCGTCCACGTAGTCCATCACCAGGAAGACATGGCCTTCGGGCGTGCGGTAGTTTTCGGAATAGCGCACGACCGCCTCGTGGCGCACGTCGCGGATCGCCTCTTCGCGCGTCATCAGGCGCAGGTAGGCCTCGTCCTTGGACAGCTCGGCCTTCAGCACCTTGATCGCGACCACGCGGCCCGAGATCTCGGACCGCCCGCGGTACACCTCGGAGGTGCCGCCGCGGCCGAGGACGGCCTCGATCTTGTAGGTGTTGTTGAGGATGTCGCCGATGCGGAACGTGTCGGAACTCGAGGACCGTTCGGCCATGGTCTGCCTGTCAGCTCGCGGCCCGCGGACCGGGGGCGCTGGGGTGGGTTCCGACGCGGGGCAGAGCGCGCTGCATCGGCAACCTCCGTCCTGTCGCATCACCGCTTCTGGCACACCGTATAGCACAGAGATGCAGGCCCACAACGGGTTTGCCGCAGCCCGGGCTCCGCCTTGCCGCGGTTCCCTTTCGTTTTCCGGCGTGTATATTGCGTTTGCACGCAAGACCGGATCCCGCGCCGTGGCCCCTCCGCCCCACCTGCAGAAGCACGCCCCCGCCCCGCCGCCGCCGCCCAAGGGGCCCGACTGGATCGTGCCCGCGGTCATCGTCGCCGTCGGTCTGGTGCTGGCGCCGGCGGTCTACCTCGGCCTGCGGGCCGTGCTGTCCTCGGGCGGGGTGGCGGTGCCCGGGGGCGGTGCCGCGGTGGACAGCGGCGCGCGCATCGAGATCGAGATGATGCGCCAGCAGATCGAGGACCTGCAGAACCGCATGAAGGCGGCCGAGGAGCAGATCTCCGCCCTCGCCGCCCGCCCGCCCGCGGGCGAGGCGGGCACCGGCATCTCGTCGGGCGAGGCGCTGTTCGACGACGGTGAAAACGCCATCGCCGACAGCTATGCGCAGACCGTCCTTCTGGCCGGGCGCCGGGTGGACAACGGGGCGCTGTCGGTGCCTTCGCCCAGTTTTCAGATCGAGCTGTTCGGCATGCCGCGCGAATCGCTGTCGGACGACTGCGAGCCGATGACGAACCCCACGCTCAAGGCGCTGCTGGTGACCGAGGATATCGGCCCGATCCGGGTGTCGATGCTGAAACCGGCCGTCGAATCCCTGCGCGCGGTGTTCGAGAAGATCAAGGAGGTCGACGAGGACCTCTACAACCGGATCGACACCGCGGGTGCCTTGTGCGTGCGGCGCATCCGGGGGGGGGGGGCGAATTCGGTCTCCTCGCATTCCTTCGGGCTGGCGGTGGACCTCAACATCGACAGCCAGCTTGACACGCTGGGGGACGGCAAGACGCAGCTTGGCCTGACGATCATGGCCGACTTCTTCCAGCAGGAAGGCTGGTTCTGGGGCGCCTCCTTCAGCCGCGAGGACTCGATGCATTTCGAGGTGTCGAAGGAAAAGATCATGCAGTGGCGGTCGGAAGGGAAGATCTGACCGCCTTCAGGGCAGGATCGACAGCCAGAACCACACCGTCAGGACCGAGGCCGCGGTGGCGACCAGAACGGCGGTGGCGGCCACGCGACGGGCCACGCCATACATGTGGGCAAAGAGATAGGCGTTGACGCCGGGCGCCATGGCGGCGGTCACCACGGCAGACCGCAGCGACGCGGTATCCAGCGCGAAGACGAACCGCCCCAGGGACCAGGTCACCGCCGGATGCAGCACCAGGCTGACGGCGCAGATCATGGCGATGGTCGCCCGGTCGCCTTCGGGGCGATAGCGGTGGAGAACGCCCCCCAGCCCGAACAGCGCCGCCGGGATCGCCGCGCGGATCAGCATGTCCATCGCCGACCCCAGCACGCCGGGCACGGCCAGGCCCGACAGGTTGACGGCAAAGCCGCAGAGGATGCCGATCACCAGCGGCTGGGTCAGGATCGCCCGCCCGATCTGACCGCCCAGCGCGCGCAGCGACAGGCCCTGCCCCTGCGCCTTTGCCGCCTCCATCGCCGCGATGCCCGCGGCATACAGCACCGGCGCATGGATCGCGATGATGGCGAAATTCCCGGCCAGCGCCGCAGTCCCGTAGGCCCGTTCGGTGATCGCGGTGCCGAGCAGCAGCGAATTCGAGAACAGGCAGGCAAAGCCGATGGCCACGCTGTCGGTCAGCGGCCTGCCGAAGATGTAGCGCGCCCCGGCAAAGCCCGCGGCAAAGCCCGAGAAGGCACCCGCGTAGAAGCTGACCAGCAGCCCCGGCTGGAACGCCTGCGCCAGATCCAGCCCCGCAACGTTGCGGAACAGCAGCAGGGGAAGCGCCACCGACTGGGCAAAGCGCATCAGCCCGTCGATCGCCGCATCGCCGAACATGCCCGCGCGCGTCAGCCCGTAGCCCGCGGCGATGACCACGAAGACGGGCAGGATGACGTCAAGCAGGGCCTGCATCGCGCCGTCAGCCCGGAAGCTCGATCACCATGCCGTCATGGGCCGGGGTGACATGGGCGGGCGTTTCGGCATCGACCGCCGTATGGTCCAGGTCGATGTGCATGTTGGTCAGCACCGCCCGCCGGGGTGCCAGCCGGGCGATCCAGTCCAGCGTCATCGCCAGATGCGCATGCGTCGGATGCGGCTTGCGGCGCAGCGCGTCGACGATGAAGACCTCGAGCCCCCGCAGCGCCGCCAGCGCCGCCTCGTCCAGCCCCACCGCGTCGGGCAGGTAGGCGAGGCCGCCGATGCGGAAGCCGAGCGCCGTCGAGGGCCCGTGGTCGGCCACGAAGGGCAGAAGCCGCACCGTGCCGCCCGCGCCGCTGACCGCGACCTCGCCGTCGATGGCGTGCAGGTCCAGGATCGGCGGATAGGGCGACCCCGGCGGCTGGATGAAGGCATAGCCGAAGCGCGACATCAGCGCCTCCTGCGTCGGCGCGTCGGCATGGACGGGCAGGCGGCCCCGCATGTTGAAGACGATCTGCCGCAGGTCGTCGATGCCGTGCATGTGGTCGGCGTGGCTGTGCGTGTAGACCACCGCGTCCAGCGTGCCGATGCCCGCATCCAGCAACTGTTCGCGCAGGTCGGGCGAGGTGTCGATCAGCACGCGGGTGGTGCCTTGCGCCGTCATCCGCTCGACCAGCAGGGAACAGCGGCGGCGGCGGTTCTTCGGGTTGGCGGGGTCGCAGGCGCCCCAGTCGTTCCCCAGGCGCGGCACCCCGCCGGATGACCCGCAGCCCAGGATGGTGAAGCGCAGGGTCCCGGTCATGCCGCCCGCGCCGCCTGCGCGGCCCTGGCGAACAGGCGGTCGAAATTGGCGGTGGTGGCGGCGGCAAAGGCGGGCAACGACAGGCCGAAGACCTCGGCGCCGGCGCGGGCCGTGTGGGCCGCATAGGCGGGCTCGTTCCGCCGCCCGCGGTGCGGGGGCGGGGCGAGGTAGGGGCTGTCCGTTTCCAGCAGGATCCGGTCCAGCGGCGCGGCGGCAAAAATCGCGCGCAGCGCGTCCGACCTGGGGAAGGCCGCGATGCCCGACATCGACAGGTAGAACCCCAGGGCCAGTGCCGCCTCGGCCAGCGCCGGGCCAGAGGAGAAGCAGTGCATCACGCAGGAAAACCGCCCTTTGCTATGCTCATCTGCCAGGATGCGCGCCATGTCGTCGTCGGCGTCGCGCGCGTGGATGACCAGCGGCAGGCCGGTCAGGCGCGCCGCGGCGATGTGGACGCGCAGGCTTTCCTGCTGCCGCGCGGCGCTGTCGGCGGTGTAGTGGTAGTCCAGCCCGGTCTCGCCGATCCCCACGCACAGGGGGTGGCGCGCGATGGCGGCCAGCGCCTCGACCGTGGCCATGGGCTCTTCGGCCGCGCTCATCGGATGGGTGCCGCAGGCGTAGAAGACGCCCGCGTGCGCCTCGGCAATCGCGCGGACCTGGGGTTCCTGCCGCAGCCGGGTGCAGATCGTCACCATCCGCCGCACGCCTGCCGCCCGCGCCCGGGCGATCACCTCGGGCAGTTCCTGCGCGAAATCGGGGAAATCGAGGTGACAGTGGCTGTCCACGAGGTCAGGCAATGGCTCGGGCGGGGGTGTCTGATCGGGGATCATCGCGCGGCCTGGCTGGCGGTGAGGCGCCCGGCCGTCTCGCCGATGCGCAGCAGCATATCGAGGCAAAGCGTGGCGGCGTCAAGGTTCAGCGCCCGGCCGCGGCGCGCCCGGTCGGTCAGCGCGGCGGCAAGGTCGGCCCACTCCCGCGCCGCCCGCGCGTCGGGTGAAAGGCGGGCCAGCAGCGCGGCCTCGCCGGGTGCGGCCTCGGCCCCCGCGCTGCCGGTGGCGCCGTGGCGGGCGAGGCGGGCCAGCAGGCTGTCGGCCAGCGCCAGCACCAGGTCGAACCGCCCCTCGGCCCCCCGCCCGGCCACACTGTCGGCCAGCGCCAGCGCGCGCGACCTGTCGAAGCCGCGGGCCAGCACGGCCAGAAGGTCGGCGTAATGCGCAGGCCCCCCGCCCGCCACCAGCCGCGCCGCCGCCCCCGCCGACCCCGCCGCCAGCGCCGCCAGCGCCTGCGGGTCGGGGCTGTCCAGTCCCGCCTGCGCCAGCGCATCGGCCAGCGCCTGCGGCGCCAGTGGCGCGAAGGGCAGGGTCCGGCAGCGCGACCGGATCGTGGCCAGAAGGCGCGCCGGGCGGTGCGCGACGATCAGGAAGACGACGCGGCGGGGCGGCTCCTCCAGCAGCTTGAGGATGGCGTTGGCGGCCGAGGGGTTCAGGTCGTCGGCCGCATCCAGGATCACCACGCGCCAGCCGCCATCGGCCGCCGTCAGGTGCAGGAACTCGCGCAGCCTGGCCACCACGCCCACGGTGATGACCTGCGACAGCGCCTTGCCGTCGTCGGTCGGGCCGCGGCGCACCAGGTGCAGCCGCGGCTCGCCCAGTGCGGCGATGCGCGCCAGCGCGGGATGGCCCTGCGGCGCGTCGAGCGTCAGGGGCGGCGGCGGGGCGAACAGGCCGCCGGGTTCCTCGGCCGTCAGCAGGAAGCGGGCGGCGCGCCAGGCGAAGGTGGCCTTGCCCACGCCCCGCGGACCCGCCAGCAGCCAGGCATGGTGCATCCGGCCCGAAGTCCAGGCGGCCAGGAAGGCCGCCTCGGCCTCGGCCTGCCCGAACAGCCGCGCGGCATGGCGCGGATGGGGCGTGCCCTCGCTGCGGTCGGGCTCGGGCAGGTCGGTCTGGGGGGCGCGCGCCATGCGACCCTCGTGCCACGGGCGGGCCTGCGCGGGCAAGCGGGTCGGGGTCTTACCCCGGCGACAGGCCGCGCAGGCGTTCGGACCGGCGGCGCAGAAGCTCGACCGTGGTCAGAAGCGCGATCGAGACGACGACGAGGATCGTCGCCACGGCCAGGATCGACGGCGAAATCTGCTCGCGGATGCCGTTCCACATCTGCCGCGGGATGGTCTGCTGCGTGTAGTCACCGATGAACAGCACCACCACCACCTCGTCGAAGGAGGTGACGAAGGCGAACAGCGCGCCCGACACCACGCCCGGCAGGATCAGCGGCATCTGCACCTTGAAGAAGGTGCGCATCGGCCCGGCCCCAAGGCTGGCCGAAGCGCGCAGCAGGGACCGGTCGAAACTCATCAGCGTGGCGGTCACGGTGATGATGACAAAGGGGATCCCCAGCGTGGCATGGGCCAGGATCACGCCCGTGTAGGTGCCGGTCAGGCGGCCGCAGACGGGTTCGTCCGAGATGATCGCGCAGGGGTTGGAATAGAAGAAGAACAGCCCCGTCGCCACGATGATCACGGGCACGATCATCGGCGAGATCAGGATCGCCATCACCGCCTTGCGATACGGCATCTCGGGCCGCGCCAGGCCCAGCGCCGCCAGCGTGCCCAGCGTGGTGGCGAGCAGGGTCGAGAACACGCCGATGATCAGCGAATTCTTCGCCGCCCGCAGCCAGGTCGAATTCTGCCAGAAATCTGCCCACCAGGCGCCGTCGCGCACCGCCTCGGGCGCCTGCATGCCGAAGGTCATCAGGTTGTCGTACCAGCGCAGGCTGTAGCCCTCGGGGTCGAGCGACAGCATCTTCTCGGTGAAGGTGAAGTAGGGTTCGGCGTTGAAGGACAGCGGGATGACGATCAGAATCGGCGCGATCAGGAAGACGAAGATCGCCACGCAGACGGCCCGGTAGGTCCAGGCCCAGACACGCTCCAGCGGGGTGGCGTAGACCGGCAGCTTCATCGCCCTACCCCAGCTTGATGTTGTCGATGCCGACGACGCGGTCGTAGACCCAGTACAGCACCAGCACCGACCCCAGCAGCATCGAGGCCAGCGCGGCGGCCAGCGACCAGTTGAAGGTGTCTTCCATGTGGAACGCGATCTGGTTCGAGATCAGCGTGCCCGACGCCCCGCCGACCAGCGCGGGCGTGATGTAGTAGCCGACCGCCAGGATGAAGACGAGAATGGCGCCCGCCCCGATACCGGGGACGGTCTGCGGCAGGTAGACCCTGCGGAAGGTGGTCCAGCTTGTGGCGCCCAGGGATCGGGCGGCGCGGGCGTAGGACGGCGGGATCGTCTTCATCACCGAATACAGGGGCAGGATCATGAACGGCAGGAGGATGTGCGTCATGGCGATGACCGTGCCGGTCTGGTTGTTGATCATCTGCAGCCGCCCGTCCTCGCCGATCAGGCCCAGGGCGACGAGCGTGTCGTTGATGATGCCCTGGTTCTGCAACAGCGCGATCCAGGCCGTGGTGCGCACCAGCAGCGCCGTCCAGAACGGCAGCAGGACGAGGATCATCAAGAGGTTGGACCAGCGCAGCGGCAGCGTCGCCAGAAGGTGCGCGACCGGAAAGCCCAGGACAAGGCACAGGACGGTGATCGCCGCCGACAGCGCGAAGGTGCGGGCGAACAGGGTCAGGTAGATGCGCTCGTTCTCCGGCGCGGGGGCGTAGACGCCGTCGCCGGTCAGCTTGCGGTCCATCGCGGCCCGGTAGAAATTCGCCGTCAGCGGGTCGGATGCGTTCCGCATCGCCGCCCACAGGTCGGCGCGGCCCCAGTCGGGGTTGATTGCCAGCAGCGCCTCGCGGAACGGCGGGGCAAGGTCGCGCGCCCTGCGGCCGGTCGAGGTGAACAGCGACCGCGTGCCCGGCACGTCATAGTTGATGCGGGTGCCGAGCGCGCCGATGGTCCTCGCCGCCTGCGCGGCCTGGAGGTCGGTGGCCAGCGCGGCAAAGGCGGCCTCGTCGGGCGGGCCGTCGTAGGCGGCAAACCAGGCGCCGAGCGCGGGGGCATTGGCGGCGAACTGGTCGTTCGCCACCGACCGCGTCAGCATCTGTCCGATGGGCAGGATGAAACTGACCAGGATGAACAGGAGAAGCGGCAGCACCAGATACAGCGCCCGCCGCCGCGCCCGCGCCTGCGACCGCGCCAGTGCGGCCTTGAGCGGTCTGCCGTCGGCGGTCGTCAGAAGGGCGGTGGCATCGGACATGGACGGACCCGGATGGAAAGGCGGACCCCCCGGGCCGCGATCGGCCCGGGGGGTCCGTTCAGGTCACTGCAGCAGCCAGGCGTTGAACCGCTCGTTCAGTTCCGCGTCCCGGTCGACCCAGAACTCGAAGTTCGATTCAAGCGCATTGGCCAGGTTCGCGGGCGCCGTCGGCAGGTGCGGGGCCATCTCGGTCTTGCCGTCGTTGAAGATCAGCGGCTCGAGGAACGCGGACTTCCGCGCCGGACCGTAGCTGATCCACTGCGCCTGGGCGCGCAGGCCCTCGGTCGAGGTGGCGAACTTGATGAACTCCATGGCCGCGTCCTTGTTCGGCGCGCCCTTCGGGATGGCGTACATCTCGTTCTCGTAGATCTGGCCGTCCCAGACGATCTGGAACGGCTTGGCCTCGGCCATCGCGGCGTTGAAGATGCGGCCGTTGTAGGCGGTCGTCATCACCACTTCGCCATCGGCCAGCAGCTGCGGCGGCTGCGCGCCGGCTTCCCACCAGACGATGTCCGACTTGATCGTGTCGAGCTTGGCGAAGGCGCGGTCCACGCCCTCGGGGGTCGCGAGCAGCGAATAGACATCGGCCGCGGGCACGCCATCGGCCATCAGCGCGAATTCCAGCACCGCCTTGGCGCCCTTGCGCATGCCGCGCTTGCCCGGGAACTTGGCCAGGTCGAAGAAATCGGCCGCGGTCGTCGGGCCTTGGGGCAGCTTGGACGTGTCATAGGCGAAGACCGTGGCCCAGATGTCGGTCGACACGCCGCAGTCGGTCACGGCGCCCGGCAGGAAGTCTTCGGCGGCGGGGGTGCCGTCGGACCCGGGCGGCAGGGCGTTGATGTCGACGGTTTCGAGCAGGCCCTCGTCGCAGAGCCGGATCGCGTCGGCATACTCGAGGCTCGCCACATCGACGGTGACGTTGCCCGCCTCGACCATCGCCTTGATCGGGGTGGCGGGGTTGTCGCTGTCGACCATCGTGGTCTTGATGCCGGTCGCGGCGGTAAAGGGCTTCAGGTGCCCCTCGGTCTGGGCCGCGCCGTAGGCGCCGCCCCAGGACATGACCACCACTTCCTGCGCGGCCGCCGAGAAGGCAAGTCCGGACAGGACGGTGGACAGGATGAGCAGTCTTTTCATTGCAGTCTCCCTGTTGGTTGAAGGTCGTTCACACCGGATCGAGCGCGCGGGCGTCCGCGGGCGCCCAGCCGATCCGTATCCTTTCGCCGGGGGCCAGCCGCCGGGCACCCTGCGCGTTGCGCGACTTGATGACGAAATCGTCGCTGCCCGCCACCCGCAGGCGGGTGCGGAACAGGTCGCCCATGTAGATGAATTCCAGCACCTCGGCGTCGATCGTGTGGGCGTCGGACGGCAGGCGTTCGGGCTGCCATTCCACCCGCTCGGGGCGGATCGACACCAGCGTCTGCTGCCCCTTGTCCTTCACGTTGACGGGCGTGGCGTCGATCAGCTCGCCCGTCGGCAGCCGCACCAGCGCACGGCCGCCCGCGATGTCCTCCAGCGTCCCGGACAGCTTGTTGTTCTCGCCGATGAACTGCGCGACAAAGCTGTTCTGGGGGGCCTCGTAAAGCTCGGCCGGAGGCGCAAGCTGCTGGATCACCCCGTCGTTGAACACCGCCACGCGGTCGCTCATCGTCAGCGCCTCGCCCTGGTCGTGGGTGACGTAGACCACCGTGATCCCCAGGCTGTCGTGCAGGTGCTTGATCTCGAACTGCATGTGCTCGCGCAACTGCTTGTCGAGCGCGCCGAGCGGTTCGTCCATCAGCACCAGCGCCGGATCGAAGACCAGCGCGCGGGCCAGCGCGATGCGCTGCTGCTGGCCGCCCGACAGCTGCGCCGGGCGGCGGCTGACGAAGGCGCCCATCTGCACCATGTCGAGCGCGCGCCTGATCTTGGCCTCGCGCGCGTCGCGGCCCATGCCGCGCACCTCGAGCGGAAAGGCGAGATTCTCGCCCACCGTCATGTGCGGGAACAGCGCGTAGTTCTGGAACACCATGCCGATGCCGCGCTTTTCCGGCGGCACCTGGTTGATCGGGCGGCCGTCCAGCAGGATTTCGCCATGCGTCGCCGTCTCGAACCCCGCCAGCATCATCAGGCAGGTTGTCTTGCCGGACCCGGAAGGGCCCAGCATCGTCAGGAACTCGCCCTTGCCGATCGAGAGGTTGAGGTCTTTTACGACGAGCGTCACGCCGTCATAGCTTTTCTGCACGCGATCGAAGACGACATAGCCGTCTGCCCGGGTGTCCCTGGCCAAGTGCAACGTCTCCCCGTGGTCCGGCGGATATCCCGTTCTCGCTGGGGCGGGACTAAACCGGATGGCCGGGGTCAATGCAACAGGAAGCTGGCGCGACTGCCCGACGCCGGGGCAAATGCCCAAGGCATGGGCAGGACGGCGCGCCGGCTGACGCGTTCCGGGCTTCGGACAAAGCAAAGGGCGCCCGCGGCGGGGCGCCCCTGAAACCTTGGTGCGGTTGAAAAGACTCGAACTTTCACTCCGGTTAAGGAACAGCGACCTCAACGCTGCGCG
>CAZCPY010000060.1:0-18433 GCA_964499865.1 uncultured Rhodobacterales bacterium | reverse complement strand
GATTGCAGCCTAACCCCGTTCCGGGTGAACAACCTCCTGAGAGTTCACATCTAGCTCCACTTGTGGAAGATGAAGAACGCCCCTGTCGCGATGAAGGCAAAGCCGACCAGGTGGTTCCAGAGCAGGGGCTCCTTGAGGTAAAGCACGGAAAATACGGCAAAGACCGACAGCGTCAGAACCTCCTGGATGGTCTTGAGCTCGGCCGCCGAAAAATAGCCGTAGCCGATCCGGTTGGCGGGCACCATCAGCCAGTATTCGAAAAAGGCGATCCCCCAGGAGATCAGGATCACCGTGGGAAGCGGGGCCTCCCTGAACTTCAGATGCCCGTACCAGGCAAAGGTCATGAAGACGTTCGAGGCCAGCAGCAGGCCGATGGTGACGACGGGGACAGGAAGGTTCATGGCAGGGCTCCGGAAGGGACGGCGCAGCTAACGCGGCCTTGGCGCCTCAGGCAACCGGGTGCGGTTGCAGCGTCGGCGACACCGGGCGGTGGCCGGAGGCCACGTCCCTGCCGAACAGCCCGCCGGTCTCGTCGTCGATCACATGCTCCGCCATCGCGGCCTCCGGCGGCACCCGCAAGGGCGTGGACCCCGACCGGGTGAAGGCCCGGGTAAAGTCGATGTGGTCGATCCGCCGGACTTCGGCCCCGACGGCGGCAAGCCGGGTGCGGGCGCGGTCGAGCGTGGGGTCGTTCCTGTTCCCGCGCGCCCCCGCGCCGCGGACGCAGCGGCGCTCTGCCACGCCCCAGGCAAGGTCGAGCCGTTCGACATTCCAGGTGGTGATCTTCATCGCCTTCCCCCCGGCGCTTGGCCAGTGCAGCGTGACCCCGGCACCCGGATCGCGCAACCGCGCGGACCCGCAACTTTCTTTCGCGGGCGCGGCAGGACTCGTTCCTTTCGGTCTTCCACGCCCCGCGGGCCGCGGCTAAGGTCGCGGCCCGATGGCGCAGGGAGGCGGCATGCAGGACATCCTGGCGGAACTGGAACACCGTCGCGCCGCCGCGCGCGCGGGCGGCGGCGAGCGCCGGGTGGCGGCGCAGCACGCCAAGGGCAAGCTGACCGCGCGCGAACGCATCGAGGTGCTGCTCGACGAAGGGTCGTTCGAGGAATTCGACATGTTCGTCCGCCACCGCTGCACCGATTTCGGCATGGAAGCCGACCGCCCCGCAGGCGACGGCGTGGTCACCGGCTGGGGCACGATCAACGGCCGCATGGTCTATGTCTATGCGCAGGACTTCACCGTCTTCGGCGGCTCGCTGTCCGAGACGCACGCGCAGAAGATCTGCAAGATCATGGATATGGCGATCCAGAACGGCGCCCCGGTGATCGGCATCGCCGACAGCGGCGGGGCGCGCATCCAGGAAGGCGTGGCCTCGCTTGCCGGTTACGCCGAGGTGTTCCAGCGCAACATCCTGGCTTCGGGCGTGGTGCCGCAGATCAGCCTCATCATGGGCCCCTGCGCGGGGGGCGCGGTCTATTCGCCGGCGATGACCGACTTCATCTTCATGGTGAAGGACACAAGCTACATGTTCGTGACCGGCCCCGACGTGGTGAAGACGGTGACGAACGAGGTCGTCAGCGCCGAGGACCTGGGCGGCGCCTCGACCCATACGAAGAAGTCTTCGGTCGCCGATGGCGCCTTCGAGAACGACGTGGAACTGCTGTCCGAAATCCGCCGCCTGTTCGACTTCCTGCCGCTCAGCAACCGCGACAAGGCGCCGGTGCGGCCCTTCTTCGACGACCCCGCGCGGCTGGAGCCGTCGCTCGACACGCTGGTGCCGCAGAACGCGGGCCAGCCCTACGACATGAAGGAGCTGATCCTGAAGATCGCCGACGAGGGCGATTTCTTCGAGATCCAGCGCGACTTTGCGGGCAACATCGTCACCGGCTTCATCCGCATCGAGGGCCAGACCGTGGGCGTGGTGGCCAACCAGCCGATGGTGCTGGCCGGGTGCCTGGACATCGACGCCAGCCGCAAGGCCGCGCGGTTCGTGCGCTTCTGCGATGCCTTCGAGATCCCGATCCTGACGCTGGTGGACGTGCCGGGCTTCCTGCCCGGGACCGAACAGGAATACCGCGGCATCATCAAGCACGGGGCGAAACTCTTGTTCGCCTATGGCGAGGCGACGGTGCCCAAGGTCACGGTGGTCACCCGCAAGACCTATGGCGGGGCCTATGTGGTGATGGCGTCAAAGCACCTGCGCGGCGATTTCAACTATGCCTGGCCCACGGCCGAGGTCGCGGTGATGGGGGCCAGGGGGGCGGTGGAAATCCTCTACCGGTCGGAACTGGGCGACCCGGCCAAGGTGGCGGCCCGCGTCAGGGACTACGAGGACCGCTTCGCCAACCCCTTCGTCGCCGCCGAAAGGGGCTTCATCGACGAGGTCATCATGCCCCATTCGACGCGCCGCCGGGTGGCCCGGGCGTTTGCCGGCCTGCGCGGCAAGAAGCTGGCCAACCCGTGGAAAAAGCACGACAACATCCCGCTGTGACGGGGCAGGAGCGCGTGGTGCCCGAGTTTCACATGATCCAAGGCGGTCCCCGCCCCGTGGCCCCCTTCAGCCACGCGGTGGAAGCCGACGGCTGGGTCTTCCTGACCGGCCAGATGCCCACCGACCCCGCCGCCCCCGACGCTGCCCTGCCCGAAGGCGTGGCCGCGCAGACCGATGCGGTGATGCGCAACCTCGGCATCGTGCTGGGCGGTCTGGGGCTGGGCTGGGCGGATGTGGTGCAGTGCCGGGCCTACCTGACCGAGTTCCAGCGGGACTATGCCGCCTTCAACACCACCTACGCCGCCTGGTTCCCCCCCGACCGCCGCCCGGCGCGCACGACCATCGGCGTGACCGCGCTGGCCGTGGGGGCGCTGGTGGAAATCGACTGCATCGCGCGCCGACCGGTGCCGGGGGGCGTGCAATGACGCCCGAGACGCGCGCAGCGGTGGACGCGCTGGACCTGTCGGCGCTGGACCGTGGCGATCTGGTGAACCTGATCCTGCAGCGGTCCGAGGTGCTGTTCGACGTGCCGCGCGCAGGCCGCGTGATCCGCGCCTGGGAAGCGGGCGATCCGGGGCCGGTCGAGGCGCAGGTCGACCGGCTGGGCGCCGAGATCGCGCGGCGGGCGGCGGCGGTGATCCATGCGGAATACCTCGGCCTCGCGCCGCTGCTGGCAGGGCTGAGGCCGCAGAGGCTGGCCGACATCGGCTGCGGCTATGGCTTCTTCGACCTGTTCGCCGCGCGTGACCTGGGCTGCGCGGTGCTGCTGATCGACCTCGAAAGCAACGAACACAAGCACTTCGGCTTTCAGGCCGAAGGTGCGGCCTATTCCAGCCTGGCGGTGGCGAAACGGCTGATGACCGACAACGGGGTTCCGGCCGCCTCGGTCACCACGTTGAACCCGCGCGAAACGGCGCCGGAAGGGGCGGGCCCGGTGGATCTGGCGGTCAGCTTCCTGTCCTGCGGGTTCCACTATCCCGTGGACGCCTACCTGCCCTTCCTCGACCGCGCGCTTGCCTCCGGCGGGGCCGCGATCTTCGACCTGCGCGAGGCGACGGCCGACCCGCAGGCCGCCAGACTGGCCGAACGCGGCATCCTGGAAACCCTTCCGGGCCCCGCCAAGGCGCGCCGCGTCCTGCTGCGCAAGCCCGCATGAACGACGGGCCCATCCCCGTGCCTTCGGGCCAGGCGGTCACGCTGATCGACGTGATCCAGGACACGGCGGGCCCGTCGGGGCTGACCGTGCGTTTCCGCTTCCTCGCCCCCGCAATCGCGGAAGGCATCGACTTCGAGACCGCCGCTGCCGACATGGCCGACCTGTGCTCCACCTACGCCCTGCCGCGGATCAGCGCGACGGGCCCGGTCCCTGCGCAGATCGTGGTGTCCCTGCACGACCGCGTCCTGCCCTTCGGCGAGGCCGCGCCCGGGGCGGTGCAGTATTTCGAAGCCTACCGCATCGAAGACGGTGCCTGCATCTGGGAGATGTTCTGATGCAGCCTCAACATCTTGTGGAACCTGCGCAAATCGGCCACGCACCTGATGCAGGCAGGGCACATTCCGCCGATGCGGGAATTTGCGCATGTCCAAATTCCGCCGATCCGGCTATCCTCGCGGCAGACCGAACCCAAGCGGTCTTGACCTCGCAACGGGGGCACGGCACGGCTGACCGCCGTCCGGTGACCCCCGGTGAACAAAGGAGTAGAGGATGTCGAACAGCAGCCGCGCCCTCCTGGCGCTCGCGTTCCTTGCCGTCGTGGCGGCCTGCGCGAAGAAGGAAGAGCCTGTGGTCTACGTGGACGAACCGGTGTCGGTCGAACCCACCTATACGGGCAAGTACAAGTAAGCCGACCGGGCGGGCCGCCCGTCGGCCCGCCCGCGCCCGTCCCTCGGGGGGTGGCGCATGCTGAAGCATCGCGGCTTCCCGGGCCGGCTGCCGGGCACCGATTTCCAGTTCGTGATCCGGCGCGGCAACAAGGACGGCGCCACCCGGATCATCCGGCGCGAGCGTTTTCGCGACCGCGCCCCGGCCGACCGGCGCGCGGACGAGGCCTTCCTGGCGGCGCTGTGGGAACATTTCGGCGAAGAGCCCTTCGAACGCGGCAACCTGGATGCCGGGCGGCTGTCATGGCTGTTCGGGCGCGAGGTGGTGCCCGCGCAGGACCCCTTCGACCCGCAGTCCTACGAGGCGCTCCTGCGCATCGACCTGCGCCGCGCGCGGGCGTCCTTCCCCGAGGTCTTCGACCCGCCCGGAGATGCGGCACCCCGCGCCTCGGATGGCGACGACGACCCGGAGGCGTCGGCATGATCCTGCGCAGGGATCGCGCGTTCCGGCGGCCGGGCGCGCATTGCCCGGGGTGCCGCGATTTCGCCTTTGCGCCGGGGCGGCGCGGCCTGCATCCTGCGGCAGCGGACGCCGGCGTAGACCCGCAGGCGCCCGATGTGACGAGTGCCCCTTCCCCAATGCCTCGGCCGGGCCGCCAGAGGGCCCGGCCGCCCTTTCGGGCACGGGTTCGGCGTGTTTTTGCGCGGGCTCGTGAATATCGCTTTGCAAGTCTTTGGATTGCTGTAGAATCCGCCGCAATAACAACCAAACGTCGAGGCAGTTCGAAATGCGCAAGAACCTTGTCATTCTTCCCCTTCTCGTCCTGCCGCTGGCGGGATGCCTGCAGGACCCCGCCTCGCGCGGGATCGCCGGTGCCGCCGCGGGCGCGCTGGTGGCGGACGCGTTCGACGGCAACATGGTCACGGGCGCCGTCATCGGCGGGCTGGCCGGGGCCGCGACCTGCGGTGTCAACCTGGGCCTTCCGGCCTGCCGCTGACCTGACCGCCTTCGGGCGGCACGACCGATCCCTGACGGGGACCGCCCGGGCTGGCCGCCCGGCCGGTCCCCGTTTTCCGTTGCGGAGCCGCCCATGTTCGACAAGATCCTGATCGCCAACCGCGGCGAGATCGCCTGCCGCGTCATCAAGACCGCCCGGCGCATGGGGATCGCCACGGTGGCCGTCTATTCCGACGCCGACCGCGGCGCGCTGCATGTGCGGATGGCCGACGAGGCGGTCCACATCGGCCCGTCGCCTGCCGCGCAGAGCTACATCGTGATCGACCGCATCATCGAGGCGATTGCGAAGACCGGCGCGCAGGCGGTGCACCCGGGCTACGGGTTCCTGAGCGAGAACAGCGCCTTCGCCGCGGCGCTGGAGACCGCGGGCGTGGTCTTCATCGGGCCGCCGTCATCGGCCATCGAGGCGATGGGCGACAAGATCGCCTCGAAGAAGATCGCCCGCGGGGCGGGCGTGTCCACCGTGCCGGGCACCCTGGGCCTGATTGCGGATGCCGACGAGGCGGTCAGGATCAGCGGCCAGATCGGCTATCCGGTGATGATCAAGGCCAGCGCCGGGGGCGGCGGCAAGGGGATGCGCATCGCCTGGACCGACGCCGAGGCGCGCGAGGGCTTCCAGTCGTCGAGGAACGAGGCGGCGGCGTCCTTCGGCGACGACCGCATCTTCATCGAAAAGTTCGTCACCCAGCCGCGGCATATCGAGATTCAGGTCCTCGCCGACCGGCACGGCAACTGCGTCTACCTGCACGAGCGCGAATGCTCGATCCAGCGGCGCAACCAGAAGGTCATCGAGGAGGCGCCCTCGCCGTTCCTCGACGAGGCGACGCGCCGCGCGATGGGCGAACAGGCCTGCGCGCTGGCGAAAGCCGTCGGATACACCAGCGCCGGGACGGTGGAATTCATCGTGGACGGCAGCCGCAACTTCTACTTCCTGGAGATGAACACGCGGCTTCAGGTCGAGCACCCGGTGACGGAACTGATCAGCGGCGTGGACCTGGTGGAACAGATGATCCGCGTGGCGAACGGCGAGCCCCTGGCATTCCGGCAGGAGGACCTGAAGATCAACGGCTGGGCCATCGAAAGCCGTCTCTATGCCGAGGACCCCTACCGCAACTTCCTGCCTTCGATCGGCCGCCTGACCCGCTACCGCCCGCCGCAGGAAGGCCCGACGCCGCGCGGCGGCATCGTGCGCAACGACACGGGCGTCTTCGAGGGTGGCGAGATTTCCATGTTCTACGACCCGATGATCGCCAAGCTCTGCACCTGGGGCAAGACCCGGGCCGAGGCCGTCGAGGAAATGCGGCTGGCGCTGGATATGTTCGAAGTTGAAGGGATCGGGCACAATCTGCCCTTCTGTTCGGCCGTGATGGACCACCCGAGGTTCGAAAGCGGCAACATCTCCACCGCCTTCATCGCCGAGGAATACCCCGGGGGCTTTCAGGGCGCGCGGCTGTCGGGGGCCATGCTGCGCCGCCTGGCGGCGGCGGTGGCGGCGATGCACCGGGTGGCCGAGATCCGGCGGACGCGCATTTCCGGCACCATGGACAACCACCAGCGCCGGGTGGGCGACGACTGGGTCGTGCGGCTTGCGGGCCATGACCACCGCGTCACCATCCTGGCCGACCGCACCGGGTCGACCGTCACCTTTGCCGACGGCACCATGCACCGCGTGGAAAGCGCCTGGACCCCCGGCCAGCCGCTCGCGCAGTTGCGCGTGGACGGCGATCCGCTGGTGATGAAGGTCGCCAAGATCCCCATGGGCCTGCGCGTGCGGCTGCGCGGCGCGGACCTCAAGGTCCGCATCCGCACCCCGCGGCAGGCGGAACTGGCCGCGCTGATGCCGGAAAAGGCGCCGCCCGACACCTCGCGCTTCCTCTTGTGCCCGATGCCGGGCCTGCTGACCGGCCTGCGCGTCGCCGCGGGCGACGAGGTGCAGGAAGGCCAGCCGCTGGCCACCGTCGAGGCGATGAAGATGGAGAACGTGCTCAAGGCCGAACGCCGCGGCACGGTCAGGCGCATCGTCGCGGCGGCGGGCGCCAGCCTCAAGGTCGACGACGTGATCCTGGAGTTCGAGTGACGTGCAGGTCCTGGCGCAGCCCTCGCTCTGGGCCGGGATGGCGCTGAGCGGTGCCGCGCTGGCCCTGTGGGGGGCGGGGATGCGGGCCACCGGCCTGCGCGGGCGGCTGGCCGCCGTGGCCGCGCCGGTCCTGCCCTGGGTGGCGCTGGCGGTCGGCGCCGTGCTGGTGGCGCCGGGCCTTGGCGCCGACCTGCGGCTTGGCCTGGTCGGCGTTGTCCTTGCGGTTGCCGGGTGGTTCGTCACCTACCTGCTCGCGCTGGAACTGCGCGCCCCGGTGTTCACCGCCCGCCCGGCAGCGGCACGGATCGGGGCCTACGAGGTGTATTTCAAGGCCGCGGGCGACCTTGCGGACGTCGGGCGCGCCGCCGTGGTCGCGCTCAACCGGCGGACGGGGCTGCCGCCACCCGTCTGGGACGACGTCAGTACGCCGGGTCCGGCCCGATCGGGCCCGGCGGAAGCGGACGCGGCTGCTGACGCTGGACGGCCATCGTGATCGGTCCCTCCTGGCGATGCACGCAGCGTAGCGCTTCGGGACCGTCTTTTCAACGGCCCGCGGGGTTGCGCTCCAGTTCCTCCTGCCGCCGCAGGGGGAACTTGTCGATCGCATTCGCCAGCTCGCGCACGTCCCAGGGCAGGGGCTTGCGCGCCACGGGGCGCAGGTCCTTGTCCAGGATCACCAGGCTGAACCCGCGCGGGCGCAGCATCTTGCGCAGGGCGGTCATCGCCGCGGGGTCGGTGTCGGTGATGACGACCACGTCGCGTTCGGCAAGTTCCGCCGGGTCGCGGTCGATCAGCTGCATCTGGCGGCGGAAATTGGGGTCGCTGGGCGTGTCGGCAAAGACGACGATGGGCCGCCGGGTATACAGCAGCGTGTCGATGTCGACCTCGGCCGCGGGCAGGATGGTCAGCACGGGCGCATCGGCCGCCGCCGGCGTGTCGGCTGCGGCCGCCAGCGGCAGGGCGGCACAGAGCGCCAGCAGGCGGAAGATGCGCGTCATGGGCAGGCATATAGCGACGCCCGGGCGCAATGGAAGATGTGAGGGGGGCTGACGCATGTCCGACGCAACGAGGGCGGCCTGGGAGGCGCTGGCGCGGCGCGAGCTGAAGGGGGCCGACGCCGCGACGCTGACGGCGCAGACGCTGGAGGGCATCGCGGTGCGGCCGCTCTACACGCAGGCGGACCTGACGGGCGTGGCGCATCTGGGCGGCGCGCCGGGGCTTGCGCCCTATACCCGCGGCGTGCGGGCCACGATGTATGCGGGCCGCCCCTGGACGATCCGGCAGTACGCGGGGTTTTCCACCGCCGAGGAGTCGAACGCCTTCTACCGCGCGGGCCTGGCCGCCGGGCAGCAGGGCGTGTCGGTCGCCTTCGACCTGGCCACCCACCGCGGCTATGACAGCGACCATCCGCGCGTCGTGGGCGATGTCGGAAAGGCGGGCGTGGCGATCGACAGCGTCGAGGACATGAAGGTCCTGTTCGACGGCATCCCGCTGGAAAAGGTCAGCGTTTCCATGACGATGAACGGCGCGGTGATCCCCGTTCTGGCATCCTTCATCGTCGCGGGCGAAGAGCAGGGCGTGCCGCGGGCGGCGCTGTCGGGCACCATCCAGAACGACATCCTCAAGGAATTCATGGTGCGGAACACCTACATCTTTCCGCCCGAGCCCAGCATGCGGATCGTCGCCGACATCATCGCCTACACGGCCGAGGAGATGCCCAGGTTCAACTCGATCTCGATTTCCGGCTACCACATGCAGGAGGCGGGCGCGAACCTGGTGCAGGAACTGGGCTATACCCTGGCCGACGGGCGGGAATACGTGCGCGCGGCGCTGGCGCGGGGGATGGACGTCGATGCCTTCGCGCCGCGGCTGAGCTTCTTCTTCGCCGTCGGCATGGATTTCTTCATGGAGGTGGCAAAGCTGCGCGCGGCGCGGCTGCTGTGGCACCGCATCATGGAAGGCTTCGGCGCGCGGAAGCCCGAAAGCCTGATGCTGCGCACCCATTGCCAGACCTCGGGCGTGTCGCTGCAGGCGCAGGACCCCTGGAACAACATCGTGCGCACCGCCTACGAGGCGATGGCGGCGGCGCTGGGGGGCACGCAAAGCCTGCACACCAACAGCTTCGACGAGGCGCTGGCGCTGCCCACCGATTTCAGCGCCCGCATCGCGCGCAACACGCAGCTGATCCTGCAGGAGGAAACCGGCATCACGCGGACCGCCGACCCGCTGGCGGGCAGCTACTACGTCGAAAGCCTGACGGCGGAACTGGCCGGAAAGGCCTGGGCCCTGATCGAGGAGGTCGAGGCCATGGGCGGCATGACCCGGGCGGTGGCGGCGGGCACGCCCAAGCTGCGGATCGAGGAGACGGCCGCCCGGCGCCAGGCGCTGATCGACCGCGGGGCCGAGGTCATCGTCGGCGTCAACCGGTACCGCCCCGACACCGAGGCGCCGGTCGAGGTGCGCGCCATCGACAACCACGCGGTGCGGCAGGCGCAGGTGGCGCGGCTGGAGCGTATCCGCGCCGGGCGCGATGCGGCGGCCTGCGCCGCGGCGCTGGCGGCGCTGACCGGGGCCGCGCGGGGCGACGGCAACCTTCTGGCCGCGGCGGTGCGGGCGGCGCGGGCGCGCGCCACGGTGGGCGAGATCACCGCGGCGATGGAAGAGGTCTTCGGCCGCCACCAGGCCGATCAGCAGATGCTGACCGGCGTCTACGGCGCGGCCTGGGCCGAGGACGAAGGCTTCGCCGCGATCCGGGCCGAGGTCGCCGACTACGCCCGCCAGACCGGTCGCGCCCCGCGGATGCGGGTGGTGAAGCTCGGCCAGGACGGCCATGACCGCGGTGCCAAGGTGATCGCCACGGCCTTCGGCGACTTCGGCTTCGACGTGGACGTGGGCCCGCTGTTCCAGACCCCCGACGAGGCGGCGCAGGCGGCGGTCGAGGACGGCGTGCAGGTGATCGGCCTGTCGTCGCAGGCCGCCGGGCACAAGACGCTCGCGCCGCTGCTGGTGCAGGCGCTGTATGAACGCCAGGCGCGCGACATCATCGTGATCTGCGGCGGGGTGATCCCCGACCAGGACCACGCGGGGCTGAAGGCCGCAGGGGTCAGGGCGATCTTCGGCCCCGGCACCAACATCCCCGCCGCGGCGCGCCAGGTGCTGGCGCTGATCCGCGCCGGGCGCGACCGCGGCGTCACCGACACGGCGATTGACGCAGGGCCTTCGGGGCAGGGATGATCGGCACAAAGCGGAGGAATCGCGATGCGCTGCGTGCTTGCCCTGATCCTGATGCTGGCGGCGCTTCCCGCCGCGGCGCAGTCGCTCTGCGCGCCGGCCAGCGGGCAGTCCCATGTGGTCAGCGGCGTCCCGGCCCGCGACAGCCTGGACCTGTTGTCCCGCCCGCGCGACGGCCGCGTGGTGGGCGCGGTGGCGGGCGGGTCGGGGGTGACGACGACGGGCCGCGTGCGCTTTACCAATGACCAATGCGCGCTGGCCTGCAACCGCATCGTCGGGGCGGCGATGGCGCTGCAGGCCGAGATCGAAGCCGATTGCCTGCGCCGCGGCCGCATCTGGTACGAGGTGCGCGCGGGCTCGCGGCTGACCGGCTGGGTCGCGGCGCAGCAGCTGACCCCCGGTCGCCCGTCCCGCCCGCCCGCCGACGCCGCGGCCGCGGACGGCGCCTACCGCTTCGTCTGCCGCAACGGCGACCGCATCACCGTGACCGTGCGCAGCAGCGGGCGCGAGGCCGAGGTGGTCACCCGCGACGGCCTGTTCTTCACGCTGGCCCGCGTGGCCGGGGGCGCACCCTTCAACTACCGCGCGTCGGGTGGCGGCATCTCGCTGTCGGGCACCACGGCCAGCGTCACCTGGGCCGCCCCCCGCACGCGCGAGACGGAATGCGTCGAACGCCCCTGACCGCAAGGTCGCCCGCTGGCCCGCGGGGGTCGCCTGTGGCATGGCGTCGTCGTCGCAGTCAGGCAGGGAAGGCGCCATGGACGACACAGCCCTCGCCTTCGCCCACCCCGAGGACCGCGCCGCCGCGACCGCGGGCCCGGGCCTGCGCGACCGCATCGCGCTGCGCGACCATGTGGTCGAGGCCGAGATCGGCGCCTACCAGCAGGAACGCGGGCGCCGCCAGCGGCTGCGCTTCGACATCGTGGTCGAGGTGGCGCTGCCCGGCGACATCGGCGACGACGTGGACCGCATCCTGTCCTACGACCTCCTGGTCGAGGCGGTGGCGGAAGAACTGGCGGCGGAGCGGCTGAACCTGCTGGAGACGCTGGCCGAACGGGTGGCCGAGCGGATCCTCGCCGCGCCGCAGGCCATGCGCGCCTTTGTCCGCATCCAGAAGCTGGACCTCGGGCCCCATGCCCTGGGGGTGGAAATCGCCCGGTCGCGGGCCGAGGTGCCGGTGCAGGGCACGGTCGGCGCCGTGCATCCGCTGGTGGTGCTGCTGGACAACGCCACGCTGGCCGCGCCCGACCTGTCGGCCCGCCTGACCGGCTGGCAGGCCGAGGCGCCCGTGATCCTGTGCGTCGGCCCCCCCGACCTGCCGCGGCCGGTCACCGGTCACGGGCCCACGCAGCGGCGCGTGGACCTCCTGGCCATCGAGCAGAACGCCTGGACGCTTGCCGCGCGGGATGCCCGCTGCGTGGTGGTGGCGGCGCGGACGGAAATCGAATGGGCGATCCGCCGGGGGCGCAGCGTGGTCTGGGCGCCGTCGAAGATGGTGCTCGACGCCGTGGACGGTCCCGCCTCGCGCGCGCCCGAGGCGCTGGCGCTGTGGCTGGCCGAGACGCTGTCGGCGCGGCGGCTGGTCGTTCACGGGCCGGTTACGCTTCCGGCGGGAAGCCGCGTGGCGCTCGAGCGGTTGTAGCCCGGGCGGTGGACTTGAGGCCCGATATGGGCGATGGCGCGCGGGCCATGACCGTCTTTCGCCCGATCGCCCAGGATGACCCCTGCCGCCCCGACGGCGCCCTGCCGCTGGCGGGCGGGTGGTGCTGGTTCGCCGAGGCCGAGGTGCTGGAGCCGGGCCGCCGCGGCCGGGTGATCCCGGCGCGCGACCTGCCCGGCGATGTGCGCGACCGCCTGACCGCGCCGCGCCCCGCCGTTGCCGGCCTGACGCTGGACCGGCCGCGGCTGATGGGCATCCTGAACGTGACGCCGGACAGCTTTTCCGACGGCGGCCGCTTCCTCGACCCCGCCGCCGCCGAGGCGCAGGCCCGCGCGATGGGGGCCGACCTGATCGACGTCGGCGGCGAAAGCACGCGGCCCGGGGCGGCCGAGGTGCCCGAGGCGGAGGAGATCGCCCGCGTGGTGCCGGTGGTTGCGGCCCTGCGGGGCCTGACCGTCAGCGTGGACACGCGCAAGGCCGCGGTGGCCGAGGCCGCCTTGCAGGCGGGCGCGGCCCTGGTCAACGATGTCAGCGCCCTGACGCACGACCCCGGGCTGGCGGCCGTGGTGGCGCGCGCGGGCGTGCCGCTCGTGCTGATGCACGCGCAGGGCACACCCGCCACGATGCAGGACGCGCCGAGCTACGCGGACGTGGTCTGCGAGGTCTATGCGGCGCTGGAGGCGCGCATCGCCGCCGCCGGGGCCGCCGGCATACCAAGGTCGCGGATCGTCGTTGACCCGGGGCTCGGCTTCGGCAAGACCGTGGCGCACAACCTGTCGCTGCTGCGCGGGCTGTCGGCGCTGCACGGGCTGGGCTGCGCCATCCTGCTGGGCGCCAGCCGCAAGCGGTTCATCGGCACGCTGGCGGGCGAGCCGGTGCCGGACCGCCGCGCGCCCGGGTCGGTGGCGGCGGCGCTGGCGGGGGTGGCGCAGGGCGTGCAGGTCCTGCGCGTGCATGACGTGGGTGAAACGCGGCAGGCGCTGGCCGTCGCGGGGGCGATCAGGGGGACGCGGGCATGACGCGCAGGCTTTTCGGGACCGACGGTGTGCGGGGCACCGCCAATACCGCGCCGATGACGGCCGAGATGGCGCTGCGGCTGGGCGCCGCGGCGGGCGCCTGGTTCCGCCAGACGACGAAGGGCGCGCACCGGGTGGTGATCGGCAAGGACACGCGGCTGTCGGGCTACATGCTGGAAAACGCGATGACCGCGGGGCTTACGTCGATGGGCATGAACGTGTTGCTGCTGGGTCCCGTGCCCACGCCCGCGGTGGGGTTCCTCACGCGGTCGATGCGGGCCGACATGGGGGTGATGATCTCGGCCAGCCACAACCCGGCGGAAGACAACGGCATCAAGTTCTTCGGCCCCGACGGCTTCAAGCTTGACGACGCGGCAGAGGCCGCGATCGAGCGGATGACGGTGACCGCCCCGGGCCTGGTGCCGCCGCGCGACATCGGCCGCGCCCGGCGCATCGACGACGGCCGCGGGCGGTATCAGGAATTCGTCAAGACCACCTTCCCCGCGGGCCTGACGCTGGACGGGCTGAAGGTCGTGGTCGATTGCGCCAACGGCGCCGCCTACAGGGCCGCGCCCGAGGTGCTGTGGGAACTGGGTGCCACGGTGATCCCGGTGGGCGTGTCGCCCAACGGGCTGAACATCAACGACCGCTGCGGGTCCACCCATCCGATGACCGCGGCCGAGGCGGTGGTGGCCCATGGCGCCGACCTCGGCATCTGCCTGGACGGCGACGCCGACCGGGTGATCCTGATCGACGAGGCCGGCCATGTGGCGGACGGCGACCAGATCATGGCGCTGTTCGCCGCCCGCTGGGGCGCCGAGGGGCGGCTCAAGGACGGGGTGCTGGTGGCCTCCGTCATGTCAAACCTCGGGCTGGAGCGGTTCCTGCACGGCCGCGGCCTCCGGCTGGAGCGCGCGCCGGTGGGCGACCGCTATGTCGTCGAGGCGATGCGCAGGGGCGGCTGGAACCTGGGCGGCGAACAGTCGGGGCATATCGTGATGACCGACTATGCCACAACCGGCGACGGCCTGCTGGCCGGGGTGCAGTTCCTGGCCGAGATGGCGCGCACGGGAGAGAAGGCCTCCGTGCTCGCCCGCCAGTTCGCCACCGTGCCGCAGATGCTGAAGAACGTCCGCTTCGCCGCCGGCGCCCGGCCGCTGGACGCCGCGCCCGTCAAGGCCGCCATCGCCGCCGCCGAGGCGCGCATCACCGGCCACGGCCGCATCCTGATCCGCAAGTCGGGGACGGAACCCATGATCCGGGTGATGGCGGAATGCGAGGACGAGGGCCTGATGGCCGAGGTCGTGGACGGCATCGTGGCGGCGGTGCAGGCGGCGGCGTAGGGGGTTGGCAGCGGTAGGCGGGGTGAAACCCCGCCCTGCGCGGGGCGGTCAGCAGGGTAGGGTTTCACCCCGCCACGGCCTCGGTTCTTCGAATTGTCGACCATCCGCCCCCCCGGTGATCCGGGGCATCATCGCGCGCAGCTTTTCGCCCATCGGTGGCAGATTTCAGAAGCCCATGTCCGATTGGCCAGAGTCATCCGCGGCTTTCGCAGACTTGACCACATCGCCGCGGGCCATGGGCAGGTCCAGCTTCGCGCCGTTCAGGATGTCCTCGACGGTGATCACCTGAATGCGGTCGTCCTCGCGATTCAACAGGGGGTGCCGGTACTTCCCGGCTGCCGCAATCTCGTCCTTCATCGCCTTCGTCGGCGGGTCGAACGTGATGAGAAACCCGAAGTCCGCGCCTTCGCGCTGGCGGTCGCTGTTCAGCGTGGCAAGGGTTCCCCGGTTGGCGCCGCCGGATTTGACCTGGAAGATGGCCTTGCCGTTCCTGTCCTTGTCGATCAGGAAATAGGCCACGCCGTCGATGCCGCCGTCGGCGCCCTTCTTTTCGTTGATCCGGGCCTGGTTGGCGGAATAGGTCAGCACCGCCCATTTCTCGAATTCCTTGCGGTTCCTGTCATCCTTGCGGTTGGCGAGTGCCACGGCCGAGGCCATGTCGCGCGGCACGCCGTCGAGCAGGATATTCGCCTCGACCTTCGGCCAGGTCTTTTCGTATTTGTCGGCCAGACGCTTCAGGATCAGGGAAATCGATTGATAGGTGATGTCGATCCCGATCCAGTGCCGGTTCAGCCGCTGCGCCACGGCGACGGTGGTGCCGCAACCGCAATAGGCGTCGAGCACGGTATCGCCTTCGTTCGACGAGGCGCGGATGATGCGTTCGAGAAGGGCTTCGGGTTTCTGGGTGGGGTAGCCGAGGCGTTCGGCAGCTCTCGGGTTTATTGGAGGAATGTCATTCCAGACATCTCCGAGGGGCATCCCAGGCATTTCATCCAGATAGCGGAGGTATTCCGGCGTTCCGGTCTTGGTATACTTGAGTTTCCCCAAGTCATGTAGCTGCTGCATCTTCTCGATGGGATAACGCCATAGCTTAGTCACGCCATTCCATTCATAAGTATATCCGCCGCCGGATAGTCCATATGCCGTCGTATCGCTGGTCCGATAGTTTCTACCGTCCTTATCCTTTCGGCGATAATGGGACTCTATGTAAGATTGGTCATACGGTTGAAACTGCTGATTCCAAACCGGCTTCGTGCCCTTGGAAAACAGAAGTATAACATCATGAACAGCTCCCATCCCATCAGCGTCGCTGTGCGATGTGGTGCGCTTCCAAACGACCTCGGATAAGAAATCCCCACCCTGCCCACAAAATACCGCATCGAGCACCAGTTTCAGATAATGGCTCGCCGTCGGGTCACAATGCAGGTAGAAACTGCCGGTCGGTTTCAGCACCCGGTGAATCTCGACGATGCGCAGCGTCATGTGGACCAGATAGGCCAGCAGGCTGCCGCGCTTCAGCACCTTTTCGAGGCCCCGGATCAGGTCAACCGTCTGTTCGGTCAGCCTGCCCGACTGCAACTGCGCGATGTCGGTGATCCAGTCGAGCCCCGCCTTCGCCTCGTCCCCCCATTCCCAGGTATCGACGAAGGCCTGCGCCTGCGCCCGGTCCTCCGCCCCCAGGTTGTTGTAGATCTGGAAATAGTTGCGCTTCGAATTGAAGGGCGGGTCAATGTAGCACAGGTCGACCGAGGCGTCGGGGATCTTGCGGCGCAGCACGTCGAGGTTGTCGCCGTAGTAAAGCTGGTTCCGGCGGGGCGCGGTGGCGGGTTGCGTCAAGGCAATCCTCGGTCTTGGCGGTGCAGTGTTGGCGCATCATTCAACAGCATGACTACCGAATGGTAAACACGCGCCAAGCAAAAGGGCCGCGCCTGCGGCGCGGCCCTGCGAAGGTTCTGCCGACGGTGTCAGTTCTTCGCCTTGTCGACCATCCGCCCCTTGGTGATCCACGGCATCATCGCGCGCAGCTTTTCGCCGACCTGTTCGATCTGGTGGGCGTCGTTGTTGCGGCGGGTGGCCTTGAAGAAGGGCTGGCCGACGGCGCATTCGGCCATCCAGTTCCGCGTGAAGGCGCCGGACTGGATGTCCTTGAGCACCGCCTTCATCCGCGCCTTGGTCTCGTCATAGGGCAGGATGCGCGGGCCCGAGACATACTCGCCATACTCGGCGGTGTTCGAGATCGAGTAGTTCATGTTGGCGATGCCGCCTTCGTAGATCAGGTCCACGATCAGCTTCACCTCGTGCAGGCATTCGAAATAGGCCATCTCGGGGGCATAGCCCGCCTCGACCAGCGTCTCGAAGCCCATGCGGATCAGTTCCACGAGGCCGCCGCACAGGACCGCCTGCTCACCGAACAGGTCGGTCTCGCATTCTTCCTTGAAGTTGGTCTCGATGATCCCCGAGCGCCCGCCGCCGATGGCGGAACAGTAGGACAGGCCAAGTTCCATCGCGCGGCCCGAGGCGTCCTGGTGCACCGCCACCAGACAGGGCACGCCGCCGCCCTTGACATACTCGCCGCGGACCGTGTGGCCGGGGCCCTTGGGCGCCATCATGATGACATCGACGCCTTTGCGCGGCTCGATCAGGCCGAAGTGGATGTTCAGGCCATGGGCGAAGGCGATGGCCGCCCCGTCGCGCAGGTTGTCGTGCACGTAGCGGCGGTAGGTCTCGGCCTGCAGCTCGTCCGGCATGGTGAACATGATCAGGTCGGCCCACCTGGCGGCCTCGCTGATCTCCATCACGCGCAGCCCCTCGCCTTCGGCCTTCTTCGCCGAGGGCGAGCCCGGACGCAGGGCGACGACGACGTTCTTCGCCCCCGAATCGCGCAGGTTCAGCGCATGCGCATGGCCCTGGCTGCCGTAGCCCAGGATGGCGACCTTGCGGTCCTTGATCAGGTTCACATCGCAGTCGCGATCGTAATAGACGCGCATCTTCCCCTCCGGATGGTCGGGCGCGGCCTTAGCGCACATGGGCGGGGGCGGCAAGGCGGGCGGAGAGGGCAGCAGCGGGGGTTTCACACCCCCGCACCCCCGTGGGATATTTGACAAGAGATGAAGGGGCGGGGGATTCTCCCTGTTCCGACACGGAACGCCCGAAAGGATGCCTGCCATGCCCGCGCTGCACGCCGATGTCGACGACGGCGGCCTTGACGAGTTCTCGGTGGTCTTCACCGACCGGTCGCTGAACCACATGTCGAAGCGGTTCCAGGGCGTGATGCGCGACATCTCGGCGGGTCTGCGCGAGGTCTACGGTGCCGCCGCGGTGGCGGTGGTGCCGGGCGGCGGGACCTACGGGATGGAGGCCGCGGCGCGCGCCTTCGGGCGGGGGCGGAACCTCGTCATCCGCAACGGCTGGTTCAGCTACCGCTGGAGCCAGATCTTCGAGGCGGGCGGCTTTGCGGCGGACACGCAGGTGGTGATGGCGCGCCAGGCGGGCAACCACGCGCAGGCGCCCTTCGCGCCGCCGCCGGTCGAGGAGGTGGTGGCGAAGGTCCGCGAGATGAAGCCTGACGCCGTGTTTGCGCCGCATGTGGAAACCTCGGCCGGGATCATCCTGCCCGATGACTACATCGCCAAGGTCGCGGCGGCGGCGCATGAGGTGGGGGCGCTGGTGGTGCTGGACTGCATCGCCAGCGGCTGCGTCTGGGTGGACATGGGGGCCGTCGGGGTCGATGTGCTGATCTCGGCGCCGCAGAAGGGCTGGTCGGCCTCGCCTTCGGC
>CAZCPY010000059.1:9754-18454 GCA_964499865.1 uncultured Rhodobacterales bacterium | reverse complement strand
TCGCCGCCGGGGTTCATCATCGCGTAGGAGACGCGGGACATCAGGTCCTCGCCGAAGCGGATCTGCGGGTTCATCATGCCCGAGGAGGCCAGCACGGCGCCGTCGGCCAGCGAACAGAGGTGCGCGGCGATGGTGGTGGAGCCGAGGTCGATGGCAAGCCCGTAGAGCGGCCCCTCGAAGTAGCCCGGGAAGACATCGGTGATGCGCGCGCCGGCGCCGCCGTGGCCCTGGTGCACGGCGACGGTCACCTTCCACTGGCCCTTGCGCAGGGCGGGTTGCAGCTTGCGCAGGACGGGCAGGGGGGCGGTGACGGCGGCGATGCCCCACTGGTCGCGCAGGGCGGAGGCCAGCCGCTCGAGGTCGCCCGAGGGCTCGTGCATGTCGGGCTCGGCCACCTCGACGTAGAAGAGCCGGGTCGCGGGGTCCATCGCGATGTCGCGGACGGTGGCCGACTTGCGGATCACCTGCTTGTGCACCTGGCTTTCGGGCGGCACGTCGATGACCACGTCGCCCTGCACGCGGGCCTGGCAGCCGAGGCGGCGGCCTTCGGTCAGCCCGCGGATGCGCCTGTAGCGGTCCTCGACCGCGTTCCAGTCCGACAGCGCGTCCGCGGCCACGGTGACGCCGTGCTTGGGAAACTCGCCGTAACCCGGGGTGATCTGGCATTTGGAACAGATGCCGCGGCCGCCGCAGACGGAATCGAGGTCCACCCCAAGCTGCCGCGCCGCCGTCAGCACCGGCGTGCCGCGTGCAAACCGCCCCCGCTTGCCCGAGGGCGTGAAGATCACCAGCGCGTCGTCCATGGGTTGCCTCCGGTTCTGCCCGCGGTTCTACGCCGCGGGGCGGCACGGGCAAGGTGCCTGCACGTCGCGCCCTGTGCCGGATGCGACCATTGCCGCAGGCCGCCGCCGGGTCGCGGGCAAATTCCTTTCTTCAAGGAAATTGCCCCGCCCTCACAGCGGCCGCACCTTCAGCCGCGTCAGCCGGTTCTCGCGCCGTTCCGCCACTTCCCAGCGGAAGCCGTGGAAGCTGAAGCATTGCCCCGCCGCGGGGATCGCCTGCGCCTCGTGGATCACGAGGCCCGCGAGCGTGTTGGCCTCTTCGTCGGGCAGGTCCCAGTCCATCATGCGGTTGACGTCGCGGATGGTCATCGCGCCGTCCAGCACGAAGTCGCCCTGCGCGTCGGGCACGAGGCCCGGGCCCTTCACCACCACGTCGAATTCGTCGGTGATGTCGCCGACGATCTCCTCGAGGATGTCCTCCAGCGTGATGACCCCCTGCAGGGTGCCGTATTCGTCCACCACCAGCGCGAAATGCGTGCGCCGTTTCAGGAACTGGCGCATCTGTTCGTCGAGCGGCGTGGTTTCGGGCACGAAATAGGGCTTCATCGCGACCGAGACGATGTCGAGATCGGCCACGCTGTCCAGCGTGCCGTCGCCGTCGCGGCGGAACCGTTCGACGGCGCGCAGCAGGTCCTTGGCATGGACCACGCCGACGATGTTCTCGGGGCTGTCCTTGTAGAGCGGCAGGCGGGTGTGGGCCGACCCCAGCACCTGCGCGATGAGCGCATTCGGCTCCGTGTCGGCGTCGATCATCTCGACGCGCGAGCGGTGGGTCATCACCTCGTCGACGGTGCGCTGCGACAGGTCGAGTGCGGCCAAGAGGCGGTCGCGGTCTTCCTTTTCCACCGCGCCCTCGCTGTGGCCGAGCGCGATGGCGCCCTCGATCTCCTCGCGGATGGCCAGCATCCGGCCCTCCTCGTTGCCGCGCACGCCAAGCGTCCAGAGGATCGCGCGCACGATGGCGCGCACCACGGTGACGACGGGCGAAAAGAGCAGGATCAGCACGCGGATGAGAGGTGCCACGCGGGTCGCGACCGGTTCGGGGAAGGTGATCGCCAGCGTCTTGGGCAGCACCTCGCCGAACACCAGCACCAGCGCCGTGACGACGAAGGTCGCGATGGCGACACCCGAATCGCCGAACATCCGCGTCAGCAGCGCGGTCGCGAGCGAAGCCGACAGGATGTTGACGATGTTGTTGCCCAGAAGCAGCGCGCCGATCATCCGCTCGCTGTCCTCGGTCACGCGCATCGCCGTCTCCGCCCCGCGCGACCCCTTGTCGGCCTGCGCCTTGAGCTTCGACCGCGAGGCGGCGGTCAGCGCCGTCTCGGAGCCCGAGAAGAAGGCGGACATGCACAGAAGCACGACGATCGCCGCGGCGGTGGCCCAGAAGGCGGTGTCGAGCAGCGTGGCAGGGGGGGCGTCCATGGGTATCGGGCCTTGGGGGTTCAGGTCTTGCGGGCAAGCGGGTGGCGGCCGAAGACGAGCGCCGTCAGGTGCCCGTCCAGCACATGGGTGTAGATCTCGGTGGTGCCGATGTCGGCGTGACCCAGCAGCGTCTGGATCACCCGCAGGTCGGCGCCACCCTGCAGAAGGTGGGTGGCGAAGGCGTGACGCAGCCCGTGCGGCGTCACCCGGGCGGGGTCGATGCCTGCGGCCAGCGCCAGCGCCTTGCACAGGCCGTGGATCTGCTGGCGCGTCAGGTGACCGGCAGCGCCGGTGCCGGGAAACAGGAACCTCGACGCGGGCGCCCCCGCGGGCCGGGCGGCCTCGGCCGCGTCGCGCAGGGCCAGCCAGTCGGCCAGCGCGGCCCTGGCGGGGGACGACAGCGGCACGAGACGCTCCTTCCCGCCCTTGCCGCGCACCATCAGCATCGCCGGATTGCCGCGGGCGGCGGCCACGGGCAGGGCGGCGATCTCGCTGACGCGCAGGCCGGTGGCATAGGCCAGCTCCATCACCGCGCGGTTGCGGGCGCGGTCGCGGTCGGCTTTCCCGGTGGTGCGCACCGCCGCCAGCAGCGCCTCGACCTCGGCCGCCGACAGCACGTCGGGCAGCCGCGCCGCGCGGCCGGGGCCCTGCAGCCGCAGCGCCGGGTTGTCGCGGCGCCAGCCCTCGTCATGGGCGAAGCGGCAGAACTGGCGGATCGCCGACAGCCGCCGCGCGCGCGTGGCCTGGCCCAGCCCCCGGGCGGCCAGACCCGCGAGATAGGTCTCGATCCCCGCGCGGTCGGCCGCCAGCAGGCCGCCGCGCACCGCCATGTGGCCCGCAAAGTCCAAAAGGTCGCGCCCGTAGGCCAGCCGCGTGTTGACCGCCGCATCCCGCTCGGCGGCGATGGCGTCGAGGAAGGTCGAGATCGCCTGCGCGTCGGTCATCCGCGGCGTTCCAGCAGCATCAGCTCCAGCGCGGTGCGGCGCGCGGCGTCCTCGAGCCCGACCGACCGCAGGAAGGACAGCCCCTCGGTCACCCCCCGCAGGTCGCCCTGCACGCCCTGTCCGATGCGGTCGATGGCCATCAGCACCGCCTCGCCCAGACGGCCCTCGTCGATCAGGCGGGTCAGGTCCTCGGGCACCACCGGCGCGGTGAAGGCGGGGGCGATCGCGCGCGACAGGTTGTCCTGCGGCGGCACGCCCCGCAGGTCGCCGCGCGCGAGCCCGATCAGGAAGGCCTCGGTCTCGTCGGCGGCGCGGCGCGCGACGGCGGCGGCCTCGTAGTCGGGGCCCAGAAGCGCGATGCGGAAGGCAAGGTCCGCAGCGTCTGGCGGCAGGGTCAGGCGCCTGAGTTCGGCCGCGAACAGCGTCGCGAAAGGCACCTCGAGCTCGGCCTCGACCATCCGGTCCCAGACCGGCGCCAGCCGGGCGGCCACCGCCAGCGGATCGCGCGCCGACAGCGCCGCCTCGAAGCGCTGGAAGGCTTCGGTCCGGTCCCAGACCCCGCCCGAGGCGGAAGGCTCGCGTTCGGTGTAGAGGCCCAGAAGCAGGTTGGGCTCGACCGCCCCGGCACGCGCCAGCCGCTCGGCCGCCTCGAGCCGCGCCTTCCAGCCGTTGGCCTCGCGCAGGTCGGCGTGCGCGAAGGCCAGCGGCAGGGCGGCGGTGCCGGGCGCCTCGCCGATCGCCTCGAGCAGGCGCCAGACCAGCGGCGTCATCGGCCGGGGCGCGGACACGGGCTCGCCCTCGTAGAGGTCGGGGTCGAGGAAGCGGGACAAGAGCGCGTCCTCCTCGGCGGTGATCTGGCCAAGCGCCTGGCCCGTGCGCAGCGACAGCGCGGCGGCGTTCCAGTCGCCGGAGCGGGCGAGGCAGAAGATGCGGGCGGGGAAGGTGGGGGCAAGGTCGGGGGCGTCGCGCATCCGGTCGCAGGCGCCGTCTTCGGTGCCGGTCAGCATGGCGATGTCGAAGGCGCGGCGGAAGGTTTCGGCATTGTCCTTGCCTGCCGCGTCCAGCAGGGCCTGCGCCTGGTCCAGCGCCCCCATCGCCAGAAGCTTGTCGACCCGCGCCAGCAGCAGGAAGCCCCGCCCGCCGCCATCCGCCGGCGGCGTCGCCTCGGCCAGCAGCAGCTTGGTCATGAGTGACCGCAAGGCGGGCAGGGCGTCGGTGCGTTCCACCGCGATCAGGCGCGCGATCTCTTCCGTCCGGCCCAGGCCCCACAGGTCCCTGGGCAGGCCGGTGACCGATGTCGGCAGCAGCCCCGCGGCATCGGCATCCACCCCGCCCAGCACCGAGACCGTCACCTGCACGGGCAGGGCACCGCCGGGGTGGGCCGTGGGCGCCTCGGTCGGGGGAACGGCGGCGGGGGTGGCGACCGACTGCGACAGCCAGTCGATGGCCGACAGCGGCTCCTCGGCCGCCGCGGGAACGGCGAGCAGGGCAAGGACCAGGGCTGCGCGCAGGTCAGTTGCCATCCAGCACGACCGGCTTGGTCACCGGCGCGGGCGCGGGTGCCTGCAGCCCGAGGTAGGCATAGGCGACCAGCCCCAGGAACCCTGCCAACGCCAGCACCACCAGCACCTTAAGGATGCGCCCCATGACCCCTGCCTCCTGCCTGCGATTCTTGGCCCGGGCGCCTGACGGCGGCCTTGCCCGGTGAATATAGCTGGCGTTCGCGGCGACTTCACGCCATTCAATCGCACACTGCGCACGCCCGGCAAGGGCGTGCCCTGCCGGGGGCTGCGGCGGGGGCAGGCAATCGGGCGGCAATGCATTGGCCAGGCTGAAGAAAACGGTGGCCCTGGTGGGCATGATGGGGGCGGGCAAGACGGCCGTGGGCACACAGCTTGCGCGGCTTCTGGCGGTGCCTTTCCTCGATTCGGATGACGAGATCGTGCGCGCCGCCAACCGCTCCATCGCCGAGATCTTCGCCCGCGACGGCGAAACCTTTTTCCGGGCGCGCGAGACCGAGGTGCTGGCGCGGCTTCTGTCGGGCGCGCCTTGCGTGCTGTCCACCGGCGGCGGCGCCTTCATGGCCGAGGGCAACCGGAGCATGATCGCGGCGCGCGGGGTGGCGGTCTGGCTGCGTGCCGACCTCGACCTGCTGTGGAACCGGGTGCGCCACAAGACCACGCGGCCGCTCTTGCGCACCGCCAGCCCGCGCGAGACGTTGCGCGACCTGCAGGCGGTGCGCGCGCCGGTCTATGCGCTGGCCGACCTCGCGGTCGATGCCGAGGAAGGCCTGTCGGTCGATGCCATGGCCCGCCGGGTCGAGGCCGCGCTGATGACGCGGCCCGACGTGCTGGGGCCTGCGGCATGACGGTGGTTCCGGTCGACCTGGGCGCGCGGTCCTACGCGGTGCGCATCGGGCCGGGGCTGATCCCGGGGGCGGCGGCGCATCTGGCGCCGCTGCTGGCGCGGCCGCGCGTGGCGGTCATCACCGACACGACGGTCGCCGCCCTGCACCTGCCGGCGCTGCGGGCCGGGCTGGAGGCCGGGGGGATCGCCGTCAGCGCGCTGGCCCTGCCCGCGGGCGAGGGCACCAAGGGCTGGGCGCATCTGGCGCATGCCACGGAATGGCTGCTGTCCGAAAGGGTCGAGCGGCGCGACCTGGTGCTGGCCCTGGGCGGCGGGGTGATCGGCGACCTTGCGGGGTTCGCCGCGGCCATCCTGCGCCGCGGCGTGCGCTTCGTGCAGTTGCCCACGTCGCTGCTGGCGCAGGTCGACAGTTCGGTCGGCGGCAAGACCGGGATCAACACCGCGCAGGGCAAGAACCTAGTCGGCGCCTTCCACCAGCCCAGCCTGGTGCTGGCCGACACCGCCGCGCTTGCGACCCTGCCGGGCCGCGAGATGCGGGCGGGCTATGGCGAGGTGGTGAAATACGGGCTTCTCGGCGACGCGGGGTTCTTCGAGGCGCTGGAGGCCGGGCAGGGCGCGGCCCTGCTGGCGGGCGAACCCGCGGCGGTGCAGGCCGCGGTGGCGCGGTCGGTCGCGATGAAGGCGGGGATCGTCGCGCGGGACGAGACCGAGGAGGGCGAGCGCGCGCTCCTGAACCTGGGCCACACCTTCTGCCACGCGCTCGAGGCCGCGACCGGCTATTCGGCGCGGCTGCTGCATGGCGAGGGCGTGGCGATCGGCTGCGCGCTGGCCTTCGAGCTGTCCGCCCGGCTGGGGCTTTGCGCGCAGGAGGCGCCCGGCCGCGTCAGGGCGCATCTGCGGGCGCTGGGGCTGAAGGCGGGACTTGCGGACATCCCGGGCGACCTGCCCCCGCCCGAGGCGCTGCTGGCGCTGATGGGACAGGACAAGAAGGTGCGCGACGGCCGCCTGCGCTTCATCCTGGCCCGCGACATCGGCGCGGCCTTCGTGGCCGAGGACGTGCCCCCCGCGGCGGTGCTGGAGACGCTGCGGAACGGCCTGTGACGGCGGACCGCGGGGGCGTCCGGCACGGAATGTGTTGCCGCACCCGGCCCCTTGCGGTTACGCTTTCGCCGCATTTCGATCAGGGGGCAGATGATGGCCAAGGACGACGGCGCCACCGGCATGACCGCCGAGGAGCTTGAAGGCCACCTCCGCGACGGTCGCAAGCGGTCGCTCAGCTTTGTCCTGATGAAGACCCGCGACGGGGTGGTGCTGGAAACCCATGCCACCAAGTCGCCCAAGGCGCTGATCCCGGTCGCACGCGGCCGCGGGGGATTGGCCGCGGTATCCGCCTCGGGCCTGCTCAACACCGTGGGCAAGGTCTTCGAGATGATGGTCGAGGACGAGGCGCCCCCCGCCAACCTGCCCAAGCTTGCGCGCCGCTGCGCAAAGGACCTGGGGGTCATGGCCAACTTCGTCTTCGTGCTGCCCGACGGCAGCCGGATCGACGATGGCGACCCGGAACCCGAAGACCCGAAGGACCAGACCGCGGAAACCGGGACGCCGCCCGCGGACGGCGATGACGGCGGCCTGAAGCTGGCGCTGACCGAACGCCTGAAGCAGCTTGCCCCCCGCGTGCGCGAGGCGCTGGCGCGCGGCGACGGGGGCGCCGCGGCGCTGGGGCGGGCCCTGCAGGAGGCGGCAGGCCAGATGGCCGCAGGCGGGATGGAGCGGGCGCAGCGGCTGGTCGATGCGGTCGAGCTGCGGATGTCGCAGCCGCCGGGGCAGGGCGAGAGCGAAGCCGAGGGGGGCGAAGCCGAGGGCGAGGAGGCCGACGCGGCGCGCGAGGAGGCGCGCGAGGCGCTGCTCGACCGATTTTCCGGCCTGCTGGACGCCGCCGAAGCGGTGGCCGGCCGCGCCGATGCCGGTTTCGCTGACCGGGTGCAGAAGATCATGGTGCTGTTCGGCACCGAGATCGACCGCGATCCCGGCCGCGCGGGCACCGTCCTGAACGCCTTCGAGACGCTGATCCAAAGGGCGGGGCAGGGGGACGGACCTTCGGGCGGCGATACGGGAACGGGCGACGGCGACAGCTTTTCGGGCCCCGGGGATCAGGCCGGCCTGTTCAAGAGTCTGAAGAACCTCGGCAAGAAGCTCTTGAAGAAGCTGAGCCGCAAGAATAAGCCGGGCGATGACGACGACGAGGAAGAGATCGAGATCATCCTTCCGCCGAAGGTCGAGACGCCGAATGTCCAGCTGAACCCCGTCCCGCCGCCGCCGAAGGTCGAGGTCACGGACAACCCGCCGCCGCCCCCGCCGCCGAAGGTCGAGGTCACGGACAACCCGCCGCCGCCGAAGGTCGAGGTCACGGACAACCCGCCGCCGCCGCCGCCGAAGGTCGAGGTCACGGACAACCCGCCGCCGCCGCCGCCGCCGCCGCGCTATCCCGGGATTGCCAGGCTGTTGCAGCTTGATCCCGTGGCCGGGGGCGCGGCGCAGACCGCGATGGAGAAGTTCGACCGCATCCTGGGCGACATCGACAGCACGCCCGCGCTGATCGAGGAGGCCGAGCGCGAAAGCAGGGCGGCCTACCAGACTGTCCTGCAGCGCATGCGCGACCTGCGCACGGCCCGGGGCCTGCCCGAAGGCGGCGACAAGGCGGACCGCGTCAGGGTCGCCACCGAGAACTACCGTTCCGCCCAGAGGGAGCAGACGGCCCGGACCGAGCGCGAGAACGCGCTGCGCGGCAAGAAGCTGCTGGAGGAGCAGCTGTCCTACGGCGCCCTCTCTCCCGATGCGCCGCGCCCCTATTCCGACCAGTCGAAGGTCGACATCATCAACGGCATCGCGCGCGATGCAAAGGTGACGGGCGAGCTGCTCGACTACATGGAAAAGTCCGAGTTCCGCGAGGAGATCCCGGGCAAGATCGGCATGGTCCTCGACCTCAAGGACACGGGGTTTGCGCCCACGGGCAAGGGCGGCTGGCTCGATCCCGCCAAAAGCGGCAACTACGCGCTTCAGCTGCTCAAGTCGGGGGCCGATTCCGGCGAGAAGTACTTCGACCGTCTGGGCGACTACGTCAG
>CAZCPY010000059.1:0-9744 GCA_964499865.1 uncultured Rhodobacterales bacterium | reverse complement strand
GGGCCGGCACATGCTGGACGACCCGCTGAAGGAAGGCCCGCTGCAAAAGTTCGAGGATATCGTCAGCCTGCGCGGACGTGCGGTTGCCCGCGGTCTGATGGGCGGCGACGGCACGGTCGACCTGACGACCGACACAGCCTTCAACGCCATCGGCGACAGCCTGTACAACCCCGCGATGAGCAGCGCGCCGACGCCGGCCTTCACCAAGCATCTGGTCAAGACGATCGGCCTGCTGGAGGACCCGGGCAACCTGCAGACGGTGAACGACACGCTGGCGAACATGTCCGACCCCAGCGGTGTCCCGTCATCCGAAACCCTGGTCCGCAAGGCGCTGAAGCTGAAGGACGAGGACGCGGTCGGCAAGGAACAGGGCCAGCTTTCGGTTCTCGGCGCGATGCTGCGGCCGATGGCGCAGGGCAAGGTGGGGTCGTGCTTTGCCACCGCACCAACGCTGCGCAAGTCGGAAACCGACCCCCTGGCCACGATGGAGATGTATGCCGAAATCGTCGGCACCGGGTCGCTGACGCCGCCTTTCGGCCCCCCTGTTCCCTGCGTCACGAACCTGCCGGACGGCGGCGACCCGATCCAGCGCAGCCTGGAATTCACCGTCGCGACCTCGGCCGGGCGCAAGGACGGCAGCACGCAGAAGAAGAATTTCGCCTCCGGTTCGGAAAAGGGCATCGTCGGCATCGCCAAGAAGCTCACCGACAAGCGCCTTGAGGGGGTCGACCGCAATCTTCCCCTCAACGCCCGTCAGGTCGACCGCGAAACCAAGGCGGGCACCAGGGCGCTGCGCAATCTGCGCGGCGATATCGCCAATGCCTTCACCGTGACCTACGACCCGACGGTCGAGGTCAAGGACGCCAACGACGGATCCTCGGACAAGGGCCGCTACCAGCTGATCCGCAAGGGCATCGATCCCACCGGCAGCGACGACGAGGTGATCGACTCGCAGGCCAAGTACCTGTCGGCGATGGAGAAGGTTGCGCTCGACTCGCTCGGGGTGGAACGCGACAGCGCAGAGGGCATCGAGGTCCTGGCCTATATCAACAGCCCCGAGTTCCTGACCGCCACCACGACCGACAAGTACAAGCCCTGGGCGAGGAGCAGCGGCGGCTATACCGACGAGGCGACCAAGGTCCTGCACGGCGACGGGCTGACCCAGAAGAAGATGAGCACGGCGGTCCCCGAGACCGGCACCAAGCCCAAGGAAGGCGACCGCACGGTCACCGTGCTGGAGGATTTCATGGACGCGCTCGGCAATTCGGGCGACGACATGGTGACGATCCGCACCGTCGGCATGCACGGCTTCAACGCCCTGCCGACGGACCCCTCGCTCGACCCGCTGCGCGGCAGCTCGAAGCAGGAGATCAGGGACAAGGTCAAGACGAACCTGATCGACGTGGGCACCGCGCTGAAGGACACCGCAATCCCGCTGGACAGCGCGCAGGAGATGTTCGACAGCCAGCTCGCCGCCCTGATCAAGGCCGAAAAGGACGGCGAGGTCAAAGCCCTGCTGGAAACCGGCGCGAGGGACGAGCGGCCCGCGCTGCCGCTGAAGCCGGCCGAACTGGCCGAGGCGGTCAAGCGCGCCACCGCGGCCGCCAACCAGAAGCGGGCCGACAAGGAAGCCGAGACCTGGGAACAGAAGGAAACCGAAAAGGGCACGCCGCCCACGTCGGAGCAGAAGACCGAACGCATCGAGCAATCCAAGAAGCGGGCCGCGGACGGAATCGATTCGGGCCTGCTCAACAAGATGATGAAGCGGCTGAAGGTGCCGGAATTCAAGCTGGCCGACACCAACTGGGGGTCGACCCTGGACCACAGCTTCTTTGTCATCGCACCCGACCCGCGGACCGGCGAACCCGCGTTGTGGTCGCGCAGCGATCCGCCGGGAAAGCTGTCGAAGATGGACCGCAAATGGGTCGATGCGGAATGGGCGCAGATTTCGTGACGGGCGCGACGAAGGGAAGGATTGGGGCATGACCGATACGTTGCAGTTCGACCTCGGCATCGATGACGACGACCGGCGCGTGGTGCTGCTGGGCGACATGGCCATCGACCGCCTGCCCGACCTCGTGTCGGCGGCCCCCGGCCTGACGCCGCTGGCGCTGGCACGGGCGGCGCTGCACCTTGGCGCGGGGGACGCGTTCCGGCTGATCGAGGATCCGGTCGCCTATGCCCGCCAGACCCGCGCCCGGCTGGAGGCCGAGCCCGCCGGACAACCGTGGCAGGACGGCGCCTTCCGGCTGCGCGACCACGGTGTGCCGGATGTCCGCCAGATCGCCGCGCCCGCCGTCAGCGGCGGGAAGCTCGTGTTCTTCGCGGCCGACGGCTTCATCGGCGCGCCCTACCGGGTCGAGGCGGACCTGACCGCCGATGCGCCGGACGAACGCGCCTACGTGCCCCTGCCGCTGCGCCCGCTGCCTGCCTCCGCAGCGCCCTCGGCCCCCGCGCCCTACTGGGCGGGCGACGAGCGGGAGACGCGCGCGCCGGACGCCACGCGCGCCGACGACGCGGTTGCCGATGACGCCGAACCGGGGTGAGACGATGACGGGATGGCTGGGGCGCTAGGATTCGAACCTAGGTATGGCGGTACCAAAAACCGCTGCCTTACCGCTTGGCGACGCCCCAACTCGGCGCGGTGTCTAGCCGCTGCCCAAGGGGTGCGCAAGGGGGTTCCGGCAGGCGTTCCGACGGGTTAAGCCCGTCGGATGAAGGTCGATGTGGTCATCCTGGGCGGCGGTGCGGCGGGCCTGTTCTGCGCGGGCGAGGCGGCGCGGCGGGGCCGGTCGGTCGTGGTCGTCGAGCACCGTGACACGCCCGGCGAGAAGATCCGCATCTCGGGCGGGGGGCGGTGCAACTTCACCAACCTGCAGACCGCGCCCGACCGGTTCCTGTCGCAGAACCCCCGCTTCTGCGCCTCGGCGCTCAGCCGCTTCACCCCGCAGGACTTCGTGGCGCTGGTCGACCGGGCGGGCATCGCCTGGCATGTCAAGACGCTCGGGCAGGCCTTCTGCGACGGCCCGGCCACGCAGATCACCGCCATGCTGCTGGACCGGCTGGCTGGCGCGCACCTTTGGACCGGCGTGACTTTCGGAGAGATCAGCAAGCAGGATCAGGGCTTTGCGGTCGAAACCTCTCGCGGTGTCGTGCAGGCGGGCAGGGTGGTCGTGGCCACCGGGGGCAAGTCGGTGCCGAAGATCGGCGCCACCGCCGCGGGCTATCGCATTGCCGAACGCTTTGGCCTGCGGGTGACCGAGACGCGCCCGGGCCTGGTGCCGCTGACCTTTGCCGAACAGGATCTGGGCTGGATGGCGGCGCTGTCCGGGCTTTCGGTTGCGGGACGTGTCAGCGTCGGCAGGCAAGGTTTTGACGAAGCTGTACTTTTCACTCATCGCGGGCTGTCGGGCCCGGCGGTGCTGCAGGTCTCGAACTACTGGCGCGAGGGGCAGGCGGTCAGCGTCGATCTGGCGCAGGGCCGCGACGCGGCGGCGCATCTGGCGGCGGCCAAGGCGGCCGCGGGGCGTCAGGGCCTGTCGCGGGCGCTGGCCGGTCCGGTGCCGGAGCGGCTGGCGCAGGCCCTGGCCGCGCGGTCCGGCCTGACCGCGCCGCTGGCGGAAATCGCCCAGGCCGACCTGCGGCGCGCGGCGGGCCTCGTGCAGGCGCTGGAGCTCAGGCCCGTGGGCACCGAGGGCTACCGGACCGCCGAGGTCACGCTGGGCGGCGTCGACACGCGCGACCTCGACGGCCGCAGGATGGAGGCCCGCGGCGTGCCGGGCCTGCACTTCATCGGCGAGGTGGTGGACGTGACGGGGTGGCTGGGGGGCTACAATTTCCAGTGGGCCTGGGCGTCGGCCCATGCGGCGGGACAGGCGGTATAGGGGGACTTGCGCCCGCCTCTTATTCCCATAATCAGTATTATGTAATTTACAGATCACACCACCGCACGTTCGCGCAAGGCCGTGCCCCGCAGCACGCGGTCCACCGAAAGCTCTGACAGATCAAGCGTTTGCCAGCCTCCGTGCAGCACCGTCTCGGCAATCCCGCGGCCCGCGGCCGCCGCCTGCTGCAACCCGTGCCCGGAAAAGCCGGTCATCAGATGCAGGCCCGCAAGGCCCGGATGCGGCCCGAGGATCGCGTTCTGGTCGAGCCGGTTGTAGTCATAATGCCCGACCCAGTGCCGCACCACGCGCACCGCGTCGAAGCCCGGCGCGCGGTGCCAGAGCGGTTCCCAGATCGCCTGCTCGAAAAGGTGAAGATCGGGATCGAAGTCATCGGGATCGCAGGCATGATCGTCCGACGGCACGGTCGCCGTGATCCATTGCGCGCCTTCGGGCCGCAGGTAGAACTCCGTGTCGATCAGCAAGGGCGCATCGGGATGGCGCGCGTTCGGCGCGTCGATGACGAAGACCGTCCGCTTGCGCGGTTCGACCGGGACTGACAGGCCCAGAGGCGCAAGATACGCGTTGACCCGCGTGCCTACGGCAAGCACCACAGTATCGCAGCCAAGGCGTTCGCCCTTGACCGTCGTGACCCCCGTGACCCGGCCTCCCCCCCTCTCGACCCCCGCCAGCGCATCCCGCCGGAAGCTCGCCCCCTGCGCCTGCGCCGCCCGGCGCAGGCCCCACAGGAGACCCATGTTGTCGAACCACCCCTCGTCGCGCGGCCCGAAGGACCCCGCGGCAAGGTCGGCCACGTTCAGCCAGGGGAACCGCGCAGCCAGCGCCTCCGGCCCCAGCACCTGCGTGCCCGCACCAAGCGCGCGCTGCATCGCCGCCAGATCCTCCATCACCGCGGCATTCGCCGCGCTGGTGGTGACGAAGAGATACCCCTGTTCGCGCAGGCCGAGGTCGGGCACGCCCCCGGCCGGACCTGTCTCATTTGAGAAGTTTCGCAGAAAATCAATGCCAAAGCGTGCAATCTTCACGTTGACCGCAGCCGAGAACTGCGACCGGATCGAGGCCACCGAAAGCGCCGTCGCCGCGCGCGCATAGGTCGGGTCGGGCTCCAGCACCTCGACCCGCAGGCCCGGCGACAGACGCGTCAGCCAGAACGCGGCCGCGGCACCCATCACCCCCCCGCCCGCCACCACCACATCGACCACGACGCAACCCCCCTGCCCTGCACCCCCTGCCCTGCACCCTCGACAGGACCGTGGCGCGCGGCGTAACACAAGGGGGGGAACGGGACATGCGCGAGACACTGGCACGGGTGGCCTCCATCGCCGCCGCAGGAAGCGTGGGCACGGCTTGGGCGCTGGCGGCCGACTGGTTCGCCGCCCGCGGCTTCGCGCGCGTGACCTATGGCCTCACGCGGTTCCGCACCGAAAGGTCGATCGGCGACCTGGACGACGTGCTGTACCTGACCACCGCCGACCCCGCTTACAGCGCCTTCTACTTCCGCGACGGGTTCTTCGCCACGACGCCCGTCTACCGCTGGCTCTTGCGCAACAGCGGGGTGACGACCTGGCGCTGGGTCGCCGAGGACCTGGCCGCCGGTCGCCTGCGCCCCGAGGAGGCCGAGGCGGTGCGGCGCAATGCCGACTGGGGGGTGGTGGCGGGGCTGTCCTTCGGCTTTGCCGACATGCGCGACCGCACGCGCGGGGCGCTGGGGCTGACCGCCGACCGCGGGCTGGACCATGACGCGGTGGATGCGATCTGGGCGGCCGAGGGCGAGGGGCTGGCGGCGGTGGCGCATGTCCTGCACCTCAAGATCCTGTCCCTGCCGGCGGCGGTCAGGCGCGACCTGACCGACCGGCAGTCCGAGGTGCTGGCCTGGGTCGCCGACGGCAAGACGGCGCAGGACATCGCCACCATCCTCGGCCTGTCGGCGGCGGCGGTGGAGAAACACCTGCGGCTGGCGCGCGAGGCCCTGGGGGTCGAGACCACGGCGCAGGCCGTGGCCAAAGCGGTGCTTCTGAACCTGCTGCCGGAGGACCCGGCCCGTCGGGTGGGGAAAACCCGACTTTCCTGACGCAACGGAAGGCGCGACAAGGGCGCTGTCCTGCAAAGGGGTTGCAACCCTGCGGACACGCCTTCCGCCTGCACCGCGATTACGGTGGGCGGCGGAGGGCCCGGCCGGGAAGCTCCCCCCGGACGGATGCGTGCCCCGGACGGCGGCGCTTCAGCGCTGGATGCCGGGGAGTGACGTGACAGGGGCCCGATTGTCCCTTTCCCCGAGTGATCCGGGTCCGTTGATGCGAAAGGGGCGGCGCTTCCCCAAGCGCCGCCCCGATCCGTCTCCGGCCCGCGGCGTCAGGCCGGGGCGTTCATCTTCGCCACTTCGGCGGCGAAGTCTTCCTTTTCCTTCTCGATCCCCTCGCCCACACCGATGCGGACATAGCCGGTGATCGTGGCGCCGGCGGCGCGGGCGGCGTCGGCGACCGTCAGGTCGGGATTGATCACGAACTTCTGGCCCAGAAGCGTGTTCTCCTCGAGGAACTTCTTCATCCGGCCGGGGATGATGTTGTTGTGCACCACCGCCTCGGGCTTGGGCTTCTGCGCGGCGGCGTTCTCCTCCAGCGCCTTCTGCGTCTGCACCGCGCGCTCGCGCTCGACCACCGCGGGGTCGAGGTCGGCCTCCGACAGCGCGAGCGGACTGGTGGCGGCGACATGCATCGCCACCTGGCGGGCAAAGCCCGCGTCGCCGCCGGTCACCGCGACCAGCACGCCGATCTTGCCCAGGCCCTCGCCCGCGGCGTTGTGGACATAGGCCGCGACCGTGTCGCCATGCAGCGCCGCCATGCGGCGCAGGCTCAGGTTCTCGCCGATGGTGACGATGGCCGCGGTCAGCGCCTCGGCGACCGGCTGGCCGCCGAGGTTGGCCGCGCGCAGCGCGTCCATGTCCGCAACCCCCAGCGCCGCCCGGGTGATGCCGCGCACCAGACCCTGGAAATCGGCGTTCTTGGCCACGAAGTCGGTTTCCGAGTTCACCTCGACCGCCACCCCCGCGCCGCCCTGCACGGCGACGCCGACCAGCCCCTCGGCCGCCACGCGGCCGGCCTTCTTGGCGGCCTTGGCCAGGCCCTTGGTGCGCAGCCAGTCGATGGCTGCCTCCATGTCGCCGCCCACTTCGGTCAGCGCCTTCTTGGCGTCCATCATGCCCGCGCCGGTCTGGTCGCGCAGGTCCTTCACCATGCTCGCGGTGATCGCGGTCATCGTCTTTCTCCTGAAATGGGGTCCGGCGGGGGCTACCCCCGCCGGGTGACAGTCCGGTGACAGGGCCCGCATCCCGGGCCCCGCGGCGAAAGGATCAGGCCACGGCCTCTTCCTCGGGCACCGTGTCAAGCGCGCCGACGTCGATGCCCGCGGCACCCATCTGCGCGCTCATCCCCTCCAGCGCCGCACGCGCCGCAAGGTCGCAGTAAAGCGCGATGGCGCGCGCCGCGTCGTCGTTGCCCGGGATCACATGGGCGATGCCCTTGGGCGAGCAGTTGGTGTCCACCACCGCCACCACCGGGATGCCGAGCTTGTTGGCCTCGAGGACGGCCAGGTCCTCCTTGCCCACGTCGATCACGAACAGAAGGTCCGGCACGCCGCCCATCTCGCGGATCCCGCCCAGGGACGCCTGCAGTTTCTGCTGCTCGCGCTCCATGTTCAGGCGTTCCTTCTTGGTCAGCCCCTCGGCGCCGTCGGCCAGCAGCGCGTCGATCTGCTTCAGCCGGGCGATCGAGTTCGACACCGTCTTCCAGTTCGTCAGCGTGCCGCCCAGCCAGCGGTGGTTCATGTAGAACTGCGCCGATTTCTCGGCCGCCTCGGCGACCGCCTTCTGCGCCTGCCGCTTGGTGCCCACGAACAGGATGCGGCCGCCCTTGGCGACCGTGTCGCGGATCACCTTCAGCGCGGCGTCCAGCAGCGGAACCGTCTGCGTCAGGTCGAGGATGTGGATGCCGTTGCGCTCGCCGTAGATGAACTCGCCCATGCGGGGGTTCCAGCGTTGCGTCTGGTGGCCGTAGTGCACGCCAGCTTCAAGAAGCTGACGCATGGAGAATTCTGGAAGCGCCATGCCCTGATCCTTTCCGGTTTGCGCCGCGGCCGGGGTTTCAGGCTCGCGCCCAACCGGTGGACCGCCCGGGGATGTCTCCCCCGGGCGACCCGCCCCGACCTGTGAAGTGTGCGCGCCTTAGAGCAGTTCCAGGCGCGGGGCAAGGGGCGGCGACGCAGCGCTGCGGCCGGGGCCGGGCCAGGGCCTTGAACCCGCTGGAAAGGCCCGCGGTTCTCGCGTGGTTTGCCGGCATGCTGTGCCTGGTTCTTCGGTGTCACGCCCGTGTCCACAGCGCCGGTTCCGCGGGGAATCGTGGCTTGAGCGGCGCGGCGCGGGCTGGCACAAGGCGGCATGGCGCCGGATCTTCTGTGCATCGGCTCGTTCCTGTGGGACATCATCGGCCGGTCCCCGGCCTCGATGCGGCTGGGGTCCGACGTGCCGGGCCGGATCACGCGGCTGCCCGGGGGCGTGGCGCTGAACATCGCGGTCACGCTCACCCGTTTCGGCCTGCGTCCCGCGATGCTGACCGCCATCGGGCGGGATGCGGAAGGTGACGCACTGGTCGCCGCCTGCGCGCGGCTGGGGATCGACACCGCCTATGCCTACCGGTCCGACGACCTGCCGACCGACCGCTACATGGCGATCGAGGGCGCGAACGGCCTGATCGCCGCCATCGCGGACGCGCATTCGCTGGAAGCCGCAGGCGCCAAGGTGCTGGCGCCGCTGGCCGACGGGCGGCTGGGGTCGGCGCAGGCGCCCTGGGCGGGCACGGTGGCGCTGGACGGCAACCTGACGGCGGCGCTGCTGGCCGAGATCGCGGCCTCCCCCTTCTTCGCCCGCGCCGACCTGCGGGTCGCTCCCGCCTCGCCCGGCAAGGCCGAGCGCCTGCTGCCGCTGATGACGCACCCCGGCGCCACGCTCTACGTCAATCGCGAGGAGGCGTCCGTGCTGTGCAAGGCCGACTTCCGCGATGCGGCTGCGGCGGCCGAGGGGATGCTGGCGCGGGGTGCGGCGCGCGTGCTGGTCACCGACGGCGGCCGGATGGCGGCCGAGGGGCGCCAGGGTGCGGGCGTCGTGACCGGCGCGCCGCGGGCGGTGATGGTGGCGCGCGTCACCGGCGCGGGCGACACCTTCATGGCGGCGCATCTGGTGGCCGACCGGGCGGGCGCGACGCGCGCCGGCGCGCTGGCCGCGGCGCTGGATGCGGCGGCGGATTATGTCAGCGGAGAGATCGGATGATCGACATCCACCCCGAGGTTGCCGCGGCGCTGGCCGCGGGCCGGCCGGTCGTCGCGCTCGAATCGACGATCATCACGCACGGCATGCCCTTTCCGCAGAACGTGGCCACCGCCCGCGCGGTCGAGGCCGAGGTGCGCGAGGGCGGCGCGGTGCCCGCCACCGTCGCCGTGCTGGGCGGGCGCATCCGCGTGGGGCTTTCGGACGAGGGCCTGGACGCCCTGGGCCGGGCGCAGGGGGTGATGAAGCTGTCGCGTGCCGATCTTGCCGTCTGCGTGGCGACCGGCCGCACCGGCGCCACCACGGTCGCCGCCACGATGATCTGCGCGGCACGCGCGGGCATCCGGGTCTTTGCCACCGGCGGCATCGGCGGCGTGCACCGCGGGGCGGAGGCGACCTTCGACATCTCGGCCGACCTGCGCGAACTGGCCGAAACCCCGGTCGCGGTGGTCTGCGCGGGGGCCAAGGCGATCCTCGACCTGCCCAAGACGCTGGAGGTGCTGGAAACCCTCGGCGTGCCGG
>CAZCPY010000058.1:0-18624 GCA_964499865.1 uncultured Rhodobacterales bacterium | reverse complement strand
CATCGTCTCTGCGCTCTCCGGCATCGCGGGCCCCTACCGCGCGCTGTTCTGCGACCTCTGGGGCTGCGTGCATGACGGCGTGGCGGTGTTCCCGCCGGCCGCCGCCGCCCTGCGGGCGTTCCGGGCGCGCGGCGGGCGGGTGATCCTGGTCACCAACGCGCCGCGCCCGAAGGGGCCCGTCGAGGCGCAGCTGGACCGCCTGGGCCTGCCGCGGGACGCCTGGGACGACATCGCGACCTCGGGCGAGGCCGCGCAATACGCCATGCTGACCGGTGCCGTGGGCCGCCGCGTCCACCACATCGGGCCGGAGAAGGACGCTTCCTTCTTCACCGACTTTTCCGCCGACCTTGCCGCCCTCGCCGCGCGCGAGCCCGCGATCACCCGCGTGCCCCTGGCGCAGGCCGAGGGGATCGTCTGCACCGGCCTGTTCGATGACGAGACCGAGACGCCGGACGACTACCGCGCCACCCTGCTGGCGGCGCGCACGCGGGGACTGAAACTCCTTTGCGCCAATCCCGACATCGTGGTCGACCTCGGCCACAGGCGGCTGTTCTGCGCCGGGGCCCTCGCGCAGGCCCATGATGCCGCGGGCGGCGTCAGCCTCTATTTCGGCAAGCCGCACCCGCCGATCTACGACCTTGCCCGCCGCCGCCTGGCGGCGCTCGACGCGGGCATCACCGACGGCGAGATCCTCGCCATCGGCGACGGCTGGGACACCGACGTGCGCGGCGCGGTGGCCGAGGGGCTGGACACGCTGTTCCTGTCCGGCGGCCTGATGGCCGCGCGCTTCGGCCCCGACCCCCGCCGCCCCGACCCCGCCGCGCTGGCCGCCTGGCTGGCGGATCAGGAGATTTCGCCGACCTACGCCATGGGGATGCTGGGCTGAAACCGCGCGGCGATCTCGGGGCAACATAATGTCGCTCCATTGACGCCCTGCGCACGAATATTACCTTCCCGCCTTGCGCCGCACTGCGGCATCCGCTAGGGTGCCGCAATGCAGCCCGAACAGGACCGGGAGGACGACATGCTCGACAACGCCCCGCGCGGCACCATCGTCATCGAGGACATGGAAATCGGCATGTCCCGGTCGCTGCGCAAGGTGGTGACCGACCGCGACATCGCGCTGTTCGCCGAGGTGACGACCGACCGCAACCCGGTGCACCTGGACGAGGACTATGCGCAGACGACGATGTTCCACGGGCGCATCGCGCATGGCATGCTGACGGCCGGGCTGATCTCGGCGGTGATCGGGGAACAGTTGCCCGGCCACGGCGCGATCTACCTGGCGCAGAGCCTCAGGTTCATGGCTCCCGTCCGCCCCGGCGATCAGGTGACGGCCGAGGTGATCGTCACCGCCATCGACCATTCGCGCCGCCGTGTCACGCTTGAAACCCGCTGCGCCGTGGGCGATACGGTCGTGCTCAAGGGCGAGGCGACGGTGCTGGCGCCCAGCCGCAAGTTCGACTGAAACGGGCCCCGGCCCGTCCGGGGTGTGATGGACGTCTTCCAGCACTGGCAAGGGCTTGACCCCTCCGCGCGCGGCGCCTCGGCGGCGATGGGCAATTTCGACGGCGTGCATCTGGGCCACCGCGCGGTGATCGAGGCGGCCCGGGGACACGGCCCGCTGGCGGTCGTCACCTTCGAGCCGCATCCCCGCGACCATTTCGCCCCCGGCGGCCCCGCCTTCCGCCTGATGAACGCCGAGGCGCGGCGCAACCGGCTGGCCAAGCTGGGGGTGCAGCGGCTGTTCGAGCTGCCCTTCGACGCGCAGCTTGCGACGCTGTCGCCCGAGGCCTTCGCGGCGGGCATCCTGCACCGCGGGCTGGGGCTTTCGCACGTCGTCGTGGGCGCCGATTTCCGCTTTGGCCTCGGCCGCGCCGGAACCGCCGCCGACCTTGCGCGCCTGGCCGCCCGCGACGGCATCGGCGTGACCGTCGCGCCGCTGCTGACGCAGGCCGACCGCCCGGTGTCCTCCACCGCCATCCGCCAGGCCCTGACCGACGGCGACCCGCGCGCCGCGGCCGCCATGCTGGGCCACTGGCACCGCATCGAGGGCCCCGTGATCCACGGTGAAAAGCGGGGGCGCGCGCTTGGCTTTCCCACCGCCAACATGGACCTCTCCGGCCTGCACCTGCCCCGGTTCGGCGTCTATGCCACCTGGGTGGACGTGCTGACCGGCCCGCAGGCGGGCCGCTACCGCGGCGCCGCCAGTCTCGGCACGCGCCCGATGTTCGGCGAGAACCGTCCGAACCTGGAAACCTACCTCCTCGACTTCAAGGGCGACCTCTACGGCCGGCACCTGTCCGTCGCGCTGGTCGATTTCCTGCGCCCCGAGGCGGTGTTTGCCGGCCTGCCCGCGCTGATCGCGCAGATGGATGCCGACGTGGCCCGGGTGAGGGACCTGCCGTGAGGGACCGTTTCTGGGAAACCGTGCCGCTTTACGAGATGACCGCGCAGGAATGGGAGGCGCTGTGCGACGGCTGCGGCAAGTGCTGTCTCAACAAGCTGGAATACGAGGATACCGGCGAGGTGGAATTCACCCGCGTCGCGTGCAAGCTGCTGGACGGCCAGACCTGCCGCTGCCGCCATTACGAGACGCGGCTGGACCATGTGCCCGACTGCGTGCACCTGACGCCGGAAAAGCTGCCGCAGGTCGCCTACTGGCTGCCCCGCACCTGCGCCTACCGCCGCCTGCACGAGGGCAGGGCGCTGTTCCGCTGGCACCCGCTGGTCTCGGGCAACGCCGAGAGCGTGCACAGGGCGGGCAAGTCGGTGCGCGGCTGGACGATCCCGGAAACCGAGGTCGATCCCGAGGATCTGGACAACTACGTGATAGCGGAGCGGCCCTGATGTTCCTTGCCTCCGACAACGGCTCGGCCGTCCCCGACGCGATCCTGGCCGCACTGGCCCGCGCCAACGAAGGCCCGGCGCGCGGCTACGGCGCCGATGCGGTGACGGCGCGCGCGCAGGACCGCGTGCGCGAGGTGCTGGAGGCGCCGCAGGCGGCGGTGCATTTCGTGGCCACGGGAACGGCGGCCAATGCGCTGGCGCTGGCCACGCTGACGCCGCCCTGGGGCGCCGTGTTCTGCCATGCGGATGCCCATGCCAACACCGACGAATGCGGCGCGCCCGAGATGTTCACGGGCGGCGCCAAGCTCGTGGGCGTGGCGGGCGACCACGGCAAGGTCACGCCCGCCGCGCTGGCCGAACGGATCGGCAGCTTGGGCCAGATCGGCGTGCACACGGTGCAGCCGGGATCGGTGACGCTGACCAACGTGACCGAGGCGGGCACCGTCTACACGCCCGCCGAGATCGCCGCGCTGGCCACTGTGGCCCATGGCGCGGGCCTGCCGGTGCATCTGGACGGCGCGCGTTTTGCCAATGCGCTGGTGGCGACGGGGGCCAGCCCGGCCGAGATGACCTGGCAGGCGGGGGTGGACGTGCTGTCCTTGGGCGGCACGAAGAACGGGCTCCTGGGGGCCGAGGCGGTGGTGATCTTCGACCCCGCCCGCGCCTGGGAGTTCGAGCTGCGGCGCAAGCGGGCGGGGCATCTGTTTTCCAAGATGCGCTACCTCGCCGCGCAGATGGAGGCCTGGCTTGACGACGGCCTCTGGCTGCGGCTGGCGGGGCGCGCCAATGCCGCGATGGCGCGGCTGTCCGCGGGCCTCGGCAACGCCGCGCGGCCGCTGCACCCGGTGCAGGCCAACATCGCCTTCGTCGACTGGGCGCCCGGCACCCATGCGCGGCTGCAGGCGGCGGGCGCCGTCTACTACGACTGGGCTGCACCTGACGGTGTGGAACGGGCGCGGCTGGTCACCTCCTGGAACACCACCGAGGCCGAGGTGGACGGCTTCCTGTCGGCGCTGCACGCGGGCTGACTTGGAGGATTCGCGACCCCGCCCCGGGCCTGACCCGGGGCCCCGCCCGTCACCCGGCGGTTACCTCTGCGCAAAGGCGCGAGGTCCCGGGTCAAGCCCGGGACGGGGTCTCTTGCGGCTGCGGTCGGTCCCCGCTGCGGCGTCAGCGCCGCGGCTTGATCCGCGGCTCGGTCGAGCGGATCTGCGTGCCCGACCCGTGTTCGGTGAACAGCTCCAGCAGGCAGGCATTCGGCACCCGCCCGTCCATGATGGTGACCGCCCGCACCCCCTGCGCCAGCGCGGACAGCGCGGTTTCGGTCTTGGGGATCATCCCGCCCGCGATGGTGCCGTCGGCGATCATCGCCTGCACGTCGGCAGGCGTCAGCTGCGTGACCACCTGGCCCGTGCGGTCCTTCACCCCCGCCACGTCGGTCAGCAACAGCAGTCGGTCGGCCTGCAGCGCGCCCGCAATCGCTCCCGCGGCGGTGTCGCCGTTGACGTTGAAGGTCTCGTTGTCCGCCACGCCCGTCGCCACCGGCGCCACCACCGGGATCAGCCCCGCGCCGTAGAGGTCGCGCAGGATCTGCACGTTCATCTCCACCGGCCGGCCGACGAAACCCAGTTCGGGGTCGTCCGCCTCGCAGACCATCAGATCGTCGTCCTTGCCGGAAATGCCGACCGCCCGGCCGCCCTGGTCGTTGATCGCCTGCACGATCCGCTTGTTCACAAGACCCGACAGGATCATCTCGACCACCTCGACGGTCGCCTTGTCGGTCACCCGCTTGCCGCGCACGAAATCGGACTTGATGCCCAGCCTGGCCAGCATCTCGTTGATCATCGGCCCGCCGCCATGCACCACGACCGGGTTGACCCCCACCTGCCGCATCAGCACGACGTCGCGGGCGAACTCGGCCATCGCCGCCTCGTCCCCCATGGCGTTGCCGCCGAACTTCACCACCACCACGGCGCCGGTATAGCGCTGCAGGTAGGGCAGCGCCTCGGACAGGACGCGGGCGGTGGCGATGCTGTCGGCGATGGTCATGGTCTGGCGTCTCATGCAGGCGGCCTCCGTCGCGCGCCGGAATAGACCCCGGCAAGGGCCTTGCCAAGGATGGACTTTCCCGACCGAAAGGCTCACCTTCCGCGCCATGAAAACGCTTCTCCTTACCGGCGCGAGCCGCGGCATCGGGCACGCCACCGTCAAGCGCTTCGGCGCCGAGGGCTGGCGCGTGCTGACCTGTTCCCGCCAGCCCTTCGACCCCCGCTGCCCCTGGCCGGACGCCGAGGAGAACCACGTCCAGATCGACCTCGCCAGCCCCGACAAGACCATCGCCGCGGTGGAGACGATCCGCGGCAAACTGGAGGGCGGCATGCTGCACGCGCTGGTGAACAACGCGGGGATCTCGCCCAAGGGCGAGGGCGGGGCGCGGCTGAACACGCTGAACACCGACCTGCGGGTCTGGGGGCAGGTGTTCCACGTCAACTTCTTCGCCCCCGTGATCCTGGCCCGGGCGCTGCAGCAGGAACTCGTGGCGGCCAGGGGCGCCATCGTCAATGTCACCTCGATCGCCGGGGTGCGCGTGCATCCCTTTGCCGGGGCGGCCTATGCCACGTCCAAGGCCGCGCTGGCCGCGCTGACGCGCGAGATGGCGCATGACTTCGGCCCCCTGGGCGTGCGCGTGAACGCCATCGCACCCGGCGAGGTGGAAACCGCGATCCTGTCGCCCGGCACCGACAAGATCGTGGAAAAGCTGCCCCTCCAGCGCCTTGGCCAGCCGCGCGAGGTGGCGGACGCAATCTTCTTTTTGTGTTCGGAGCAGTCGAGCTATATCTCGGGCGCCGAGATCGAGGTGAACGGGGCGCAGCACGTCTGAGGCGCAGCGCCTGCGGCACCCCCGGGGGCTGTCTGCCCCCGGACCCCCGAGGATATTTGGGAAGAGATGAACATCGGGCCCTTCATCCCGTTCCTGTTATCCCGGGGCCGACCATCGCGTCCGCCACCGGTCCTGGGACCGGTGGCCGGCGGGCGGAGCCACGCTTGCGCCTTGACCGCGGCGCGCCGGTGAGGTGAAGCAGGCGCATGCTGGACGACGACCTTGACGACACAGGCGCCGACATCCACCCGCTGTTCGCGGGCGCGCCCGCGTCGACCGAGTTCCGCAAGCTGCGCAAGCGGCTGGTGCGCGAGACGCGGGCGGCGATCGAGACCTACGGCATGCTGCGCCCCGGCGACCGCTGGCTGGTCTGCCTGTCGGGCGGCAAGGACAGCTACACGCTGCTGGCCGTGCTGCACGAGCTGAAATGGCGCGGCCTTCTGCCCGTGGACCTGCTGGCCTGCAACCTGGACCAGGGCCAGCCCGGCTTTCCGGCGACCGTGCTGCCGGACTTCCTGAGGCGCATGGGCGTGGCGCACCGGATCGAATACCGGGACACCTATTCCGTCGTGGTGTCCAAGGTGCCGCAGGGGCGGACCTATTGCAGCCTGTGTTCGCGGCTGCGGCGCGGCAACCTTTACCGCATCGCGCGGGAAGAGGGCTGTGCGGCGGTCGTCCTTGGGCACCACCGCGACGACATCCTCGAGACGTTCCTGATGAACCTGTTCCACGGCGGCCGTCTGGCGGCGATGCCGCCCAAGCTCGTGAACGAGGACGGCGACCTGACCGTGCTGCGCCCGCTCGCCTTCGTGGCCGAGGCCGATTGCGACCGCTTTGCCCGTGCCATGGGCTATCCGATCATCCCCTGCGACCTGTGCGGCAGCCAGGAGGGGTTGCAGCGGGCGCAGGTCAAGGCGCTGCTGGACGGCTGGGAGGCGGCAAGCCCCGGTCGGCGGCAGGTGATGTTCCGGGCGCTGACGAACGTGCGTCCCGGCCATCTGGCCGACCCCGCGCTGTTCGACTTTGCCGGGCTTGTGGCGGAAGCGAAGAATCTTCCGCAACTTTAGCGTGCGCGTTAAGGGTCTGCTCAGCCTTGCAGATCAAGCCTGACGCCAAGGGACGGCCAGCCCGGCCGCCCCGATGGCGCGAGGCATGGCGATGGCGTTCAGACTTCCGGCCCGGATCCTGACCCTGTACCGGTCGGCGTCGGGCTTTCTCAGACGGCCGGAGCTGATGATCTTCCTGCCCGCGGTGACGCTGGCGACCTTCTGGCTGGGCGGCGAACAGGCGCTGATCATCGCCGCCCTGGGCCTGCCGCTGGTCTTTGCCATGGCCGGCGCCTTCCACTACCGCGACCCCGCGCTGCCGATGGGCGGCCTGTCGGGCCTGGCGCTGCGGCCACAGGTGATCGGCGCGCTGGACCATGCGCTTGGCGAAGCGGTCGCGACCGGCCGGACGACCGCCTGCCTGGTGCTGCAGATCGACGAGGCCGACCGCCTGCTCGACCGCCACGGCCGCGCCGCGCAGACCGAGGTGCTGACCCGCTGCAGCGAACGGCTGTGCGGGGCGCTGCGCGAGGGCGACACGGTCGCCCGCCTGGAAGGCGGCGGCTTTGCCGTGGCGCTGGGCCCGGTGCGGCGGCTGGACCTCGAGGTGCTTGTGCAGCTTTCCGCGCGCCTGCAGGCCGCGCTCAGCCCGCCGGTGCCGATCGACGCGGCGCGGCTTTACGTGACCGTCTCGGTTGGCTTCTGCCTTGCCGGCCGCGCGCCCGAGGCGAACGGCCGGTCGATGCTGGACGCGGCCCAGGTCGCGGCGGACGAGGCCTTGCGCAACGGCCCCGGCGCGATCCGCGCCTATCTTCCCGACATGGCGCGCAAGCGCGCCGACCGCGACGCCTACCGCGCGCAGCTCGAGGCGGCGCTGGACGAAGGCCAGATCCGCCCGCATTTCCAGCCCCAGGTCGACACCGACACCGGCGCCGTTTCGGGGTTCGAGGCCTTGGCGCGCTGGCACCACCCCGACCGCGGCCTCGTCCCCCCCGCCGAATTCCTGCCCGCCATCGACGACGCGGGGCTGTCCGAACGGCTGTGCGAGGTGATGCTGTTCCAGGCGCTTTCGGCCCTGTCGCGCTGGGACAAGGCGGGCCTGCGCATTCCGTCGGTCGGGGTGAACTTCTCGGCCGCCGAGCTGCGCAACCCGCGCCTGCCCGAAAAGGTGAAATGGGAGCTTGACCGTTTCGACATCGCGCCCGACCGGCTGTCCGTGGAAATCCTCGAAACCGTGGTGGCGCAGACCGACAACGACGTCGTGGTGCGCAACATCAGCCAGCTCGCGGCACTGGGCTGCGGCATCGACCTGGACGATTTCGGCACCGGCAACGCGCCGCTGTCGAACATCCGCCGCTTTGCCGTGCGCCGGATCAAGATCGACCGCAGCTTCGTCACCCGCGTGGACGAGGACCGCGACCAGCAGAAGATCGTCTCGGCGGTGCTGTCGATGGCGGAACGGCTGGGCCTCGGCACGCTGGCCGAGGGGGTGGAGACGCCGGGCGAACACGCGATGCTGGCGCAACTGGGCTGCGGGCATGTACAGGGCTATTCCATCGGCCGCCCGATGCCCTTCGAGGACACCGCCGACTGGATCGCCGCACACCGGGCGCGCGCGGGCGTCACCGTCCGCATCGGGTCGCGCGCGCGGTAGGGTGCGGCAGGGTGCGGCAGGGTGCGGCAGGGTGCGGCAGGGTGCGGTGGCGCGCGGCGGGGTGCCTGCTCTGCACGCAGCTTGCCTTGCCACCCGTCGTCCGTGGCGTGGTGCGCGGCAAGGGCACGCTCCCTTCGGACCCAGCCTTCCGCGCTCAGGTCAGCCCGGCGATGATCGCGCGCAGCGTCGGGATGCCCTCGCCCGTCCCGGACGAGGTGACCACGATCTCGGGGAAGGCCGCAGGATGCGCCCGCAGCGCGCCGCGCACTTGCGCCAGCGTCGCCTCGCGCGTGGCCGCGTTCACCTTGTCGGCCTTGGTCAGCACGGCCTGGAAGGTCACCGCCGCGCGGTCGAGCAGGCCGAGGATCTCCTCGTCCACCGCCTTGATCCCGTGCCGCATGTCGATCAGCACCAGCGCGCGGCGCAGGGTCACGCGGCCCGAAAGATAGGCCCGCAGCAGGGCCTGCCACCTGGCCACCGTGGCCACCGGCGCCTCGGCATAGCCATAGCCCGGCAGGTCCACCAGATAGGCCGCCTCGCCCAGGGTGAAGAAGTTGATCTCCTGCGTCCGCCCCGGCGTGTTGGACGCCCGCGCGAGCGCCTTGCGGCCGGTCAGTGCGTTGATCAGGCTGGACTTTCCTACGTTCGAGCGGCCCGCCACGCAAACCTCGGCCCGGTCCGCGGGCGGCAGGCCCGCAAGCGCCGTGACGCCTTTCAGGAAATCGACGGGCCCCGCGAACAGCAGCCGCCCGCGCTCAACAAGTGCCGCGTCGGGGGGCGGCGTCTCGGGAAAGGGCAGGCTCACGTCGGCGCCACCGCATCGCCGACGGCCAGCCACCCGCCTTCGATGACGCGGGCGTAGACGCCGAAGTCCTGGTGGCCCCAGCCTTCCTCCAGCCCCCGAAGCGTGGGCGCGTCGAAGGTGCCGGTGGCGGGGTTGGCCTCGGTCGCGCGGCAGCGTCCGATGCGTGCCTCGAGGCGCAGGCGCACCGCGCCGACCGCGATCTCGTGCCCCACCATGTCCAGCTCTGCAAACGGCGCCCAGCCTTCGACCCAGAGGTTGCCGCGCCAGCGGTGGATCGACAGGTCCTGCCCCAGCCTGTCGGCCAGCGCGCGGTTCGAGGCGAGGTTCAGCACCGCCACGAAGGGGTCGGGCACGTCGGTCATCGGCTGGCCCGCGACGCGCACCACGAAGGCCGGGTCAGGCCGCACCTCGGGCCAGAGCGGGCGCAGCCAGTCGACGAGCGCCGCGCCGTCGCGGTCGGGCGCGAAGGTCGCGGTCGGGCGGCGGGGGTGGGACAGGGTGACGGTCCGCGCGGCGGGGTCCGAGGTGCAGGCCACCGCCATCAGCTCCGCCGACCCCCAGCCGCGCAGGAAGTTCAGCTTGGGCGCCCAGCCCCCCGGCCCCCCGGGCCCGAACCTGGCCGCCGCATGCGCCACCGCCCAAGCGCGGTCGAAGGGGAAGGCGCGGCCGGCCTCGAGCAGCACCCGGGCGACCTCTTCAAAGCCCGCCGACTTGATCGGGTGCCGGCACAGGTGGGCCAGCCGCGCGGCCATCACTTGCCCTTCTTGCGCGGCGTGCCGGAGGGCGCACGGGGCGGCTTGTCGGGCGCGGCTGCGGGCGGCGCCTTTGGCGCTGCGGGCTTGCCCGGCGCATTGGCGGCCTTGCCCGCCGCCGCCGGCGCCTTGCGGAAACTGGCGCGGATGTTGCCGAAGATGTCGGGCGTGTGCCCGTGGCTGCGCATGATGAGGTATTGCTGGGTGAAGGTGATGATGTTGTTGGTGATCCAGTAGACCACCAGGCCCGAGGCGAAGCCGCCCAGCATGAACATGAAGATCCAGGGCATCCAGGCGAAGATCGCGGCCTGGGCCGGATCGGTCGGCGTGGGGTTCAGCTTTTGCTGCAGCCACATGGTGATGCCCAAGAGGATCGGCAGCAGGCCAAGGAAGATCAGGTGCAGGAAGCTGCCGGTCGGCGGCGCGGCCCAGGGCAGGATGCCGAACAGGTTGAACAGCGACGAGCTATCCGGCGCCGACAGGTCGTTGAGCCAGCCGAAGAAGGGCGCGTGGCGCAACTCGATGGTGACGAAGATCACCTTGTAGAGCGAGAAGAAGATCGGAATCTGGATCAGGATCGGCAGGCAGCCGGCGGCCGGGTTGACCTTCTTGTCCTTGTACAGCTGCATCATCTCGCGCTGCAGGCGCTGGCGGTCGTCGCCTGCGCGCTCCTTCAGCGCCTCCATCTCGGGCTGCAGCTCCTTCATCCGCGCCATCGAGACGTAGGACTTGTAGGCCAGCGGCAGCACGAGAAGCTTCAGCACGAAGGTCAGGCCGATGATCGCAAGGCCCATATTGCCGATCAGCCCGTGCAGCCAGTGCAGCACGGCGAAGATCGGCTTGGTCAGGAAGAAGAACCAGCCCCAGTCGATCGAGTCGATGAAACCCGCGATGCCCTCGTCGTTCTGGTAGCCGCGGATCGTCGCCCATTCCTTGGCGCCCGCGTAGAGGCGCGTCGAGACGGTGACGCTCGCACCCGGGGCCACGGCCTGCACGGGCTGGCGCACCTCGGTCTGGTAGATGTTGCCGCCCGGCACGTACTTGAGCACCGCCGTCCAGGGCGCGCCCTGCGCCGGGATCAGGGTCGCCATCCAGTAGTGGTCGGTGAAGCCGATCCATCCATCGGTCGTGGCCTCGATCACCTCGGCCGGCGCGCCCTCGCGTTCCTGCACCGGCAGGTCGACCATGTCGGCATAGTCGGTTTCCTGCAACTTGCCGTCGGTGCGGCGGATGGCGCCTTCGTGGACGACGAAGATGTTCTGCAGCTTCGGCAGGCCGTGGCGCGCGATCACGCCGTAGGGCGCAAGCCGCGCCTCATCGGTGCCGCTGTTGGTGACCGTGTCGGTCACGGTGAACATGTAGTCCGCATCCACCGCGATCCGGCGGCTGAAGGCCAGGCCCTTGCCGTTGTCCCAGGTCAGCGTCACCGGGGTTTCGGGCGTCAGCGTGGCACCTTCGGGCACCGCCCAGGTGGTGCTGGCGCCCGGCACGTCCTCGGCCGCCATCCCGCGGCCCGGCAGCCAGCCGAAGACCGCATAGTAGGACAGGGGCTGCCCCACCGGCGACAGCATCCGCACGGTTTCGCTGTCCGGCGCCAGCGTCTCGCGGTAGCCGGTCAGCTTGAGGTCGTCGATCCGCCCGCCGTAGGCCGACACCGACCCCGACAGCTTTGGCGTCGCCAGCGGGATGCGGGGGGCGTCGGGCTGCGGCGTTTCGGCGCCCGTGCCGGCGCCCGTGCCGACGAGCGTCCCGGCCGCGATGGCGGCGGGGGTATCGGTCGCGGCAGCGGGCGTTTCCGCGGTCACCGCGGCGGGGTCCGGGGCGGGGGCTTCCGGCGGCGGGAACAGGATGAACCAGACCAGGATGACCAGAAAGCTCAGGGCCGTGGCAAGGATCAGGTTCTTGGTCTGGTTCTGGTCGTCCATGAAACCCCGCCTCAAGGCTGCCCGCGGCCCGGCGGCGCTTCAACGCCAGAGGGGGGGAAAGGTCAAGCGGAATCCCCGCCGCGGCCGCCCTGCGCGGCATCGTGGCGGGGGTCGGCGCCGGGCACGGGGTCGTAGCCCTGCCCGCCCCAGGGATGGCAGCGGCAGATGCGGCGGGCGGTCAGCCAGCCGCCCCTGAGGCCCCCGTGCCGGTCCAGCGCCTCCAGCGCATAGGCCGAGCACGTCGGCTGGAACCGGCAGCCGTGACCGACCCAGGGGCTGAGCACCAGCCGGTAGGCCCGCACCGGCTGCGCCAGCACCCAGGCCAGCGGGGTCACGCCGGGCCACCGTGCAGGCGCCGGGCGGCGGTGGTCAGGTCCTGCTGCAGCAGGGCGAAGTCGCGGGCGGCGGTGGCCTCGGCCCGGCCGACCAGCACATAGTCCCAGCCCGGACGCGCCAGCGGCGCCAGCGTCAGCCGGGCGAGTGCACGCAGGCGCCGCCTGGCGCGGTTGCGCGCGACGGCGTTGCCGACCTTGCGCGAACAGGTGAATCCCACACGCGGCGGCGAATCGTCGCCACGGTCGCGGCCCTGCAAAAGGAACGCCGGCGCCGACTGGCGGCGGGCGGAGGCGGCCTTGAGGAAATCGGCCCGCTTGCGCAGACGCAGAAACGCCGCCGGGGCGCGGGCCTCCGGCGGCGGGACGTGCAGGTCTTCGGACATGGGGCCGCGGCCCCCGCGCCCTAGGCCGACAGCTTCTTGCGGCCGCGGGCGCGGCGGGCGTTCAGCACCAGGCGGCCGCCCTTGGTCGCCATGCGCGCGCGAAAGCCGTGGCGCCGCTTGCGGACCAGGGCCGAGGGTTGATACGTGCGCTTCATCGCCGCTCTCCACTTCCAACGCCGCGCGCGCCCGGAGCCGGGATTCGAGCGCAGCCTCATGCGAAGGCCGCCGGATAAGCGCAAGTTCCGCGCAAGTCAACGCACGGCGATCAAGGCACCCCGCCCGAAGCGCCCCGCCCGATGTACGCGGGGGCCTGAAACATCCGGCCCCGCATTCTCAACCCCGCGTGAGGGCGGGTAACCCCTGCCCCGCGGTTTCCGTAGCCTTTGCAGAGAAATGCGGAGAGAGTGATGGCCACGATGACCGACCCCGACCTTCATGCGCGCGCCGGATGGCGGGCGAGGCTGCCGTTTCTGGCGATCCTGGCCGTCGCCCTTGCGGGCTTCGTGCTGCTGCGCGACTACCTGTCCTTCGAGGCGCTCGCCCGCCACCGCGAGGCGCTGGTGGCGCTGCGCGACGCCTGGCCGCTTGCCGCGCCGCTGGTCTTCATCGCGGCCTATGCGGCGATCGTGGCGCTGTCGCTGCCGGGGGCGACGGTGGCGACGCTGGCGGGCGGGTTCCTCTTCGCGACCTTTCCGGGCGTGCTGTACAACGTCACCGGCGCCACGGCCGGGGCGGTGCTGGTCTTCGTCGCGGCCCGGATGGGGTTCGGCCAGGGCATCGCCGCGCGCCTGTCGGCGGGCGGCGGGCGTGCTGCGGCGCTGCAGGAGGGGCTGAAGCGCAACCAGTGGCCGGTGCTGTTCCTGATGCGCCTGGTGCCCGCGGTGCCGTTCTTCCTGGCCAACCTGATCCCCGCCTTCCTGGGCATCCGCCTTCTGCCCTTCGCGGTGACGACCTTCCTCGGCATCCTGCCCGGCGCGCTGGTCTTCACCTCGGTGGGTGCAGGGCTGTCCGACGTCTTCGCCCGCGGTGAAACGCCGGACCTGTCGATCCTGACCGACCCGCGGATCCTGTGGCCGCTGGTCGGGCTTTGCCTGCTCGCGGCCCTGCCGCTGGTGCTGCGGGGGCTCCGCAAATGATCCGGGCCGACCTGTGCATCATCGGGGCGGGGTCGGGCGGTCTGTCGGTGGCCGCGGGGGCGGCGCAGATGGGCGCAAGCGTCGTCCTCGTCGAGGCGGGCGAGATGGGGGGCGACTGCCTGAACGCCGGCTGCGTGCCGTCCAAGGCGCTGCTCGCCGCCGCCCGCGTGGCGCATTCCCGCAGCCAGGGCGCCGCGTTGGGGATCGCGCCCGCGCCGGCCGTGGTCGACTTCGCCGCCGTCAAGGACCATGTTGCCCGCGTGATCGCGGCCATCGCGCCCCATGACAGCCAGGAACGGTTCGAGGGCCTGGGCGTCCGCGTCATCCGCGCCTGGGGCCGGATGGCGGGCCCCGATACGGTCGAGGCGGGGGGCGAGACGATCCGCGCCCGCCGCATCGTCATCGCCACCGGGTCCCGCCCCTTCGTGCCGCCGGTGCCGGGGCTGGACGCGGTGCCCTACCTGACGAACGAGACGATCTTCGCGCTGCGGCAGGCGCCCGCGCACCTGCTGGTGCTGGGCGGCGGGCCCATCGGGCTGGAGATGGCGCAGGCGCACCGGCGGCTGGGGTGCCGTGTCACGGTGGTCGAGGCCGCCCGGGCGCTGGGTCGAGAGGACCCCGAGGCCGCAGACGTGGTGCTTGCCGCGTTGCGGGACGAGGGGGTCGAGATCATCGAGGGCGCCGCGGCCGAAAGGGCCGAGGCGGCCGGCGCAGGCGTGGCGCTGGTGCTGGCGGGCGGGCGGCGGGTCGAGGGGTCGCACCTGCTGGTTGCCGTCGGCCGCCGGGTGGTTCTGGGCGACATGGGGCTGGACCGGGGCGGCGTGGCCTTCGACGCCAAGGGCGTGAAGGTCGACGCCCGCCTGCGGTCGGTGACCAACCGCCGCGTCCTTGCCGTGGGCGATGCGGCGGGCGGGGGGCAGTTCACGCATCTGGCGGGCTATCACGCAGGCCTCGTGATCCGGCAGGCGCTGTTCGGCCTGCCCGCCCGTGCGCAGACCGGCCACATCCCCCGCGCGACCTATACCGATCCCGAAATCGCCCATGTCGGGCTGACCGAGGCCGAGGCCCGCGCTGCCCATGGCGCGGCGCTGGAGGTTGTGAAAGTGCAATTCGAAGCCAACGACCGCGCTCAGGCAACCGGCCAGACATCGGGTTTCGTCAAGCTGATGGCGCACCGCGGCCGCCCGGTGGGGGTGACGGTCGTGGGCGAGGGGGCGGGCGAGGAGATCGCGCCCTGGGCGATGGCGCTGTCGGCGGGGCTCAAGCTGTCGGCGGTGGCGGGAACCGTCCTGCCCTATCCGACGCGCACCGAGGCCGCAAAGCGCGCCGCAGGGGCCTATTTCTCGCCGCGTCTCTTTGCTAACCCTTGGGTGAAACGGGCGGTGCGGCTCGTGCAGCGATTGCTGCCCTGACACGCCGCCGCCCCTGGGCAGGGCGTCGTGGCGGGCAGGCGGTTCCTCAACACGCTGACGGGTCGGTTCCTGATCCTGACGGTCATCTTCGTGATGATCGCCGAAGTGCTGATCTTCGTGCCCTCGATCGCGCGTTTCCGTGCCGACTACCTGCAACTGCGCCTGGAAAAGGCGCAGATCGCCTCCTTGGCGGTGCTGGCTTCCGAGGAACCGCTGACCGACCCTCTGCAGGCCGAGCTTCTGGCCAATGCCGAGGTCTTCAACGTCGTGCTCAGGCGCGACGAGCTGCGCCAGCTTGCCCTGTCCTCGCCCCTGCCCGAACCCATCGACGCCACCTACGACCTGCGCGCCGAAGGTCCCCTGGGCCTGATCCGCGACGCCATGGTGCAGTTGGCCGACCCCCGCGACCGGGTGATCCGCGTCATCGGGTCACCCGTGCGCGAGGCGGGGCTGCTGATCGAGGTGACGATGCGCGCGGCCCCGCTGCGCACGGCGATGATCGACTACGGCATCCGCATCCTGATCCTGTCGGCGCTGATCTCGGCGGTGACGGCGGCGATGCTGTTCTTTGCCGTCCAACGCCTGCTGGTCGGCCCCATCGCGCGGGTCTCGCGCGCCATGGCGGCCTATGCCGAGGCGCCCGAGGATGCCCGCCGGGTGATCGCCCCCACCGCCCGGGTGACCGAACTGCGTGCGGCGGAAGAGGCGCTGGCGGCGATGCAGATGCAGCTGACCGGCGCGCTGCGGCAGAAGGAAAGGCTCGCGCAGCTGGGCGGGGCGGTGGCCAAGATCAGCCACGACCTGCGCAACATCCTGACCTCGGCGCAGCTGTTCGCCGACCGCATGGGCGGGTCGGCCGATCCGGTGGTGGCCAAGGCGGCGCCGCGGCTGGTAGGCTCGATCCAGCGGGCGGTGCACCTGACCGAGGCGACGCTGGCCTTCGGCAAGGCCGAAGAGCCCCCCCCCCGGCTGACCCGCTTTGCGCTGCGCAGCCTGGTCGAGGATGCGGCGGCGGGCGAGGCGCTGGAGGGCGGGGTGGCGCTGCTGATCGACGTGCCGCCGGGCCTGATGATCCGCGCCGACCAGGAACAGCTGCACCGCGTGCTGGCGAACCTGATCCGCAACGCCCGCCAGGCGATCGAGGCGCAGGGCGGCGGCGGCACCATCGAGATCGGCGGCGGCGAGGACGAGGCCGACTGGTGGATCCGCGTGGGCGACACCGGCCCCGGCCTTCCGCCCCGTGCGCGCGAGCACCTGTTCACCGCCTTCCAGGGCGGCGCGCGCAAGGGCGGCACCGGGCTGGGGCTGGCCATCGCGGCCGAACTGGTGCGCGGCCACGGCGGGCGGCTGGACCTGCTGCGCAGCGACGAGACCGGGACCGAATTCATGATCCGCCTGCCCAAGGCCACCGTGACCGGCGATCCGTCCGCCGCCTGAGGGGCCCTTGCCAAGCGCCCGCAGCGGGGATAAACGGCGCCCCATTGCGGACCCGTAGCTCAGCTGGATAGAGCATCAGACTACGAATCTGAGGGTCGGGCGTTCGAATCGCTCCGGGTCCGCCACCCACCCCCGTCTCTGCCAGCCCATCCGCCTTTCTAGCAGGATTTCCCCGACGCCACGGGCCCTTGCGGGGTGCGCGGACTGCGCGAGACCCGTCCTCCCTCTGCGCGTCGTTCAACGGGGTGAGCCTACTCTCGCGAGCACGGCGATGCCCAGCCGGGTTTCCCTGGTATCAGGGAAAGATCAGGGAAATCATGAATTCTTCAGGCTCTGGCGCGCCAGAACTGGCCTGAATCGGTCGGTAAAGATTAGCGCCCTCAGTGACTTAACTGTCGATTGCCTGTTCTTCGCAGAACAGGGAACGTCATTCGCCGTAACAGGGTAGAAAATTCAACCAAACAGGGAAGGCCTTCAGCGGATCAGGGTATCGAAGCCCAGGCTCGTTTCCTGCTCGCGCCAGTCGAGCGGCAAGTCGATGCGCAGCAGCTTCTCCAGGCCGAAGCCTTCGGGAACCCGTCCCGCGATGATCGCCTGCTGGATGCGCGGGGACAGAAAGGCGAGGTAGCTGCGCCGTCGCATGCGACTGCCCGAAGGGCGCGCGGTCGTGCCATCGTCGGAAGGCGCTTGCCCCGAACGTCGGCGGGACATCTCCGCATGCGCGTCGGCAAGGGCTCGCAGTAGGGCGCGGTCGGGTTCCGGCTCGCGCTCGCCGACGACCAGCTTGGTCTCGATGCCCCGGCGGCGGAGCGAGAAGCCGAATGACAGCCGCAGGAGGTCAAGATCGAGCGTCTCGGGATCGACGAGGAGCTTCCGCGCAAGTGCCGCAGCGTCGAGATTCAGGTGAAGCCTGCCGAACGCGATGTCGCCGCGCCGCACGAGGTCAGGCAGACGTGTCAGATGGTCGCGTGAAACGGTCGCAGCCAAAGCCAGGGCGCGGCTGCTGATCTGCTCTGCCGTACGCGCGTTCACCTCACGCTGGATGCGGTGCCGCTCCGCTGCGGTCCGCAGATGCAGCGCAACCTGACGTGCGATCTCCTGCTCGAGCTGGACGGCAGGCAGTCGCCAGCCACTGGGGTCCCTGCCGCCTGCGATCAGCCGGTTCGAGACGTAGTACCGGTAGCTGCGCCCCTGTGTGGAGGTACGGGTCGGCGTCAGACCGTCGCCGGTCTCGTCGAACAGCTTTCCAAGGAGAGGGGCGGATAGTCCTTCCGTGCGGTGAGAGGCTGTCCCCAGGGAATGCCCCGAGGAAGGCGTTTGGGCTTGAGGTTGAATTCCATGGGCCACGACAGCGCCGGCTCCGGACATTCCACTGCGAGGTCGGGCTTTGGCTGCGAGCAGCTTCGTCTGGACACGGTCCCAGACATCCCGCGAGACGATCGCAGGATGCTGGCCGGGGCAGGTGCGATCCTTGTGGCGCACCATGCCGATGTAGGTCGGGTTGGTCAGGAGGTAGTGAAGCTGCCCCTTCGTGAAGAGGCCGCCACCCGCCCGACGGCCCGAGCGGGTCTCATGGCGCTTCGACCTCAGGCCCAGGTGTGCCGCCTCGGACTCGACAAGGCCGATGCTGCCCAGGCGATCATAGAGATCGAAGAGCTGCGCCACGGTCCGTGCCTCAACTTCGTTCAGCACAAGTTTTCTCCGCTGCGGATCGGGATGGCGATCGTAGCCGATCGGGATCGTGCCCCCCATCCACAGGCCCTTCATCTTGGACGAGGCGATCTTGTCCCGGATGCGCTCCGCCGTGACCTCGCGCTCGAACTGGGCGAAGGACAGAAGCACGTTGAGCGTCAGGCGCCTCATCGACGTCGAGGTATTGAACGACTGGGTCACCGACACGAAGGAGGCGCCCGCCTTGTCGAGCCGCTCCACCAGCTTGGCGAAGTCGGCCAAAGTGTCAAACAGCATCGAAACGGGACGCCCGATCGGCGTCCAAAGGGGACCCCGG
>CAZCPY010000057.1:0-18809 GCA_964499865.1 uncultured Rhodobacterales bacterium | reverse complement strand
GGGTCGATGTGCTGATCTCGGCGCCGCAGAAGGGCTGGTCGGCCTCGCCTTCGGCGGGCCTCGTGATGCTGTCGGCGGCAGCCGAGGCGCGGCTGGCGCAGGCGCAGCCCGATACCTTCGCGCTGGACCTCAGGAAATGGCGCGCGATCATGGCGGCCTACGAAGGCGGCGGGCATGCCTATCATGCGACGATGCCGACAGACGCGCTGACGGGTTTCCGCGACGCGCTGGAGGAGACGCGCGCGATGGGCTTCGCCGCCGCCAAGGCCGCGCAGTGGGACCTGGGCCGCGCGGTGCGCGCGATGTTCGCGGCCCGCGGCGTGCCCTCGGTTGCGGCCGAGGGCTTCCAGGCGCCGGGCGTGGTGGTCAGCTACACCGCCGACCCCGAGGTGCAGACGGGCCGCGCCTTCCTGGCCCAGGGCACCCAGATCGCCGCGGGCGTGCCCCTGCAGGTGGGCGAGGGCCCCGAGTTCCGCACCTTCCGCATCGGCCTGTTCGGGCTCGACAAGCTCAAGGACATCCCCGGCACGGTGGCGCGGCTGGAGGCGGCGGCGGCGGCGGCGATGGCGTAGCCGGCCAGCGCCGCCGGAACAGCCGCCCGTCGATCACCGCCAGCCCCAGCGCGATGACGGCAAGGCCCGCGACCTGGCGCGCCTCCAGCGTCTCGCCCAGCACCAGAACGCCGAGCGCGATGGCTCCCGGCGGGATCAGGAAGGTGACGAGCGACAGGTTGACCGCCCCCGCCCCCTGCAGGATGCGGAAATAGAGCCGGTAGGCCAGCGCCGTGGACAAGACCGCCAGTGCCGCCACCGCGGCCATCGCCTGCAGGGGCGGCGCGGGCAGGGTCCAGGGCCGGTCGAGCCACAGGACGGCGGGCAGCAGCATGGCGGCACTGGCCGCCAGCATCCCGAAGGCGGCGGACAGGGGGGCGAGGCCCAGACCGCGGAACCGCCGTCCCCAGACCGAGGCGGCGGCATAGGACAGCGCCGCGCCAAGGCACAGCGCCTCGGCCCAGAGCGCCCCGCCCCGGCCCCCGCCCGTCAGCACCGCGACCCCGGCAAGGCCCAGCGCCAGCCCCAGGGCGCGGGCGCCGGTCAGGCGCTCGTCCGGCGTCAGCGCGGCGGCGACGAGAAGCGTGAACAGCGGCGTCGTGGCGTTCAGGATCGCTGCCAGCGCAGAGGGAATGGCGCCCTGCGCCACCACGAAAAGGGTGAAGGGGATGACGTTGTTCAAGAGCCCCATCACCGCCAGCGCCCGCCACACGCGCCCGCCGCGGGGCAGGGGCTGGTCCAGCACCCGCAGCACCCCCGCCAGCACCAGCGCCGCCAGCGCCACGCGCAGCCAGACGATCACCAGCGGCGGCAGGTGCGGCACCGCGACCTGCACGAAGAAGAACGACCCCGCCCAAAGCGCCGCCAGCAGCAGCAGGCGCAGCCAGTCGGCAGAGGACATCGCGGGGGGGGAAGGCGGCGTCACGCCCCCTGCCTACCCCCGAACGATCGCCGGCGCGACCCGGTTCCTGCGGCTTACTTCACCCGCGTCCAGGTGCCGCCCTCGCGGCAGAAGCCGAGGACGCAGCCCGACACGGTCAGCCCGTCGCCGTTCAGCTGCATCTCGGCATTGTAGGTCTTGTCGCGGTCGGGCGACCAGACCTTGCCGTCGTCATAGAAGCCGTCGCCATAGGCCACCATGTCCCAGACGATGCGCTTGCCGACGTTGGGGCTGTCCATCTCGTTGCCCTGCGCGTCGAAGGCCTTGATCAGCGTGCCGCAGAAGGCGTTGCCGCAGGGCTTGATCTGGATTTGGCCGGTGTTGCCGTTGTCGTCCGGCTTGGTCTTCCAGATGCCCTCCACGGGGTCGGCGGCGGCGACGGTGGCGATCAGCGCGAAGGCGGCGGCAAGGCCGAAGGTCGTGTTCATGGCGTCCTCCCTCAAGGATGCGCCATCCCATCGGAAGATTGCCGCGAATCGCAAGCCTGACGTGGGGTCGCGGCAAGGTCGGCGGGGGGGACGCGGGCTTGAGCGCGCCGCGCGCGCATGGCAGAGCGCGGGCATGATCCTCTACCCCGCCATCGACCTCAAGGACGGCGCCTGCGTGCGGCTGCTGCGCGGCGACATGGCCAAGGCCACCGTCTTCGGCCCCGATCCCGCCGCGCAGGCCGCGGCCTTCGCGGCCGCCGGGGCGGAATGGCTGCACCTTGTCGACCTCGACGGCGCCTTCGCGGGCGCCCCGGTCAACGCCGCCGCGGTGCAGGCGATCCTGCAGGCGGTCGCGGTCCCCTGCCAGCTTGGCGGCGGCATCCGCGATCTGGCGACCGTCGAGATGTGGCTGTCGCGCGGCGTGGCCCGGGTGATCCTCGGCACCGTGGCGGTCGAGAATCCGGGCCTCGTCGCGCAAGCCGCCCGCGCCTTCCCCGGCCGCGTGGCCGTCGGCATCGACGCCAGGGACGGCCGCGTCGCCACCCGCGGCTGGGCCGAGGTGACGGAGGTGCAGGCGACCGACCTCGCCCGAAGGTTGCAGGACGCCGGCGTGGCCGCGCTGATCTACACCGACATCGACCGCGACGGCGCCATGGGCGGGCCGAACATCCGGGCCACCGAGGCGCTCGCCCGTGCCGTGGGCATCCCCGTCATCGCCTCGGGCGGCGTCAGCCGCATGGACGACCTGCTGGCGCTCAGGGCCACCGGGGTCATCGCCGGGGCGATTTCGGGCCGTGCGCTTTACGAAGGCGCGCTGGACCTGACCGCGGCGCTGGCGGCGCTGCGCTGACCCGGACCGGCGCCCGCGCGGGCGCCTCCCGCTCTTGCCCCTTCATCCTGGCTGAAATACTCCGGGGTCCGGGGCAGCGCCCCGGGGCTCTTCACCGGCGGACCGGCATCCATGCTCAAGACCCGCGTCATCCCCTGCCTCGACGTTGCCGACGGGCGCGTGGTCAAGGGCGTGAACTTCGTCAACCTGGCGGACGCGGGCGACCCGGTCGCCGCGGCGGCGGCCTATGATGCGGCGGGGGCGGACGAGCTGTGCCTTCTCGACATCCACGCCACGCACGAAAATCGCGGCACGATGTTCGACCTGGTCACCCGCACCGCCGAGCGCTGCTTCATGCCGCTGACCGTGGGCGGCGGCGTGCGGACGGTGGGGGACGTGCGGGCGCTCCTGCTTGCGGGCGCCGACAAGGTCAGCTTCAACTCCGCCGCCGTGGCCGACCCGGAGGTGGTGGCCCGCGCCGCCGACCGCTTCGGCGCGCAGGCGATCGTGGTGGCGGTGGACGCAAGGACCGTGGCGCCGGGGCGGTGGGAAATCTTCACCCACGGCGGGCGCCGCCCCACCGGCATCGACGCGGTGGAGTTCGCGGTCAGGGTCGCGGCCCTGGGCGCGGGGGAAATCCTGCTCACCTCGATGGACCGCGACGGCACCAGGGCCGGGTTCAACCTGCCCCTGACCCGCACTGTCGCCGATGCGGTGGACATCCCCGTGATCGCCTCGGGCGGGGTCGGCACGCTCGACCACCTGGTCGAAGGGGTGACCGAAGGCCATGCCTCCGCGGTCCTCGCGGCCTCGATCTTCCACTTCGGCACCTTCACCATCGCCCAGGCCAAGGCGCACATGGCCGCGGCGGGAATCCCGGTCAGGCTGACATGACCCACCCCCTCGACCGCCTGGCCGCCACCATCGCCGCCCGGCAGGGCGCCGATCCCGACACGTCCTGGACCGCGAAGCTCCTCGCCGGGGGCCCCGAGGCCTGTGCGAAGAAGTTCGGCGAAGAGGCGGTCGAGGCGGTGATCGAGGCGATCCGCGGCGACCGCGCCCGCCTGACCGCCGAGGCGGCGGACGTGCTCTACCACCTGCTCGTGATGCTGGCCGCCTGCGGCGTGACGCTGGACGACGTCGCGGCGGAACTCGGGCGGCGCGAGGGCCAGTCGGGCCTTGCCGAAAAGGCGGGGCGCCCGGGGTAGCCCCGCTGGCCGATCCGCAGGGCCCGCCCGCCGCTTGCGCGCGGACGCAAGGCCACCGCGCCGCTCATGCCCGCAGCCGCGCCGCCAGCCGTGCCACCAGCCGCGCCCGGGCCTCGGGCAGGCCCGCCCCGCGCAGGGCGGGCGCCAGGTCGCGGGTCAGGAAATGCCCGGTCAGCGCCAGCCCCGTGGCCAAATCCTGCGCCAGTTCCTCGCCCGCGTCGTGCCCCTGTCGCCCCGCAGGCGCGAGCCGCGCGGGCAGGGGCAGCAGGCGGTCGGCCCAGTCCCCCGCGCCCGCCCGGCTGACGGCGCGGCCGGTGCGCGGGCTGACATAGGCCAGGTCCTCCACCGCGCCCGTCACCGCGCAGGCCGACAGGTCGAGGCCGAAGCCCAGGCCCTCCAGCAGGTCCAGCTCCCACCGGAGGTAGGCAAATCCCCAGTCCGGCCCGCCGAAGGCCTCCAGCGCCGCCACCGTCCGCGCCCAGAGCCGCGGATGCGCCTGCCGTTCCGGCAGGCCCACTCGCAAGAGCGCGCAGAGCGATGACAGCGCCGCCAGCGGCCCCGCCTCGGCCATCAGCGCCGCGCGCGACCGCAACGGCTCCACGGCAAAGCTGCCCACATGCTCGGCCAGCCGCGCCTGCCAGGCCACGGCGACCTGCGCGCCCGGTTGCAGCACCGGCGCCATCCGCCGCGAGGCGCCGCCGCGCACCACGCCCGCATGTCGCCCGTGGGCGGCGGTGAAGACCTCGATGATCGCCGACGTCTCGCCATGCGGCCGCGCCGCCAGCAGCACGCCCTCGTCGCGCCATTCCATGGCCCGACTATCCGCCGCCGCCCGCAGCACCGCAAGTCAGCCCCCGCAAGTCAACCTCTGCAAGTCAGCCCAGCGAGGGGTCCTCCAGCAGCGTGCGGCCCTGCGGGTCCTCGATCTCGACCACCCAGAGATCGGGGTCCCGCGCCCGGGCGCGCAGGATCAGCGCGTCGATCTCGGCCTCGGTCCCCTCGGCCAGCGGCTCCCAGCGGCGGCTGTCGGTCATCATGTCGAACCGGCGCTGGAAGGCCCGGGCGCGGCCGTCCATGGTGGCCAGCGTCACCATGACCGCCCCCGCATCCGCGTCGCCCCGTCCCCGCAGCACCGCCGGAATGCCCGCCAGCCGCAGCCGGGCGAGATAGGCCGCAACCCAGACATGCGTGGCCAGTCGCGGGCTCAGGTCTCAGTCCCCGTCACGGAAGTCGAGCCCCATCTCGGTGTAGCGCTCGGCCTCGTCCTGCCAGTTCTCGCGCAGCTTGACGGTCAGGAACAGGTGCACCGGGCGTTCCAGAAAGACCGCGATCTCGGCCCGCGCCTGCTGGCCGATGATCTTGATCGTCTCGCCCTTGTGGCCCAGCACGATGCCCCGGTGCCCCTCGCGGCTGACATAGATCACCTGGTCGATCCGGACCGACCCGTCCTCGCGTTCGCCCCAGGCCTCGGTCTCGACGGTCAGCTGGTAGGGCAGTTCCTCGTGCAGCCGCAGGGTCAGCTTCTCGCGCGTGGTCTCGGCGGCGATCATCCGCAGCGGCAGGTCGGCGATCTGGTCCTCGGGGTAAAGCCATGGGCCTGCGGGCACCTGGGCCGCCAGCCAGTCGCGCAGGGCGTCGACCCCGTAGCCGCGTTCGGCCGAGATCATGAAGGTGGCAGCGAAAGGGTGCGCGGCGTTGAGCTCGGCGGTCAGCGCCAGCAGCGTCTCGGCCTTCACCCGGTCGATCTTGTTGATCGCCAGCGCCACCGGCCGGTTCGCGGGAAGCTCCGAGGCCAGCCGGTCGATGATCGCGCGCGCCCCGTCGGTCAGCCCGCGGTGCGCCTCGACCAGCAGCACCACCACATCGGCATCCGCCGCCCCGCCCCAGGCCGCCTTGACCATCGCCCGGTCCAGCCTGCGGCGCGGACGGAACAGGCCGGGCGTGTCGACAAAGACGATCTGGCTCTGCCCCGCCATGGCAATCCCGCGGATCCGCGCGCGTGTCGTCTGCACCTTGTGGGTGACGATCGAGACCTTGGCCCCGACCATGCGGTTCAAGAGCGTCGACTTGCCCGCGTTGGGCTCGCCGATCAGGGCGACGAAGCCTGCGCGGGTGGGGGGGGCTTGGAACGGGCTGTCGGTTGCGGTGGGTGCGGGGTCGGTCATGGCGCGGCCTTAACGGACTTCGCCCCGGTTGCCTAGACGCGGGGCCGACCCGGCCGGCTCGATCTTGACCAACCTGCGGGCCGCTGGCCTGATGCGGCGGCGTCGGCAGGGGTCGGCATGGAATACATCTTTCTGCTTCTCGCGCTTGCAGTACTGGTTGTCCGGTGGTGGCCGCGCTCCCGGCCGCGTTCGACCTACACGCCGCCGCCCCGGACTCCTGACCCGGGCCTGCACGGGCCCATCAGTGGCCAGCCTTTGCCCGCCGAGGCCCGGCGTGGCTATGCGCCGACTCCAATGTCGGCAGCGTTCAGGGGCGGCGTGCTGGAGGGCCGGGCCTGGGTGACGGACGGCGACACGATCATGATTGACGGTGTGACCATCCGCCTTTTCGGCATCGACGCGCCCGAGATGGATCACCCCTACGGCAAGGTGGCACGCTCTGCCCTGATCCGGATGTGCAAGGGTCAGCGTGTCCGGGCAGAGTTCGACGGCAGCGCCTCGCACGACCGGCTGGTCGCCCGCTGCTATCTTGAAGATGGCCGCGACATTTCGGCGGAAATGGTGCGCGCGGGTCTGGCACTGGACTGGCCCAAGCATTCCGGCGGCGCATACAGGTCGCTGGAACAACCAGATGCCCGCAAACGCATGTGGCGCATCGATGCACGCCAGAACGGCCGCTTGCCGCCGCCCCAGCCGCGCCCCTAACCCCCCGCCATCCGCGCCAGCAGCGCCTGCGCGGCCGCCTGCTCCGCCTGCCGCTTGCTGCGCGCCCGGGCGGCTTCCGTCTCGCCTGTGGCCAGGCGCACCTCGACGGTGAACTCCGGCGCGTGGTCGGGGCCGGCGCGGCCCGTCTCGGCATAGGTCGGCGGCGGCAGGCCGCGGCCCTGCGCCCATTCCTGCAGCGCGGACTTGGCGTCCTGCGGGTCCTCGTGCGCGCGGTCCAGGTGGGGGGCCCAGTGGCGCAGCACCACGGCGCGGGCCACGCCGAAGCCCGCGTCGAGGAACACCGCCGCGACGACCGCCTCCATCGCATCGCCCAGCAGCGTCAGCTTGCGCCGCCCGCCGGTCTGCATCTCGGACCGCCCCAGCCGCAGCACGGAGCCCAGGTCCAGCGCGCGGGCGACCTCGGCGCAGGTCTCCTTGCGCACCAGGGCGTTGAAGCGGGGGGCGAGCTGGCCCTCGGCGGCCTGGGGGAAGGCCTCGACCAGCGCGCCCGCGATCGACAGGCCCAGCACCCGGTCGCCCAGGAACTCCAGCCGCTGGTTGTCGGGCCGCGTGGGCGTGCCGGCCGACGGGTGCGTCAGCGCCTGCACCAGCAGGCCCGGGTCGCGGAAGCCGTGGCCCAGCCGCGCCGCGAAATCGGCAAGCTCGCGTCCCGGCGTCACTCCACCGCCTTGAAGAAGCGGTCGGCCCGCCAGGTCCAGAAATACAGCATCGACCGCCCGGCCGAGGAGAACATGATCCGGTCGGCCCGCCCGATCAGGTTTTCCGCCGGAACGAAGCCCACGCCGCCCACGGCCTGGCCGAAGCGGCTGTCCTGGCTGTTGTCGCGGTTGTCGCCCATGAAGAAATACTGGCCTTCGGGCACGGTGAAGACGTCGGTGTTGTCGGCCCCGCCGTTCTGGTCGATATTCAGCACCGCATGCGTCCGCCCGCCCGGCAGCGTCTCGGTGAAGCGGCTTGCGGTGCAGTCGCCGCCCTCGCCCACGGGTCCGTTCTCGCAGCGCGGCAACTGGCCCATCGGGCCCTGGCGCTCGTAGGTCTCGGTGAAGACGCCCGCAGGCGTCTGCGGCACCTCGGCGCCGTTGAGATACAGCACCCCGCCCTTCACCTGCACCGTGTCGCCCGGCAGGCCGATCAGGCGCTTGATGAAGTCCGACCCGTTCACCGGATGGCGGAACACCACCACGTCGCCGCGTTCGGGTTCCGAGGCGAAAAGGCGGCCCGAGATCGGGCAGATGGCAAAGGGGCAGGAATAGCGGCTGTAGCCGTAGGCCATCTTGTTGACGAAGAGGAAGTCGCCGATCAGCAACGTGTCCTTCATCGACCCTGACGGGATCCAGAACGGCTGAAAGAACAGGGTACGGAAAATCCCCGCGATCAGAAGGGCATAGACGATCGTCTTGACGGTCTCGACGAGTCCGCCCTTCGTGCTGGTGGTCGCTGCCATGTTCCTGCCGCCTGCCCCTGGATGCGCCGCGCTATTGGCGCGGCAGGGGCGTCGCTGTCAAGCCAAGCTCTGGTGAGCCGCCCGCGGGCCGCGCCTCGATCACCACGAAGGCCTGCGCCCAGGGGTGGTCGTCGGTCAGCGTGACATGCACGACCGCCGCGTGCCCGGGCGGCGTCATCGCCGCCAGCCGCGCCGCCGCCCAGCCGGTCAGGTGCATCACCGGCTGGCCGCCGCGCAGATTGCTCACGGCCATGTCCTTCCAGGCGATGCCCATGCGCAGGCCGGTGCCCAGCGCCTTGGAACAGGCCTCCTTGGCCGCCCAGCGCTTGGCGTAGGTGGCGGCGGTGGCCTTGCGGCGCTCGGCGGTGGCCTGTTCGCGGGGGGTGAAGACGCGCTGGCGGAAGCGGTCGCCGAAGCGGGCCAGCGTGGCCTCGATCCGCTCGATGTTGCACAGGTCGGTGCCGATGCCGAGGATCACGCGCGACCCCGGGGCCCCGGCGCAAAATCCTTGAAGAAAGGAATCTGCAAATTCCTTTCTTCAAGGAATTTGCCGCACGCCGCGGTCACGCCGCGCCCGTCCGCGCCGTGTCGATCCGCCGCCGCATCTCCTCGATGGCCGGCCCCAGCCCGCGGAAGATCGCCTCGCCGATCAGGAAGTGCCCGATGTTGAGTTCGCGCACCTCGGCAAAGCAGACGTGCCCCGCGGTCTCGTAGTCCAGCCCGTGGCCCATGTGCACCTCGAGCCCCAGCCGGTGCGCGCGGGTGGAGGCCGCGCGCAGCGCCGCAAGCTCGGCCGCGGCCTCCTCCTCCCGGCCTTCGACCCACAGGTCGCAATAGCGCCCGGTGTGGAATTCCACCACCGCCGCCCCCGACCGGGCGGCGGCCTCGACCTGGCCCTCGGCATGGCCGATGAACAGCGACACGCGGCAGCCGGCCGCGCACAGGGGGGCGATGAAGTCGGTCAGACGGGCCTCGTCGCCCGCCACCTCGAGCCCGCCCTCGGTGGTGCGCTCCTGCCGCCGTTCGGGCACGATGCACACCGCATGGGGGCGGTGGCGCAGGGCGATTGCCTGCATTTCGCCGGTCGCCGCCATCTCGAAGTTGAGCGGGATCGACAGGCCCGCCATCAGCGCCTCGATGTCGGCGTCGCGGATGTGGCGGCGGTCTTCGCGCAGGTGTGCGGTGATGCCGTCGGCGCCCGCCGCCTCGGCCAGCAGGGCGGCGCGCAGGGGTTCGGGCCGGGCGCCGCCGCGGGCGTTGCGGACGGTCGCCACGTGGTCGATGTTCACGCCAAGGCGGATCGGGGGCGGGGCGGTCATCGCAATGCTCCTCGGCCGGGCAGATGCCGCGCAAGGTTACCGTGCCGCGCGGGCCGGATGCAATCGTGCGCCCGTGCCGCCGCGGTCAGATGCGCAGGAAGGGCTGTGCCAGCCGCGGGATCAGCCCCTTGAACCTGAGCTTCGCGTCCGAGGCGGCGAGGCAGATGCAGTCGCCCCATTCCTCGGCCACCGGGGTATGTTCGGTGGCGGCGTCGGCCGTTTCCACGTCGCCGGGGCCGAAGCGCAGGCTGCCGTCCAGGAAGGCGCCCTTCAGCACCAGCGTCAGTTCCAGACCCTCGTGCCCGTGGTCGGGCATCGCCTGCCCCGCGGGGATGTAGAGCAGCCGCGCCGAGGCGTCCGGCTCCGTGGGCAGGATCGCCTGCCGCACGCCCCTGCCCAGCGACCGCCACGACACCCGGTCCAGGTCGCCGCCCACCGCCTCGCGCAGCGGCGCGGGGAACAGCGGGCGGTGCGCGGGGCGGGGCCGGGGCGCGGGGCGCGGCGCGGGGGGCCTCGCGAAGATGCGGCCCAGCGCCGCCTCCATCGCGTCGTCCGACATCGCGGCGAGCGTCGTCTCGATCACCGCGCCGCCCAGCGTCTCCAGCGCCAGAAGCTGCGCGCGGCAGTCGTCGCACATCGACACATGCGTGGCGACGACCAGGGAAAACGCCTCGGGCAGGTCGCCCGCGGCATAGGCCGCAAGCATCGGCTCGGGCAGGTGGTGGCGGATCGTCATCTCCGGTCTGGTCCTTCGCTCATGCCCTGGCGCAACCTGTCCAGCGCCAATCTGATCCTCGACTTGATGGTGCCAAGCGGCAGACCCGTCTCTGCGGCAAGCTCGCTGTGCGACACTTCGCCCCAGTAGGCCCTCTCGATCAGCACCCTCTGCTTGTCGGGAAGCTGCGCGAGCACAGCCCCCAGACGCCTTGTCTCCTGCTGCGCCTCGTAGACCTCGGCCTGATCGGGTTCAGGCTCCGGTCCCCAGGGCAGGTCTTCCGGTTCGGGCCTGCGCGCGCGGCGCAGGGCGTCGATCCGGCGGTTCCGCGCCACGGTGAAGACCCAGGTCGCCACCGAGGCCCGCGCGGGGTCGAACAGATGCGCCTTCTGCCACAGCACCGCCATGACCTCCTGCGCCAGGTCCTCGGCCTGCGCGGCGCCGGCCCCGGACTTCATCAGGAAGCCCTTCACCCGCGGCGCGAAGTGGCGGAACAGCTGCCCGAAGGCCACCCGGTCCTGCCCGTCGCGCACCCGGATCATCAGGGCCGCCCAATCGGTTTCCTCCGTTGTCTGCACCCCTGCCGCCTGCTGCACGAACCGCTCTTGCCGGAGAACATAGCTGCCGGTCGAGCGAGGTCCATGCGGCGCTTCGGCCGGGTTGTCCTCGAACGTCATGGCCCTGATACGCAGCCATCGCGCCATCGGATCACCGGCGAAGTGGCGCGATGGCCAAACCTGTCAAGACGACTGTCAGGAAAAGTTGACACCCCGGATGAAACCCTGATCCAGTCCTCGCGTCGCTGCGTATACGCGCAGGATTTCAGCCGGAGCCCCCCGCCTCATGCCCTTCGAACGCCTCGACCCGCCCCGCCGCATCGCCGTGATCGGGGGGGGCATCTCGGGCATGGCTGCAGCACATCTTCTGGCGCGCGACCGCAAGGTGGTGCTGTTCGAGGCCGAGCCGCGCCTCGGCGGCCACGCGCGCACGGTGATGGCAGGCAAGCGGGGCGACCAGCCGGTCGATACCGGCTTCATCGTCTTCAACCACGCGACCTACCCCAACCTGATCGCGCTGTTCGACCGCCTGGGCGTGCCCACCGCCAGAAGCAACATGAGCTTCGGCGCATCGCTGGACGGCGGGCGGCTGGAATACGGGCTCAAGGACCTGCGCGCGATCTTCGCCCAGCCGATCAACGCCGCGAATCCGCGCTACCTGCGGATGCTGCGCGACATCTTCCGCTTCAACGCGAAGGCCGAGTCCGCGGCCAGGCCCGGCATGACGATCGGCGAACTGCTGGAGGTGCTGGGCACCGGCCCGATGTTCCGGGACGGCTACATCCTGCCCCTGTCGGGCGCGATCTGGTCGACGCCGGTGCAGGGGATCATCGATTTCCCGGCCAGGGCGCTGCTGGATTTCTTCCGCAACCACGCGCTGCTGACCACGACCCGGCCGCACCAGTGGTATACGATCCCCGGCGGGTCGGTCGAATACGTCCGCCGCCTGCAGGCCGCGCTGGAGGCCGAGGGGGTGGAACTGCGCCTCGGCACGCCGGTTGCGGGCGTGCGGCGGGCCGAGGGGGTCGGGGTGCGGGTGCAGGGCGGCGACTGGGAGGGCTTCGACGAGGTGGTCTTCGCCACCCACTCCGACGACAGCCTCCGCCTGCTGGCAGACCCCCACCCCGACGAACGCGCCGCCCTGTCGAAGGTGCGCTACCAGCCCAACCGGGCGGTCCTGCACGCCGACCCCGCGGTGATGCCGCGGCGCAAGGCGGCCTGGGCGTCGTGGAACTATGTCGAACCCGCGGGCGGGCGGCCCGAGCGGATCGACCTGACCTACTGGATGAACAGCCTCCAGCCGATCCCCAGGGACGACCCGCTGTTCGTCACGCTCAATTCCAACACGGCCATCCGGGAAGACCTGATCCACGATGCCGTGACCTTTCGCCATCCCGTCTACGACCTCGCCGCCGAACAGGGCCGGGCGATGGTGCGGGCGTTGAACGGCGCGCGGGGCACCTGGTTCTGCGGCGCCTGGATGCGCAACGGGTTCCACGAGGACGGTTTCGCCAGCGCCGTCGAGGTGGCCGGGGCGATGCGGGCGCAGGCGCGGGCAGCGGCATGACAGCGGTCGAACACCTCCGCGGTGAGACGTTCCACGGCCGCAAGGGGCCGGTCGCGAACGCGTTCCGCTACGGGGTGGACTATGTGCTGGCGGCCGAGGATGCGGCGGGCCCGCGCCTTTTCGCCCGCAACCGCGCCGGGCTGATGAGCCTGCACGACCGCGACCACGGCGGCCCCCCGAAACAGGGGCGCGGCTGGAACTGGGCGCGCGCGGTGCTGCGCGACCGCCAGTTGCCGGGCGGCGACCGCATCCTGCTGCTCGCGCAGCCGCGCCTGCTGGGGCATGTCTTCAACCCGGTGGCCTTCTGGCTGTGCCACGACCTTTTCGGCCATCTGCGCGTGGTGATCGCCGAGGTGACGAACACCATGGGCGACCGGCACTGCTACCTGTGCCACCGCGACGACCTGGGGCCCCTGCGCCGCGACGACACGGTGACGGCGCGCAAGATCCTGCACGTCTCGCCGTTCCAGCCGGTCGCGGGCGACTACCGCTTCCGCTTCGACATCCGGCCCGACCGCATCGGCATCTGGATCGACCACACGAACGGCGAAGGCGGCGTCTACACCAACCTGACCGGCCCCCGCGCGAGGCTGACGGCGATCGGCATCCTGGGCGCCGCGCTGCGCAGGCCCATGGGGTCGCGCCGGGTGCTGGCGCTGATCCACTGGCAGGCGCTCAGGCTGGCGCTCAAGGGCGCCCGCTTCCGCCGCCGCCCTGCACCCCCGGGCGACGAGGTGTCGCGGTGACCGTCATGGTCATGCCGCCGCAACGCCTGTTCGCCTGGTCGGTCTTCGCCGCGATGCTGGCCGCCGCGGGCCTGCCGATCTACATCAACGCGCCCGCCCACTACCTGTCCACCTACGGCGTGGACCTTGCCGCCATGGGCACCGTGCTGGCGCTGCTGCGCCTTCTGGACGTGGCGATGGACCCCGCCTTCGGCTGGGCGGCGGAGCGGTGGAAGGCGTCGCGCGCGCTGCAGGTGCCGCTGGCGGCCGCGGTGATGGCCGCGGCGATGGCGATGCTGTTCGCCGTGCCGCCCGTGGGCCCGCCGCTTCTGTGGTTCGCGGTGTCGCTGGTGCTGCTGTTCTCGGCCTTCTCGTTCCTGTCGATCTGCTTCTACGCCGAGGGCGTGGGCAAGGCGGTGCGGCTGGGGGCCTCGGGCTATCTGAGGCTGGCCGGCTGGCGCGAGGCCGGATCGCTGGTCGGCGTCTGCGCCGCCGCGGTGGCGCCGACGCTGCTGGCCAACGCGACCGGACAGCCGATGGCGGCCTTTGCGGCGGGCTTTGCCGCCTTCTGCCTGCTCGCCACGCTGTCGATGCGCGGGCAGTGGGGCTGGGACCCGGCCCATGTCTCGCTCGACTGGCGCGGCGTGCTCGGCGACCCCTGGGCGCGGCGCTTCCTGCTACTGGGCTTCGTCAACGGCGCGCCGGTGGCGGTGACCTCGACGCTGTTCCTGATCTTCATCGACAGCCGCCTCGAGCTGCCGGGGTCCGAGGGCCCGCTGCTCCTGCTGTTCTTCCTCGCGGCCGCGCTGTCCGCGCCGTTCTGGGGCCGCGCCGCCGCGCTCCACGGGGCAAAGCGTGTCCTGCTGGGCGGGATGGCGCTGTCGGTCGCGGCCTTCGCCTTCGCCCTGACGCTCGGGCCCGGCGACCTGATCCCCTTCGCGCTGATCTGCCTGGCCTCGGGCGCGGCCCTTGGCGCCGACATGGTGCTGCTGCCCGCGATCTTCGCCCGCCGGCTGGAGGACCGGGTCGGCGGGCAGGCGCTGGGGTTCGGGCTGTGGTCCTTTGCCTCCAAGCTGTCGGCCGCCTTCGCCGCGGCGGTGCTGTTCCACATGCTCGCCCGCGGCGGCTTTGTCGTGGGCGGCCCGAACACGGATCAGGCGCTGTGGCTGCTCACCCTGCTTTACGCGGGCCTGCCCTGTGCGCTGAAACTTGCCGCCATCGCCCTGCTTGTCGCAACCCCCGTGCCGGAGGATGCCCGATGACCCCGACGCTCTGGTTCCTGGGCGGCCTGCTTGCGGCCCTTGCCCTGGCGGCCTGCCGCCACCGGCTGTCCTTTGCCGCGCAGCGCCCCGCCGATTATGCCGCGGCCCCCGGCCCGGCCTTCGACCCGGCGCGCCACCTGGGCGGCCCCATCCTCTGCGAGGGCATGATCTTCGGCCCCGCCGGCCGCGTGACCTCGCGCTTCACCGCCGACATGGCAGGCACCTGGGAAGCGGACAGGGGACGCCTGGCCGAACGCTTCCGCTACGATACCGGCCGCACGCAGGACCGCGAATGGCGCCTGACGCTGCTGCCCGGAGGCCGCATCCTGGCCGAGGCTGACGACCTCGTGGGTCCAGGCGAGGGGCAGATCAGCGGCTCGACCGTCTGCCTGCGCTACCGCATCCGCCTGGCACCCGAGGCGGGGGGGCATGTGCTGTCGGTGACCGACTGGATGTACCTGATGGACAACGGCACCATCCTGAACCGCAGCCAGTTCCGCAAATGGGGCTTCCTCGTCGCCGAACTGCAGGCCACGATGCGCCCGGTGCCGCCGGTGGCGGCGGCCGGGATGGAGCAGGCAGCGTGAGGGACTGGAAGGGCAAGCGCTACTGGCTGGTGGGGGCCTCCGAGGGGCTGGGGCTGGCGCTGGCGCGGCTGATCTCGGGCGCAGGCGCCGAGGTGATCCTGTCGGGCCGCGACCCCGACCGTCTTGCGGCGGCGGTGGCGCAGATGCCGGGCCGCGCCCGTGCCGTGCCCTGCGACGTGGCCAGCCGCGAAAGCGTCGAGGCCGCGGCGGCCGCGGCGGGCGACATCGACGGCGTGGTCTTCCTGGCCGGCGTCTACTGGCCGATGCCCGCCCGGGCCTGGAATGCCACCCATGCCGAGGCGATGGCCGACATCAACTTCACCGGCTGCCTGCGGGTGATCGGCGCGGCGCTGCCGCCGATGGTGGCGCGCGACCGCGGGCATGTGGTGATCACCGGGTCGCTGTCGGGCTACCGCGGCCTGCCGGGCGCGATCGGCTATGCCGCGGCCAAGGCGGGCACCATGGTGCTGGCCGAATGCCTCTACGCCGACCTGCGCAACACCGGCGTCACGGTGCAGGTCGCGAACCCCGGCTTCATCCGCACGCGGCTGACAGAGAAGAACGATTTCTCCATGCCTTTCCGGATGGAACCCGAGCAAGCGGCGCAGGAAATGTTCGAATTGATGAACTCGGACAATTTCAAGAAGAGCTTTCCCTTCCTGTTCTCGCTGGTCTTCCGGGTGGGCAACTTCCTGCCGGACTGGCTGTACTACCGGGTGTTCTCGAATAAGGGGTGAAGGGTGGCAGGGTGGAACCCCGCGCTACGCCTGCACCTCCCCCATCGCCAGCCGCCCCGCGACCTTGGGCAGGTCCTCCACCCCCAGGGCCACCTGCGGCCGGGCCAGCCGGTTGCGCACCACCCACAACAGCCGCCGTTCCGCCCGCGTCACCGCCACATAGGCGAGCCGCTTCCACAGGGGCAGCCCCGCCTCCATCCGCCCCGACTGCGCGGCGGCGAACAGGTCGGGGGCGAAGACCTGCACCGTGTCCCACTGCGACCCCTGCGCCTTGTGGATCGTCACCGCCGCACCGTGCAGGAAGACCGCGCCCATCTGCGCGGCGTGCGGAATGAAGGGTTCCTCCTCGCCGGGGCTTTCGATCCGCACGATGGCGGCGACCGACACCTGCGGCTCCTCGGCCCCCACGACATGGATGCGGGCGAAGCCGTCGCGCGCGCCGGGGCCCAGGTAGACCACCGGCGCGCCCTTGATCAGCCCGCGCGCCTCGAGCTCGACGCGCTTCTTGCGGTGCTTCAGCGGCAGTTCCAGCCCGTCGCAGACCAAGGGCTCGCCCGGCAGCAGCTCCCGCTCCGGCGCGCCATGGGCCTGGCGAAAGGCCGCGATCAGCCGCACCCGCGTGGCATTGCGCCAGACCAGAACGGGCGACCGCGCCATCAGGTCGGCGTCCACCCGTTCGGCCATCACCACCCGGTCGTCGGCGGCCGCGGCGGCGGCCACGCGGTCCTGAAAGCTGTCGAAGTCCATCCCCGGCTCGGCCAGCGCATGGGCAAGGTCGAGGATCGGGTTGTCCGCCGCCTGCCGGTGGATGCGGCTGAGCGTCAGGCGGCGGCCTTCGGGCAGGCGGTCGAAGACCATCTCGCCCGAGGTGCCCACCGGCGCCAGCTGCGCCGGGTCGCCGAAGACCACCAGCGTCGGGAAGATCTCCTTCAGGTCGTCCAGCGCGGCCTGGTCGAGCATCGACGCCTCGTCGACAAAGCCGATGTCCAGCGGCTCGTCGCGCCGCTTCCAGCCCTTGATGAAGTCCGACCCGCGCAAGCCCGCCGCGGCCAGGGCGCCGGGGATCGACGGCACCTGGGCGTAGAAGGCGAAGGCCCGGTCAAGCGCGGCGTCCGTCAGCGCCTCGACCGCCGGTCGCGGGGCCTGGCCCGCCAGCCATTCGGCGATGCGCTCGTACTGCGGATCGTAGACGGGGGTATAAAGGATGCGGTGGATCGTCGTCGCGGGCACCCCGTGGCCCCGCAGGACGGAGGCCGCCTTGTTGGTGGGGGCGAGGATGGCGAGCGACCGGCGGTCCTTCCGCCGACGCCCCTCCCAGTCGGGCGCCACGATCTCCACCCCCGCGGCCCGCAGCGCCCGCGTCAGCGCGGCGAGCAGCAGCGTCTTGCCCGACCCCGCCTTGCCCACCACCGCCAGCACCGCCGACCGGCCTTCCTGCGGCGGGGACAGCGTGCCCTCGGCCAGGTCGACCCCGGCGCCGGACAGCGTCTCGGCCAGCCGGTCCCAGGCCTCGGCCTGGTCGTCGGACAGGGGGGGAAGGGCGGGGCTCACGGGCCGTCAGCCGCGACGGGCGAGGCGGCGCAGGCCCCCCCACCCCATCCCTCCCCCACGAGGGGGGAGGGAGGCGCAGACCCGTGACGGGCGCGCCTCGGGTCCGCGACGCGCCCGGGCGCGGGATGCGTCAGGGCACGTAGTAGTAGTCCGACATCTCGCAGACGTTGACGTTGCCGCGCAGCAGTTCCGTGCCGTCCTCGAAGATCGCGCGGAAGTCGAACAGGCAATAGCCCTGCTTGTTGGCGAAGTTCAGCCGCATCGACCGGCCCGACGGCAGGGTCGAGGTGCCCAGCACGTCGCTGCCCCAGTTCGCGTAGCCCGAGTTCGTGGAATAGAACCGGGTCATCGTATAGCCGGTGTCGTTGTGGATGCGCATCCGGCGGTCCTGCGCTTCGGCCGGAAGGGCGGACAGGGTCGCGACGGCGGCAAGGGCCGCGGTGGCGGCGGCAATGGTCCTGGAAAACATGATGGGTCTCGCAAGCATTGTTGACACGCGGACACACGTTTCCGTGAACTCCGCGTGAACGCAAGCCTTTCCTTGTCGCGGCCACAAGATTCACCGCTCAGGCGACCAGCGCCTCGGCCCGCCGCAGGTCGACGCTGACCAGCTGGCTGACACCGGGTTCGCCCATCGTCACGCCGAACAGCCGGTCCATCCGCGCCATCGTCACCGCGTGGTGGGTGATGACCAGGAACCGCGTCTCGGTGCGCCGCGTCATCTCGTCCAGAAGGTCGCAGAACCGGCCCACGTTGGCATCGTCCAAGGGCGCGTCGACCTCGTCCAGCACGCAGATCGGCGCGGGGTTGGCGAGGAACACGGCGAAGATCAGCGCCATCGCCGTCAGCGTCTGTTCGCCCCCCGACAGAAGCGACAGCACCGACAGCCGCTTGCCCGGCGGCTGGCAGAGGATCTCTAGCCCCGCCTCCAGCGGGTCGTCGCTTTCGACCAGCGTCAGCCGCGCCTCGCCGCCGGAAAACAGCGTGGTGAACAGCATGCGGAAGTTGGCGTTGACCTGTTCGAAGGCGGTCAGCAGGCGTTCGCGCCCCTCGCGGTTCAGCCCCGCGATGCCGCCGCGCAGGGCCTTGATCGCCTCCTCGAGGTCGGTCTTCTCAGACACCAGCCGGTCGTGTTCGGCGCCGGTTTCGGCCAGGTCTTCCTCGGCCCGCAGGTTGACGGCGCCCAGCGCCTCGCGCGACCGGCGCAGGCGGGCGATGTCGGTCTCGATCGCCGCCTCGGGCGGGATCGCCGCGGGGTCGATCCGCAGGGACGCCAGCAGCGCGTCATGCGACAGGTCCAGCTCCTCGCGGATGCGCAGGCCCGCAGTGGCCCTGGACTGGCGCGCGGCCTCCAGCGTGGCCTCGCTGCGGGCGCGCGCCTCGCGCGCCTCGCCGGCGGCCCGTTCCGCCTCGCGGGCGGCGCCTTGCGCGGCGCGCAAGGTCGCCTCGGCGGCGGCAAGCGCCTCGGCGGCGGCGGTGCGGCGGGTCTCGGCGGCGC
>CAZCPY010000056.1:0-19317 GCA_964499865.1 uncultured Rhodobacterales bacterium | reverse complement strand
GGCCTTCTTCAGGCCCCGCAGGCGAGACGAAAGGAATGTGCCGAAGGCACGCGATTTGCTTCAGCGGCCGGGGCCGGGTGCTGCGGGTGGGCGGTGCCCCGGCAACCGCCGCGCCTATTCCCCGTGGTAGCTGACCGCCTTCACATCCGCATCCGGCGCCGTCTTCTGGCGCCGCACGATCAGGCGGTTCAGGGCGTTGATGTAGGCCTTGGTGCTGGCGACGATGGTATCGGTATCGGCCGACTGCCCCGTCACGATCCGCCCGTCCTCCTCGAGCCGCACGCTGACGGTCGCCTGCGCGTCGGTGCCCTCTGTCACCGCATGCACCTGGTACAGCTGCAGCCGCGCCTCGTGCGGGAACAGCGCCTTGACGCAGGCGAAGGCCGCGTCCACCGGGCCGTCGCCCTGCGCCTCGACCCGGTGGTCCACGCCGTCGATGGCCAGCGTCATCTGCGCCTCCTGCGGGCCTTCGGTGCCGCAGACCACGCGCAGGCGTTTCAGCTGCATGTGGTCATGCGCGTCCATCGTCGCCTCGTCGGCGACAAGCGCGATCAGGTCGTCGTCGTAGACCTCCTTCTTGCGGTCGGCGAGCGCCTTGAAGCGGACGAAGACGTCGTTGAGCTGGTTGTCGGCCAGGTCGTGGCCGAGGTCCCTCAGCTTTGCCCGCAGCGCGGCGCGGCCCGAATGCTTGCCCATGGCGATGTTGGCCTGGCTGAGGCCGATATCCTCGGGCCGCATGATCTCGAAGGTCTGGACGTTCTTCAGCACCCCGTCCTGGTGGATTCCGCTTTCGTGCAGGAAGGCGTTCTTGCCCACGATGGCCTTGTTGAACTGCACCGGAAAGCCCGAGACGGAGGCGACGCGGCGGGACAGGTTCATGATCCTGGTCGTGTCGATGCCGGTGGCGAAGGGCATGATGTCGTTGCGCACGCGCAGCGCCATCACCACCTCTTCCAGCGCGGTGTTGCCGGCCCGTTCGCCCAGGCCGTTGATCGTGCATTCGATCTGCCGCGCGCCCGCGCCGACCGCGGCCAGCGCGTTGGCCGTCGCCATGCCCAGGTCATTGTGGCAATGCGTGGCGAAGACGATCTCGTCCGCCCCGGGCACCCGTTCCAGCAGCATGGCGATCAGGTCGGCGCTTTCGCGCGGCGCGGTGTAGCCCACGGTGTCGGGGATGTTGATCGTGGTGGCGCCCGCCTTGATCGCGGTTTCCACCACCCGGCACAGGTAGTCGTGTTCCGTCCGCGTCGCGTCCATCGGCGACCACTGCACGTTGTCGCAGAGATTGCGGGCGTGGGTCACGGTCTGGTGGATGCGCTCCACCATCTCGTCCTGCGTCAGGTTGGGAATCGCCCGGTGCAGCGGCGAGGTGCCGATGAAGGTGTGGATGCGCGGGCTGCGGGCGTGGCGCACGGCTTCCCAGCAGCGGTCGATGTCCTTGAGATTCGCCCGCGCCAGCCCGCAGATCGTGGCCCGGTGCGCGCGCTTGGCGATTTCGGACACGGCGGCGAAATCGCCTTCCGAGGCGATGGGGAACCCCGCCTCGATGATGTCGACGCCCATCTCGTCCAGCAGCGCGGCGATCTCGAGCTTTTCCTCGTGCGTCATGGTGGCGCCGGGCGACTGTTCGCCGTCGCGCAGCGTGGTGTCGAAGATCAGGACGCGGGGTTGCGCGCTGGGATCGGTCATCTTGGGGGGGGGTCCTTGTCCGGGGTGCCTTGGGTGCGGGCGCTGGTCACCTCCGAGCGGGCGCGCCCCAGAGGGGCCGCTCAGAGGCGGCTAAGAAGACGCAGCGCGGGCGGCAGGGTCCGGATCATGGCTGCGGACTATACGCGGGGGCCGGTCGGGTGCAAGCGGTTTGCTTCGGTCCGGCCCGGGGCGGGGTTGACCCGCCTTGACCCGCCGCGCCCCGCCCTAGCTTCGCCCGGGCGACAGGAGGGGCAGCCATGCGCGCACTGGTGATCGGCGACACGGGCGGGATCGGCGCGGCGCTGGCCGCCGCCTTGCGCGGCAGGGGCGCCGAGGTGACCGGTCTGTCGCGCAGCCGTGGCGGGCCCGACCTGACGGACGAGGCGACCATCGCCGCGGCGCTGGCGCCGCTGGCGGCACCCTTCGAGCTGATCCTCGTCGCGACCGGCGCCCTGACCATCGCGGGCGCGGGGCCGGAGAAGACGCTCCGCGCGCTCGACCCCGCCGTCCTCGCCCGCCAGTTCGCGCTGAACGCCACGGGGCCCGCGCTGGTGCTGAAGCACGGCCTGCGCCTGCTGCCGCGCGACCGTCGGGCGCAGTTCGCGGCGCTGTCGGCGCGCGTGGGCTCGATCGGCGACAACAGCCTGGGCGGCTGGTATGCCTACCGCGCCGCCAAGGCGGCGCTGAACCAGCTTCTGCACACCGCCGCCATCGAGATCGCCCGCAGCCATCCGCAGGCCGTCGTCGCCGCCCTGCACCCCGGCACCGTGGACACCGCCCTTGGCCCGGAGTTCCACCGCGGCCGCCCTGTCACGCCGCCGTCCGAGGCGGCCGAGAACCTGCTGGCCGTCCTCGACGGTCTGACCCCGGCGCAGTCGGGCGGGTTCTTCGACTGGCAGGGCGCGGCTGTCCCGTGGTGAGCCCGCGCCTGGTGCTCGTGCTGGGTGACCAGCTTTCGCCCGGCCTGTCGGCGCTGACCGCCGCCGACCCCGCCCGCGACGTGGTGGTGATGGCCGAGGTGATGGCCGAGGGCACCTATGTGCGCCACCATCCGCAGAAGATCGCGCTGGTGCTGGCCGCCATGCGCAAGCATGCCGCGGCCTTGCGGGCGCAGGGCTGGCGCGTGGCCTACACCGCGCTCGACGACCCCGCCAACGCGCAGTCGATCCCCGGAGAGCTGGTGCGCCGCGCGGCCGAGACCGGCGCGACCGAAGTGCTGGCGACGCGTCCCGGCGAATGGCGGCTGATCGCCGCGCTGGATCAGGTGCCGCTTGGGGTGACGCAATTGCCCGACGACCGGTTCCTGTGTTCGGATGCCGACTTCGCCGCCTGGGCGTCGGGGCGGAAGCAGCTCAGGATGGAGTGGTTCTACCGCGAAATGCGCCGCAGGACCGGGCTTCTGATGGAGGGCGAAGCGCCTGCCGGAGGGCAGTGGAACTTCGACCACGACAACCGCAAGCGCGCCACGCCCGACCTGCTGCGCCCCCGCCCGCCGCGCTTTGCGCCCGACGCGGTGACGGACGAGGTGCTTCACCTGGTTCAGGTCCGCTTTCCCGGCCATTTCGGCGCCTTGCGCCCGTTCGGATGGGCAACCGACCGGGCGGGCGCCTTGCAGGCGCTGGACCACTTTGCCTGCCACGCCCTGCCCCGCTTCGGCGACGAACAGGATGCGATGCTGGCGGGCGAGCCGTTCCTGTCGCATGCGGTGATCTCGCCCTACCTCAACCTCGGGCTGCTGGGCTGGCGCGAGGTCTGCGACCGCGTGCAGGCGGAATGGCAGGCGGGACGGGTGCCGATCAACGCGGCCGAGGGCTTCATCCGCCAGATCATCGGCTGGCGCGAATATGTGCGGGGCATCTACTTCCTGTGCGGGCCGGACTACACGTCGCGCAACGCGCTCGGCCATTCACGCGCCCTGCCCGCGGCCTACTGGGGGGGGCAGACGAAGATGGCCTGCCTCAAGGCCGCCGTCGCCCAGACGCGCGACCTGGCCTATGCCCACCACATCCAGCGCCTGATGGTCACGGGCAACTTCGCGCTGCTGGCGGGGGTGGACCCCGCGGCGGTGCACGACTGGTACCTGTCGGTCTACATCGACGCCTTCGAATGGGTCGAGGCGCCGAACACGATCGGCATGAGCCAGTTCGCCGACGGGGGGCTGCTGGCGTCCAAGCCCTATGTCTCCTCCGGTGCCTACATCGACCGGATGTCCGATTACTGCAAGGAATGCGCTTATTTGGTTGGCGAGAAGGTCGGCGCGGATGCCTGTCCGTTCAATCTGCTCTACTGGCACTTCCTGCTGCGCCACCGCGACCGGCTGGCCGCCAACCCCCGCATGGCGCAGATGTACCGCACCTGGGACCGCATGGCGGAAGGCCACCGCGCGGCGGTGCTGGCGCAGGCCGGGGACGTGCTGTCGCGGCTGGACGCAGGCCAGACGGTCTGAGCGGCGGGCGGCACCCGTCCCCGGCCCCCGTGCAGGGGCTGCGGCCGGCGCCGGCCGCCGCGGCGCGACGCGACGCACGGCGACCCTCGCCACGGCCGCCGGTTCACGCTAGGTCCCCCCCGATGTCCGCGATCCAGCGCCTTGGCTCCCTGATCGACGCCTTCCGCCCCGCCGACGGCCCGCCGCCGCAGCGGCTGTGGCCCTTCTTGCGCTGGTGCCTCGCGGGGTCCTGGCCGCAGCTCTGGGTCGCGGGCCTGCTGTCGGGGCTGGCGGGGGCGACCGAGGTCGTCTCGGCGCTGATCCTGGGCTGGGTGGTGGATGCGGCGGTCGGCGGCGAACCGGCGACCTTCCTCGCCGACCACGGCAGGCTGATCGCCTGGTTCCTGGTCTTCTACCTGATCCTGCGGCCGATGGCCTTTGCGGTGTCGTCCGCCTCGAACGCCATCGTCGTGGGGCCGAACGTGCTGCCGCTGGTCCTGTCGCGGCTGCACCGCTGGACCCTGGGGCAGGCGGTGACCTTCTTCGACAACGATTTCGCCGGCCGCATCGCCGCCAAGCAGATGCAGGCCGCCCGCGCCGTGACGGACGTGGCGACCGAGGTCATCAACACCGTCTTCTTCGCCCTGGCCTCGGTGATCGGGTCGGTGATCTTCCTGCTGGCCATCGACGCCTGGATCGCCGCCGCGCTGGCGGCCTGGCTGGGCCTTTACGTCCTGACCATCCGCTTCTTCATGCCGCGCGTGCGGGTGAACTCGTCCGCCCGCGCCTCGGCGAGGGCGATGGTCTCGGGGCAGGTCGTCGACACCGTCACCAACATCAAGACGGTCAAGCTGTTCGCCCATGCCGCGCACGAGGACCGCGTGGCGCTGGATGCGATGCGGGTCTTCCGCGACCGGTCGCTGGAGTTCGGCGAGATATCCACCTGGTTCCGCCTGTCGCTGATGACGCTGGCGGGGGTGCTGCCGGTGCTGCTGGTCGGCGGCACGCTGCTGCTGTGGGCGCAAGGCGGCGCCACGCCGGGCGCCATCGCCGCGGCTGGCGCGATTTCGCTGCGCATCGCGCAGATGTCGGGCTGGGTGTCCTTCACGCTGATGTCGATCTACACCAGTGTGGGCGAGGTCGAGGACGGCATGAGGACGCTGGCAGCGCCGCATACGCTGGCGGATGCGCCGGGGGCCGCGGACCTGCCGCCCGTGCGCGGCGAGATCACCTTCGAGCACGTGTCCTTCGCCTATGGCCGCCGCCGCGGCGGGGTGGCCGAGGTCACGCTGACCATCCGCCCGGGCGAAAAGCTGGGCATCGTCGGCGCCTCGGGCGCGGGGAAGTCCACCCTCGTCAGCCTGCTGCTGCGGCTCTACGACACCGAGACGGGCCGCGTGCTGATCGACGGGCACGACATCCGGCATGTCACGCAGGAAAGCCTGCGGCGGCAGATCGGCATGGTCACGCAGGACACCGCGATGTTCAACCGGTCGGCCCGCGACAACATCCTCTACGGCCGCCCGGACGCGACCGAGGCCGAACTGGTGGCGGCGTCGCAGGCCGCCGAGGCGCATGACTTCATCGCCGGCATCGCCGACCACCAGGACCGCAGGGGATACGACGCCTATCTGGGCGAACGCGGGGTCAAGCTGTCGGGCGGCCAGCGCCAGCGCATCGCCATCGCCCGCACCATCCTGAAGGACGCGCCGATCCTGGTGCTGGACGAGGCGACCTCGGCGCTGGATTCGGAAGTCGAGGCGGCGATCCAGGACAGCCTGTCCAGGGTGATGCAGGGCAAGACGGTGCTTGCCATCGCGCACCGGCTGTCGACCATCGCGGCGATGGACCGGATCGTGGTGATGGACGACGGGCGGATCGTCGAGGAGGGGACGCATGCGCAGCTGCTGGCGCGCGGCGGGCTCTATGCGCGCTACTGGGCGCGCCAGTCGGGCGGGTTCCTGGGCGTGCAGGAGGCGGCGGAATAGCGTGGGACGGCGGGACATCGGTCCGAAGGGCGCTTCCCTCCCCCCTCGTGGGGGAGGGAGAGGGTGGGGGGGCGCCCGGCCGGTCGCGGGGACCCCCCTCCCCCATCCCCTCCCCACGAGGGGGAGCGGAGGCGCCTTCTCCCCGGCGGCGAGCGGGTGAGGGGCGGCGCATGATCGTCACCGTCGACCGCCTGGGCCACCATGGCGACGGCATCGCGGGCAGTCTCTTCGTGCCGGGCGCCCTTCCGGGCGAGGTCGTGCAGGGCGAAGCGCAGGGTGACCGGCTGACCGGCATCCGCATCCTGACCCCCTCGCCCGACCGCATCAGACCGCCCTGCCCGCAGGCGAAATCCTGCGGCGGCTGCGCCCTGCAGCACGCGTCCGACCCCCTGGTCGCGCGCTGGAAGGAAGGCATCGTCGCCACCGCGCTGCGCCACCAGGGCCTTGCGGCCGAGGTCCTGCCGATCCTGACCTCACCCCCTCGGTCGCGCCGCCGCGCGACCTTCCACGCCCGCCGCACCAGGGGTGGCGCGCTGGTCGGGTTCCACGCCCGCGGGTCGGCCAGCCTGGTCGCCACGCCCGACTGCCACCTGGTCGCCCCGGCCCTGCAGGCCACCCTGCCCGCGCTGGCGGCGCTGGCCGCGGCGGGGGCTGCGCGCGGCGGGGAACTGGCGCTGACGGTCACCGGGACGCTGACCGGCCCGGATGTCGCGGTCACCGGCGGCAAGGCGCTGGATGCGGGCCTCAGGCAGGCGCTGGCTACGGTGGCCGGCACGCAGGGGCTGGCCCGGCTGACCTGGGACGGCGAGCCCGTGGCGCAGGCCGCCCCGCCGCGCCTGCGTCTGGGCGCGGCGGAGGTGGAGTTGCCGCCGGGCGCCTTCCTTCAGGCCACCGCGCATGGCCAGCAGGCGCTGACGGATGCCGTTCTGGCCGCGACCACCGGCGCCGCGCGGGTGGCCGACCTGTTCGCCGGCTGCGGCACCTTCGCCCTGCCGCTGGCGGCGCGGGCCGAGGTGCTGGCGGTCGAAGCCGACCCCGCCATGGTCCGCGCGCTGGACCAGGCCGCCCGCCGCGCGCCGGGGCTGAAGCGGCTGACGGTGCAGGCGCGCGACCTGTTCCGGCGCCCGCTGGAGCCCGACGAGCTGGCCCGCCTCGACGCCGTGGTGATCGACCCGCCGCGGGCGGGGGCCGAGGCGCAGGTGGAACGGCTGGCGGCGTCCGGGGTGGCGGTCGTCGCGATGGTGTCCTGCAACCCCGCCACGTTCGCCCGCGACGCGCGCATCCTGACCGCGGCAGGCTTCGCGATCGGCCCGGTGCAGCCCGTGGACCAGTTCCGCTGGTCACCGCATGTTGAATTGGTGGCGACCTTCCGCCGCTGAACGGCGGACTTCCGGCCTCCGCCGCTGTCTGCTACACTCGCGAAAAAAGGGGCAGTGAGCAGATGCAGCGTCGGATGGTTCTCGTGTCGGTGGCGGCTTTGCCGGTGCTGGCGGCCTGCGGGGTGCAGTCCAAGTTCCGCAGCTACGACGGCCCGCCGGTCACCAGGGTGGTGGTCTCGAAATCCGACCGGCGCCTGTGGCTGTTCAACAACGACCGCGTGCTCGAGCAATACAGCATCGCCCTGGGCTTCGCGCCGGTCGGCCACAAGCAGTTCGAGGGCGACGGCAAGACGCCCGAGGGCTGGTACACCATCGACCGGCGCAACCCCAACTCGCGCTATCACCTGTCGATCGGGATCAGCTATCCCAACGAGGCCGACATCGCCTATGCCAAGGCCCAGGGCAAGGACCCGGGCGGCGACATCTTCATCCACGGCCGCAACCTCTACCGGGGCCGCAACACCGGTGACTGGACCGCCGGCTGCATCGCGGTGACCGACCGCGAGATCGAGGACATCTACGCCATGGTCCCGGACGGCACGCCGATCCTGCTGCAGGCCTGAGGCCGGGGCGGATCAGCCCCCCATCACCAGCGTCCACCAGATCTTGCCCGACGGCTCCTGGAACCAGGCGAAACCGATGTCCCGGGCGCGCGGATCGACGATGATGTCGCGCGTATCGGGCTGCGCCATCCAGGCCGACAGGGTTTCGATCTCGGTCTGGAAGGTCTCCGAGATGTTCTCGCCGAGGACCTGGCCGAGGTAGCCCACGCGCTGCGCCCGGATCAGCGGCGAAGACCCGTCCGAGCCGAAGTGCCAGGGGCGGTTCTGCACGCTCATGTCGCGCGAATGCGTCAATGCGGCGGCGTTGAGCTCGGCGGAAAAGGCGACCTGCGAAAGACCGCGTGCCTGGCGGATCGCGTTGATCGAATCGAGCATCCGGAAGGGGATGCGCTGCGCCTCGGCCTCCGAGATGCGGTAGAGCGTGGGCAACGGGCGGCCGTCGGTGCCCAGCTGCGGTCCGCGCGGGGCGGTCGCGGCGCAGGCCGCCGTGGTCAGCGCCAGTCCAAGGGCGATCATCCCCCTACGCGTCATGTCGGTCCACCTGCTCAGCCACGGGGGCCTGCTGCCCACCCTTCCGGCGCGTTTACGCCCATTCCGTAAGCGGTTCAAACCCCCTGCGCAAAAGCCCGCCGCCCGGTCGGCGGATGATGACGCCTACGTGAACCGGCGTGATCCGCATTGCGCGACCGCTCGGCAGCGCGTGTTTTGGCGACGTCCCGCCCTGTCGCCGACCCGACACGCCGCGCCCCTGCCCGCCGCACCCCTCGTCACCGCGCCCCGACCGGCTCCGCCGCGGCGGCCTCGCTGAGCGGCCGTGCGCAGATCCCGGGCGACACCGGATGCGTCACCCGACCGATCGTGCGCAACAATATCGCCAGCTTCCGCATCCCGGACTGGCGGACCCGTTCCAGCGACCTGCGGCGCGGCGCGATCCCCGTCGGCATCGCCGCGCGGGCGCTGCACTGCCGGTCGGCCGACCCGTCGGTCGGCCGCCTCTACCCCATCTCGGTGCCCCCAAGCGAGGAACTGACCCGCCGCGGGCGCAGGGAAGGCGTCCAGAGGGTGGTCAATCCGGTCTGGCGGCCCACGCCCGCGATGAAGCAGCGCAACCCGGAATGGCCCGACGAGGTGGCGGGCAGGTCGCCCGACAACCCGCCGGGCGGGCGCGCGCTCTGCCTGTCCCCGACCTGCTGCCGCAGCCAAGGCACGCACGACGTGCGCAAGATCGGGCGGCGGTCGCCGAACGGCGGTCTGGGCCTGCACAGCGCGCGTGTCCCGGAACTTTTCGCCATGGCCGAGTTCGGCACGCAGGTGTTGCCGATCTGACGCGACGGCGCGTCGCGGGCGCGTCACGGGCGCTCCCGCGGCGCATCACGGGTTGCAACTTCGTGCGGACAGGTTGAAGCCCGAGGGATGCGGCACCTGGCCCGCACCCGAACCGGATGGGAATTGACATGAAGAAAATCGTACTCGCCCTCGCCATCGGCCTCGCCGGCACCGCCGCATTCGCCGGCGGCCTGGCCGAGCCCGTGATGGAACCGCAAGTCGTCGAGGCCGCGACCTCGTCGTCTTCGGCCGGGATCATCGTGCCGGTCATCCTGCTTCTGCTGATCGCCGCCGCGGCGTCGGGCGGCGGCAGCGGCGGCCGCCGCGATGTCATCGTCAAGACCGCGCCCTGACCTGCCAGGGCAGGCCCGGGGCGCCGGATGCGGTGCCCCGGGCATGAAGTCTCGCAAAGTGTTGCCGATTTGACGCCACTTCGCACCTGCGCCCGAATCCGGCCAGAGGCCGGTTGAACTTCCCCGCGCAAGACGGTTACAGACTCGGATTACGAGGCATTCACTTGGGTGCGTTCGGCCGTCCTCTGCAATCGGGCCGTTCGCGATAACTGGAGGTTAACATGAAAAAGCTTGCGCTCGCGGCGATGTCGCTCGTGACCGGCTCGGCGGCTTTCGCCGGCGGCCTGGCCGAACCCGTGATGGAACCGGAAGTCGTCGAAGCCGCGACCTCGTCGTCGTCGGCCGGCATCATCGTTCCGATCATCCTGCTGCTCCTGATCGCCGCCGCGGCGTCGGGCGGCGGTGACGGCCGTCCGCGCGAATAATCGCGCCCTGTCTTCGCAAGGGGGCGTCCGGGCGACCGGGCGCCCCCTTGTCGTTCCGGGGTGGGGTGCGGCGCTCAGGCCGGGGGCGACAGCCAGCCCGCGAGGTTCTCCTGCACCACCGCCGCCAGCGCCGCGACATGCGCGGCGTCGTCGTTCAGGCAGGGGATGTAGGTGAACACCTCGCCGCCCGCGTGCTCGAAGGCCTCGCGGATCTCGCCGTTGATTTCCTCCAGCGTCTCGATGCAGTCCGCGCTGAAGGCGGGCGCCATCACCGCGATGCGCTTCTTGCCCTGCTTCGCCAGTTCCGCCACATGCTCGACCGTATAGGGCCTGAGCCATTCCTCGGGGCCAAAGACCGACTGGAAGGTCGTGTCGATCGTGCCCCTGTCCCAGCCCAGCCGTTCCCGAAGCAGGCGGGACGTCTTGGCGCATTGGCAATGGTAGGGGTCGCCCGACATCAGATATCGCCTGGGCATGCCGTGGTAGCTTGCCACCAGCACATCCGGGCGATGGTCGAGCGCGGCGTAGGCGCGCTCGACCGACTGGGCCAGCGCCTCGATGTACAGCGGGTGGGCGAAATACTCCGGCACCACGCGCGCCGCGGGCTGGCGCTTTTCCTGCATCAGGGCGCGGAAGAACGCGTCGTTGGCGGTGGCCGAGGTGGCGCCCGCGTACTGGGGATACAGCGGGAAGAAGACGATCTTCTCGCACCCCGCCTCGACCATCGCCCGCACCTTCGATTCGGTCGACGGGTTGCCGTAGCGCATGCAGAAATCGACCATCACCTCGGTGCCGTAGCGCGCCTGCAGGGCCGTCCGCAGCGCCGCGGTCTGGTCCTTGGTGATCGTCATCAGCGGGCTTTCGCCCTTGTCGTGGTTCCAGATCAGCTTGTAGTTCGCGCCCGAGGTGAAGGGCCGCTTGGACAGGATCACCAGTTGCAAGAGCGGCTGCCAAAGCCAGGCGGAATAGTCGATCACCCGCTTGTCCGACAGGAACTCGTTCAGATAGCGCCGCATCGACCAGTAGTCATAACCGTCCGGCGTGCCGAGGTTGGCCAGCAGGACGCCTACCCGTGCGGGCTTCACCGCCGGATGGTCGGCGGGCGCATGGGCCAGGCGGGGGGCCTGGGGGGGCAACGTGCCGTCGGGCATGAGGGGTCGGCCTTCCGCGTTCATCCCTGCGGCAGATAACCGCAATCCCGCCGGGGTCAACCGTCGCCGTCCGTACCGGTGTCCGTGGAGGCCATGGGCGGCAGGCGGAATTCGGTGGTGCCCAAGGCTTCGGCAAGCCGCGCCGCCGCCGACCCCGGGCGCAGCGGTTTCTGCTGGGCGGGGTGCGGGGCCCAGCCGGTCAGCCAGACGATCTCGAAGGTCGCGCGGATGCGGCCGCCGTCGCCCCAGGCCGCGGCATGGCGGCGCGCGGCGTCCAGAAACACCGCCCGCCGCGTCGGGCGGCGCAGGCGGGCGGCAAGCGCATTGCCCTCGCCCATGGCGCGCAGGTCGGCCATCAGGTGAAACAGGTCGCGGTAGCTGACGGTCCGCGTGGCGCTGTCGGCCACCGGCAGCGCGAGACCCGCACGTTGCAGAAGGCCGCCCAGGTCGCGCAGTTCGCCCATCGGCAGCACGCGGGGCGACAGCCCGCCGGTCACCGCCACCTCCGCCTCGGCCAGGGTCGCGCGCAACTCCTGCAACGTGCGCCCGCCGAAGGTCGCGCCCAGGAACAGCCCGTCGGGCCGCAGCGCCAGCCGCGCCTGCACGATCTGGCCCACCGGGTCTTCGGCCCAGTGCAGCGCCAGCGCATGCACCACCAGGTCATGCGCGCCGGGCTCCAGGTCCAGCACTTCCGCCTCCGGCACCACCGCCGCGCCGGGCAGCACACCTTCCCAGAGATGCGGGAAAGGCGTCACCACGGCGGGGGCCGTAAACCTTCTGTTAACCTCGCCGAGTCTCTCCTGCACTTCGGCGATGGTCTCCTCGTGCAGGAACAGGCCCTCCGGCGTCGCGCGCGCCCGGCGGCGGGCGAGCGTGGCGCGGTCGGTCAGGGTCGGGCGGTCGGGTGCGGGCTCCATGGCCCGCGGGGATAAGGAAGGCGGGCGGGAATGCAAGCGGCGCTGCGGCTGGTCTACCCCGCGCAATGCCTGATGTGCGACGCGCTGGTCGAGGCCGACCACGCGCTCTGCCCCGACTGCTGGCGCCGGACGCCCTTTATCGCCGGGCTGGTCTGCGACCTCTGCGGCCTGCCCCTGCCGGGCGACGATCCCGGCCATGCGGTGCATTGCGACGACTGCCTGAGCGTGGCGCGGCCCTGGACGCAGGGACGGGCGGTGTTCCTGTACGAGGGCACGGGGCGCGACATCGTGCTGGCGCTGAAGCACGGCGACCGGCTGGACCTCGCGCGTCCCGCGGCGCGCTGGCTGATGCGCGCGGCGGGGCCACTGGTCGGGCCCGGCATGGTGGTGGCGCCGGTGCCACTGCACTGGCTGCGGCTTCTGCGGCGGCGCTACAACCAGGCGGCGGTCTTGTCGGCGGGGCTGGCGCGCGCCGCGGGGGCAGAGCATGTGCCCGACCTTCTGCACCGCGCGCGCCGCACGCCCTCGCAGGACGGCCGCGACCGGACGGGGCGCTTTGCCAATGTCGAGGGCGCCATCGCCGTCACCCCGCGGCAGGCGCCGCGCGTCAGGGGCCGCCCGGTGCTGCTGGTCGATGACGTGATGACCTCGGGCGCCACGCTGGCCGCGGCGGCCGAGGCCTGCCTCGCCGCGGGCGCATCCGGGGTGTCGGTCCTGGTGCTGGCCCGCGTTGCGAAGGCGCCCTGAATGCCCGATAGTCCCGCCGCAGCGGAGCCTTCGGATGCCTCGGGTCGAAATCTACACCACCCCCACCTGCGGCTACTGCGCCGCCGCCAAGGCGCTGCTGGCGCGCAAGGGCGTGCCTTTCCGCGAGATCGACGTCAGCCGCGACCCCGCCCTGCGCGCCGCGATGACCGACCGCGCGGGCGGCCGGCGGACGGTGCCGCAGATCTTCGTGGGCGCCGCGCATGTCGGCGGTTACGACGACCTCCATGCGCTCGACCAGGCCGGGCGGCTTGACCCGCTGCTCGCGGGCTAGGCCGCGATGCGGGCGGGTCTGGTGCAACTGACCGTTTCGGACGACGCCACCGCGAACCTGCCCGCGACGGTCGCCCTTGTGCGGCAGGCCGCGGCAGGCGGGGCGGACCTGATCCTGACGCCGGAATGCACGAACCTTGTGTCCGCCGACCGCGCCCACCAGCGCGCGGCGATCCGGCCGGAGGCCGAAGACGCCACCCTTGCCGCCCTGCGCGACGAGGCCGCGCGCGCCGGGCGGTGGCTGCTGATCGGGTCGCTGGGCATCGCGACCGAGGAGGACCGCCTTGCCAACCGGTCCTTCCTGATCGGCCCCGATGGCGCCATCGAAGCGCGCTACGACAAGATCCACATGTTCGACGTGGACGTGAGCGAGACGGAGTCCTACCGCGAATCGGCCGCCTACCGGCCCGGCACGCAGGCCGTCACCGCCGCCACGCCCTGGGCCACGCTGGGCCTGACGGTCTGCTACGACCTGCGCTTTGCGCACCTCTACCGCCGCCTCGCGCAAGGCGGCGCGCAGGTGATGACGGTGCCCGCGGCCTTCAACCACATCACCGGGGCGGCGCATTGGGAGGTGCTGCTGCGCGCCCGCGCCATCGAGACCGGTTCCTATATGCTGGCCCCTGCGCAGTGCGGCTTTCACCCCGAGGCGCCCGGACGCGGCCGGGGCGGGCGGCGCACGCATGGGCATTCGCTGGCGGTCGCTCCCTGGGGCGAGGTGATCGCCGACGGCGGCACCGACCCCGGCGTGACCTTCGCCGACCTCGACCTGGGCCGCGTGACCGATGCCCGCCGCCGCATCCCCGCGCTGGCCCATGACCGGCCCTTCGGGGGCCCCTGATGGCCGAGGGGGCCGAGGACCTGGCGGTGGCGCTGTTCAGCGAGCTGTTCATCGCCGACCAGCTGGCCCGCGCGCGGGTGGCCCGGGTGCTGCCCAGGGGGATGGAGCTCAGCCATTTCTCCGTCCTCAACCATCTCGCCCGCACGGCCGAGGAGCGCACGCCCGCGCAGCTTGCCCGCAGCTTCCACGTCACCCGCGGCGCGATGAGCAACACGCTGGCGCGGCTGGAATGGGCGGGGCATGTGCACATCCGCCCCGACTGGGACGATGCGCGCCAGAAGCTCGTCGCGATCTCGCCCGCCGGGCGGGCGGCGCGGGATGCGGCGGTGCAGGCGATCGTGCCCCTGCTGCTGGACGTCGTGCGCGACCTCGGCCCCGAACGCGTGCGCGGCGCGCTGCCGGTGCTGCGCGCGCTGCGCCTGCGGCTGGAGGACGGCTGAGGGCGCGCTCGTCCCTGGCGGACCCTGCGCGACCGGCCGGGCGCCCCCCGCCCTCTCCCTCCCCCGCGCGGGGGAGGGAAGCGCCCGACGGGCCGCGGTTCCGGCAAGGCCGGACCCGCCTCAGCGCCCCAGATACCGCGCCAGCGCCGGAGGGGGCGCGTCGAACAGCGGGCCCGTCGGCGCGGGCGGATGCGCCAGGCCGTCGGCCACCAGCACCGTCAGGTCGGCAAAGCGGCGGGCGTCGGCGGGGTCGTGCGTGACCATCATCACCAGCGCCCCGGTCGCCGCCTGCACCTCCGCCAGCAGCGCCAGCATCTCGGTCTTGAGCGCGGGGCCAAGCGCGGCGAAGGGCTCGTCCAGCAGGAGCACGGGCCGCGCCCGCAGCAGCGCGCGCGCCAGCGCCGCGCGGCCCTGCTGGCCACCCGACAGCGCGCCCGGGCGGCGGTCGCCCAGGCCGGCCAGGCCGACGCGCGCCAGCACCTGATCCACCCGTCCGCGGTCGGCAGGTGTCAGGCGCAGGCGGGGCGACAGGCCGAGCGCCGCGTTGTCGTGAACCGAAAGGTGCGGGAACAGGTTCTGGTCCTGGAACAGGATCGACACCGGCCGCTCGCCCGGGCCCAGCGGCCCGAGGTCCCGCCCGTCCCACAGGATGCGCCCCGCCGCGGGCGGCAGAAATCCCGCCACCGCCGCCAGAAGCGTGGACTTGCCCCCGCCCGAGGGGCCCACCACCGCCACCCCGGCGCCGGCGGGCAGGGTCCAGTCGGCGCGCAGGCGGAAGGCGCCCTGCGCAAGCGTCACGCCCTCAAGCCGCAGCACGGCGGCCCCCTGCGTCGAACAGCGCGAAGAGCGCAAGGCTCAGCGCCACCAGCAGCACCGCGGCACCCGCCGCCTGGTCCATCCGGTAGGCGCCCATCAGCCGCTGCACCTGCAGGGGCAACGTCGGGCTTTCGGTCGCAAACAGCGCCACCACCCCCAGATCGCCCATCGCCAGCGCCGCCGTAAGCCCCGCGGCAAGCCCCAGCGGCCGCGCCATCCGCGGCAGGTAGACCCACCGCCAGACCGCCGCCGCAGGCATCCCCAGGGCCGCCGCAAGCCGCCCGTGGTCATCCCGCGCCTGCCGCAGGGCAGGCGCCAGGATGCGGAAGGCGAAGGGCAGCGCCAGCGCCGCGTTGACCCCCACCGTCACCGGCAGCGCCAGCCGCGGCACGGCGACGACGGGCGTCAGCATCAGGAACAGCCCCGTCCCCAGGGCCAGCGCCGACATCGCCAGCGGCAGCGTCGCGGCCAGCGCCGCAAGCCTGCCCCCCGCCGCCAGCGGCAGCGCCAGCGCCAGCGTCAGCCCGGTCGCCGCCAGCGCCACCGCCAGCGACCGCCCCGCCGCCGCCCAGATCCCGGCCGGCAGGCCCGCCACCGCGGGCAGACCGCGCGCCGCCAGCGCCGCCAGCGGCAGGGTCAGGAACAGCGCCGCCGCCGCGATCCAGGCTGCATCCGCGCCGCGGCGCCAGCCCCCGGGCCCCCGCAGCCCCGGCGCCCGGTCCAGCCCCGCCCCGAAGCCCGCCACCCGCACCAGCCGCAGCGCCAGCGCGAAGGCCGCCCCGGTCAGCACCAGCTGCACCAGCGCCAGCCGCGCCGCGGCGCCCAGGTCGAAGTCGAAGCGCAGCGCCTGCCAGATCGCCAGTTCCACCGTCGTCGCCCGCGGGCCCCCGCCCAGCGTCAGCGCCACCGCGAAGGAGGTCAGGCTCAGCGCAAGGACGGTCAGCGCCGCGCCGGGGGCGACCTCGCGCAGCATCGGGCGCTCGAGGTGGCGGGCGACCTCGGGCGGACCCATCCCCAGCGCTGCGGCCAGCCGGAAGCGTTCGGCCGGGATCGCCTGCCAGCCCTGCAGGATCAGCCGCACGCAGAGCGGCAGGTTCAGGAAGACATGCGCCATGACCACGCCGTGCAGGCCGTAGACCGACAGGGGCGGCAGGCCCGCAGCCGCCAGCGCCGCATTGCCCCAGCCCGCCCGCCCGAACACCGCCAGCAGCGCCATCGCCGCGACGACCGAAGGCATCAGGAACGGCGCGCCCATCAGCGTGACCAGCGCATCTCGCCCCGGGAATCGCCTCCGCGCCAGCGCGCGCGCGACCGGCACCGCCAGCGCCACCGACAGCGCCGCCGACAGCGCCGCCTGCAGGACCGTGAAGCGCACCGCGGCCCAGTCTGCCGCCGTCAGCCGCCCCGCCCGCGCCCCCGCCCCCGCCGCCGCCAGCGCCAGCACCGGCCCCAGCGTGGCCGCCAGCACGGTCAGCGCGACAGCGCGCGCGCCCATCAGCGCGACAGCGCGCGCGCCCATGCCTCGACCGCCGGGCCGCGGGCGGCCTGCGCCTCGGCGGGCGACATCAAGAGCGATACCTCGGGCCGGATCAGGGTGCCGAAGCCCTCGGGAAGGCCCGCCGCAGGGGTGCGCGCGGGATACATCCAGTTCGTCGTGGGCAGCACCGCCTGCACCGCGTCCGACCCGAGGAAGGCGAGGAACCGGCGCGCCAGCTCCGGCTGGTCGGAGGACGCCAGCACCCCCGCCACCTCGACCTGCAGGTAATGCCCCTCGGCAAAGGGCGCCGCGGCCTTGGTCGCGTCGCCCTCGGCGATCAGGTGGTAGGCGGGGGAGGTGGTGTAACTCAGCACCATGTCCGCCTCGCCCGCCAGGAACAGGCCATAGGCCTCGGACCAGCCGGGCGTGACGGTGACGATGTTGTCGGCCAGCCGCTGCCAGACGCCCTCGGCGCGGTCGCCATAGGCCGCCTGCACCCAGAGCAGCAGACCGAGGCCGGGGGTCGAGGACCGCGGGTCCTGGATCACGATCGAAACGTCAGAGGCCGCCAGTTCCTCGAACGAGGCGGGCGGCCTGGGCAGGCGGGTCCGGTCGTGGACGAAGGCGAACCAGCCCCAGTCGTAGGGCACGAACAGGGGATCGTCGAAGGCCACCGGCAGGTCCCAGGGGCCCGGCACGCCATGCGGGGCGAAAAGCCCGGTCGCCGCCGCCTCGGCCGTCAGCGCGGTGTCGAGGCCCAGCACCACATCCGCCGTCGCCGCCGTCCCCTCCAGCTTCAGCCGCGCCAGCAGCGCCGCGCCGTCGCCCGCCCCCACAAGGCGCAGGTCGCAGCCGCAGTCCGCCTCGAAGGCCGCCTCGACCGCGGGCCCCGGACCCCAGTCCGAGACGAAGCTGTCGTAGGTCAGCACCTCCAGCACCGGCACTTCGGCCAGGGCGAAGGCGGGGGCCGTCATTGCAACACACAGGATCACAGGTCGCATCGCATCCTCCATGGGCTGACGGTTGGGGGTGCGGGCGATGCGCAACCTTCCCTCCGCCGGTCCTAACCGGTTCAGGTTCGACGGGTCCGCAGAGCGATTTCTGCATCTCAGCCGCATGCGCGGCCCCCCGAGGTAGAGCGGAGCCTAGCGCAACCCGCGGCGGGCGCAAGGCATCGTGGCTTGTGCCGCAGGACCGCCATCACCGCGCGCCCCGCCCTGGCCCTTTCCGTCGCGCGGGCTTTGGCCTAGAGCGGAGCGCGACGACGCGGAACGCCCGGGCGACGGGCGCTTCCCTCCCCCCCTCGCGGGGGAGGGAGAGGGCGGGGGGGGCTCGCCGGCTCCGGCCGGGCACCCCCCTTCCCCGTCCCCTCCCCGCAAGGGGAAGGGGGGGCGCCCGGCAACGACGCTGGCCGCGGCGGCAAGGCGCCCGCAGGGCGGGACGACATCGGGCATGGGACCTGCGCATGAGCCACAACACCTTCGGCCACCTGTTCCGCGTCACCACCTGGGGCGAAAGCCACGGGCCCGCGCTCGGGGCGACCGTGGACGGTTGCCCGCCGGGTCTGGCGCTGACGGAAGCCGACCTCCAGCCCTGGCTCGACCGCCGCAAGCCCGGGCAGAACCGCTTCACCACCCAGCGGCGCGAGGATGACCTGGTGCGCATCCTGTCGGGCACCTTCGAGGGCCGCACGACCGGCACGCCGATCCAGCTGATGATCGGGAACACCGACCAGCGGTCGAAGGACTACGGCGAGATCGCGCAGTCCTTCCGCCCCGGGCATGCCGACATTGCCTACCACCAGAAATACGGCCTGCGCGACCATCGCGGCGGCGGGCGGTCTTCGGCCCGCGAAACCGCCGCCCGGGTGGCGGCGGGGGCGGTGGCGCGGGTGGCGCTGGCGGCGATGTGCCCAAGCCTCGCGATCACCGGATTCATGGTCCAGATGGGCCCGCGCGGCATCGACAGGGGCCGGTTCGACGCGGACGAGATCGACCGCAACCCGTTCTGGTGCCCCGACGCGGGGACCGCGGCGCTGTGGGCCGAAGACCTCGACGCCCTGCGCAAGTCCGGCAATTCGGTCGGTGCGGTGATCGAGGTGGTGGCCGCGGGCGTGCCCGCGGGCCTGGGCGCGCCGCTTTACGGCAAGCTCGACGCCGACCTTGCCGCCGCGATGATGTCGATCAACGCGGTCAAGGGGGTCGAGATCGGCGAAGGCATGGCCGCCGCCGCCCTGACCGGGGTGGACAACGCCGACGAGATCCGCATGGGACCGCAGGGGCCGGTCTACCTGAGCAACCACGCCGGCGGCATCCTGGGCGGCATCTCGACCGGGCAGGACGTGGTCTGCCGCTTTGCCGTCAAGCCGACCTCGTCGATCCTGACCCCGCGCCGCAGCGTGTCGGTCGCGGGCGCGGAGACCGAGATCGTCACCAGGGGCCGCCACGACCCCTGCGTCGGCATCCGCGCCGTGCCGGTGGGCGAGGCGA
>CAZCPY010000055.1:0-19334 GCA_964499865.1 uncultured Rhodobacterales bacterium | reverse complement strand
GTGCCCAGCCTGATCCGGGGGAGCCCCCCCACCCTCTCCCTCCCCCACGAGGGGGGAGGGAAGCGCCCCTGGCCCGTCCGTCGCCGCGGGCTCGGCCGTCAGGCCAGCCGCACCCGCTCGCGCGTCAGGTCGTCGGCCACCGCCCGGATCGCGGCGGCCAGCGTGTCGGCGACGACATCAACCTGACCTTCCGTGATCGTCAGCGGCGGCGACATCACGTTCAGGTGGCCGATGGGGCGCACCATCAGCCCCATCGCCTCGGCCCGGTCCGAGATGCGCTTGCCGACGTTCAGCGCGTCGGGCAGCAGGTCGCCGGTCGCCTTGTCGGCCACGCTTTCCACGCAGACCATCAGCTTTTTCGCCCGCACGTCGCCCACCATCGGCAGGTCGGCCAGGTCGGCCATCCGCGCCTCGAGGTGCGCGCCGACGGTGGCGGCATGGGCCAGCAGGCCCTCGCGCTCGATGATCTCGATGTTCTTCAGCGCCGCGGCGCAGGCCACCGGGTGGCCCGCGTAGGTGAAGCCGGAGGTGAACCAGCGTTCCCCGCCCGCCGCCATGTCGGACCACAGCCGGTCGGAAAACAGCAGCGCGCCCATCGGGATGTAGCCCGAGGTCAGGCCCTTGGCGGTGCAGATCATGTCGGGCATCACGCCGTATTCGTCCCGGGAGGCGAACCAGTGGCCAAGGCGGCCGAAGCCCGTCACCACCTCGTCGGCGACAAACAGGATGCCGTGGCGCCGGCAGACCTCCCACATCCGGCGCAGGTAGCCTGCGGGCGGCAGGATCACGCCGCCCGAGGCCTGCACCGGCTCGGCGACAAAGCCGCCGATGGTGTCGGCGCCCTCGCGGGCGATCAGGGCCTCGAACTCGGCCACCAGCGCGTCGCAGAACTGCGCCTCGGTCATCCCCGCGGGGCGGCGGTAGCAGTTGGGCGCCGACAGGTGGTGGATGCCGGAGTGCTTGTAGCGGAACTCCTCGACCCGGTCGCCGGGGCGCTTGCCGACCGACTGCGTCAGGTAGGTCGAGCCGTGATAGCTGTGGTCGCGCGCCACGATGCCGGTCTTGCCGGGCAGGCCGCGGCAGGACTGGACATACCAGACCATGCGCACGGCGGTGTCGACGGCGGTGGACCCGCCGGTGGTGAAGTGCACGCGGTTCAGGTCGCCCGGCGCGATCCGGGCCAGCGTGGCCGCGAGGCGGGCCGAGGGGTCGTTGGCCATGTCGACGAAGGTGTTGGAGAAGGCCAGCCGTTCCACCTGGTCGGCGATGGCCTGCGCCATCTCCTTCCGCCCCAGCCCGATGTTGGTGCACCACAGGCCGCCCACGGCATCCAGATAGCGCCGCCCTTCGGTATCCCACAGCCAGCAGCCCTCGCCCCGTTCGATGACCAGCGCGCCGTCACGCTCGAAGGGGCCGAAATTGGTCCAGGGATGCAGCGCATGCGCCCGGTCCATCGCCCAGGGGCCGGTGGGGTCGGGGCGGTTCGGGCGATCGTCCGAGGGGGCCGCGTCCCGCTGGGCGTCCCGCTGAGCGTTATCGGCGCGCTGGAAGGCCATTTCGCATACCTTTCGTATCTGACTTCGCAGTCAGTACACGAAGGGTGCCCCTCGGGGAAGCCCCGGTGCGCAGGGCTTGCAGCCTCAGGACAGCAGGATCCCCGCGACCACCAGCCCCAGGCCAAGCGCCGACAGGCCCAGCGCCGCCATGTTGACGGTGACGACGCGCTGAAGCCCTGCGCGCAGGGCCGCGTCGTCGAGCCCCGCCCGGCGCAGGGTCAGCGTGCGGCGGATGCACCAGACGATCAGTGCAAGCCCCGCCAGCGTGGCCGCCGCGCCGATCCAGATCAAGGCCGCCATCGTCTTCCCCCCGTCGGTTTCGCCGCCCGCCTATGCCAGAGCCGTCCGGCGGCGCAAGGCCCCAAGGCCGCGGTGCCCCCTTGCCCTCGGCCCCGCTTGCGCCGTATCCGGCGGGCCCGACACGCCCCTCGATACGCCCCCAAGGAGCCGCGCAATGCCCGCCGACAGCCTGATCGACACCGGCCCGATGAACGCGGGTCCCGTGGCCGCCGACGAACTGCGCCAGTTCATCGAACGCTACGAACAGCTCGAGTCCGAGAAGCGCGATGTCGTCGAGCAGCAGAAGGAGCTGATGGCCGAGGCCAAGGGCCGGGGCTACGACACCAAGGTGATGCGCAAGGTGATCGCGCTGCGCAAGCGCAAGCCCGACGACATCGCCGAGGAAGAAACGATCCTGGAGCTGTACAAGTCGGCGCTGGGGATGGCCTGAGGGGCGGCGAAGCTGCGTGCCCAGCACGCAGCTCAAGGCGCCAGAACCCGCACGCCGTCCATCCGCATCAGGCGGCCCACGTCGCGGTCGTATTCGGCGGTCATCGCCGCCACCAGCGCGGCGTCCATGCCCTCGAAGTCCACCGCCATGTCGATCACCTCGGGCCGGGCGAACTTGGCCAGGAAGGCCTGCACGATGCGGCGGCGCTGCACCGCGTCGGCGGGCGGGTGGTCGTCGAGATAGGCCGACATCCGCGCCATCCCCTCGGGCGTCATGATCTCGGCCAGAAGGTCGTCGGTTTCCGCCAGCACCAGCGCGTCGGAATGGCCCGAGACCGCCTGCAGCGCATCGGGCCACAGCAGCGGCGTGTCCTCGTCGCACCAGACGGTGACCGGCACGTCGGGGCAGGCGCTGCGCAGGCCCGCGACCAGATCGGACCAGCGCAGGCGCGACAGGTCGGTGCCGGCCAGGAATTCGGCCGGGACGATCCCCTTCTGCTTGGCGAACAGTGCCGGCACGAAGGTCGCCGGGTTGCGGATGGCAAGGTGGAACTCGTGCTCGATCTCGGGGAAGATCGCGGCAAAGGCGGCCATGCGGCTGGGGCCCGCGGGGTAGAGCGTCTCGCGCAGGGCGCTTTTGGGATAGCCCAGGAAATGCGTCCAGGACAGGATCAGCCGTTCGGCCCGGTCCTCGTCCATGATCTGGTCCAGAAGCAGCGCCTGGGTGTCCTGCGTCGCCGTCTGCCCGCGCAGCTGCATCGCCGTGTCGCGCAGCAGCGTGCGATAGCGCGTGGGGCCGGGCACGACGATCCCCTCGGAGGCCAGCGCGGCGCGGTTCTTGAGCAGGCAGCGCAGCAGGCGGTCTTCGTCCGTGCACTGGACACCGAGGTGATAGACGATGCGCATCGGGGGGAAGGACTTCCGGTCAGGACGTTCGCGCGCGGATCATACGGGCTTTTCTGGACAGGGAAACCGCTTTCCTGCTAGGACGTTGACATGGAAGGCGATCAAATCCGTCGGGTATCCGCGGGCCGGCCGTCGGGCTGGCCGTCGGGCTGGACGCTCGCGGCGCTGGCCGTGGCGGGCGTGGTGCTGGTGCCGGTGGTGTCGGTCCTGTGGATCGCGCTGAACCCGGTCGAGAACATCTGGCCGCACCTCGCGGCGACCGTGCTGCCGCGCTACCTGGGCACCACGGTCGCGCTGATGGCGGCGGTCGCGGTGCTGACGGCGGCGATGGGGACGGGGGCGGCCTGGCTGGTGGCGATGTACCGCTTTCCCGGCCGGGCCTGGCTGGACCATGCGCTGCTGCTGCCGCTGGCGGTGCCCGCCTACATCGGGGCCTATGCGCTGGTCGACCTGACCGACTACGCGGGCGCCCTGCAGACCGGCCTGCGGGCGGCGTTCGGCTGGACATCGGCGCAGGACTACTGGTTTCCGGCGGTGCGCACGCTGCCGTTCTGCGCGCTGGTGCTGGCGGCGGCGCTGTATCCCTACGTCTACCTGCTGGCGCGCGCGGCCTTCCGCGAACAGTCGGGCTGCGCCTACGAGACGGCGCGGGCGCTGGGCTGCGGGCGCTGGGGCCTGTTCTGGCGTCTGGGCCTGCCCTTGGCGCGGCCCGCGGTGGCGGTTGGGGTGGCGCTGGCGCTGATGGAGGTCGCCGCCGACTACGGCACGGTCGCGCATTTCGGGGTGCAGACGCTGACCACGGGCATCTTCTCGGTCTGGGTGCAGAACGGCAACGCGGGGGGGGCCGCGCAGCTGTCGCTGGTGCTGCTGGGCTTCGTGCTTCTGCTGATGGCGCTGGAACGTCTGGGCCGCCGCGGCGCGCGGTTCCACCGCCTGTCGCGCAGCGCCCGCCCGGTCGAGCCCGAGCGGCTGGAGGGCTGGCACGGCTGGGCGGCGACCGCCGCCTGCCTGGTGCCCTTTGCCCTGGGCTTCGTGCTGCCGGTGGGGGTGATGCTGTCGCTGACGCTGGCTGCGCCCGAAGGCTGGCGGGCCGCGGGGCTGGCGCGCGCCGTGGGCAACAGCCTGACGGTGGCGGGGTCGGCGGCGGTGCTGTCGGTGGTGCTGGCGCTGGTGCTGGTGCAGGGCCTGCGGCAGGCGGGGCGCGGGCTCGCGCGACTGGTGCTGCCCTTGACCGCGCTTGGCTATGCCGCGCCCGGCGCGGTGCTGGCGCTGGGGCTGCTGGTCCCGCTGGCGGCACTGGACCACCGCCTGGCCAATGCGATCGAGGCCGCGACCGGCGCCGACCCGGGGCTGATCCTGACCGGCACCGCGGCGGCGCTGGTGATCGCCTATGTCCTGCGCTTCTTCGCCATCGCGCAGGGGGCCGTCGATGCCGCGCTGGGGCGGATCGCGCCCAGCCTGCCGATGGCGGCGCGGTCGCTCGGGCGCACGCCCGGGGGCGTGCTGCGGGCGGTGACGCTGCCCTTGATGCGGGGGTCGGTGCTGGTGGCGCTGCTGATCGTCTTTGTCGACGGGGTGAAGGAGTTGCCCGCGACGCTGCTTCTGCGCCCCTTCAACTTCGAGACGCTGGCGACGCGCGCCTATGAACAGGCGAGCCTGGAGCGTCTGCACGACACCGCACCGGCGGCGCTGCTGGTCATCCTGGTGGGGCTGGCGGCGGTGGCGGTGCTGGCACGCGCAAGCCGGAGGTGACGGGCTTGCACGGCGGCGCGGGCGGGACTACGACCGCAGGCGTGCCCCCATAGCTCAGCCGGTAGAGCATCTGATTTGTAATCAGGGGGTCGGGGGTTCAAGTCCCTCTGGGGGCACCATCGCGGGCAGCGCCTGCCGCCCTTTTTGCCACCGTTCTGCTGCGCCGAAAATTTGACATGATTCGGCTGCGTTAACCCGGATCGTCGCCTGCGCGTGGCCGAAGCTGCGTCGCCCGTGGGATTGGTTCGGGCGAGGCAACAGGGCGCCCGCAACTGCGGCGGGAAGTGGCCGAAAACGTGGAACGCAGTTAATGGCGCAGGCCGTCGCGGCGCTGTTTCCGGCTCGTGGACAATCCGCAGCGGCGGCATGGGCCGCTGACCGGCTTCCCCCCGGCTTCCCCCCGGCTTCCCCGCGGAAAATCGGGGGTTTGCGGCCTCCGGCAGGACCGCTGCCCTGCGCATTCGGGAAACAGTCCGTCGTCCGGGGGGCATTCTGCGCCGCAGCAATGTGACCGGATCGGGGCACCGCTGCCACAGGGCCGACCCCTTCCCGCCGTTTTTCCCCTTTGCGGCAGGCTTAACGGAAGGTAATCAGAAGGGGTCTTTCTGGGAAGACATGGGCCGTGGGGGCGGCCGACCGGAGTGTGGGGCGCCGCAGGGCGCCGTTGCGAGAGGACTGCTGCCGTTTCGACGACCTGAAGCCGGACGACCGCCCTGGCGGACCGGTAAGGGCTGTCCGGATGCGTTCCCCCGCGTTCACCCCGTTTGGCGGGCCTGCAGCACACCGACCCTTCGGTCGGCGTCGAACGGGCCTGTCGCGGCGACGCGGCGGCCGACCGAGGGAACCAGCGGGCCGGTCTGTTCCGGTCCTGCAACGCGAGGACGAGAGAGATGCCGGTTATTGCACGTTATGACCTGACGGACACTGTCCCCAACGCCGCCGACAGCGCGCTGGGGAATGGCGCCCAGAACGGGCTTTACACCGACGGCGCGGCCTCGACCGGCGGGCAGGCGGTGCTGGACGGCATCAACGACAAGGTCAAGATCTTCTCGGACCCCGCGTTCCAGCTTGACCGCGGCACGCTGGAAATCCAGTTCAGCCAGGCCGAGCACAACGGCGACGGTCCGAACACCATCGTCTCGCGCGACAGCACCGGCACCACCGACGGCGGCTACCGCGCCGAGGTGAACGCCGACGGGTCGATCACCGTCACCCACGAAAGCACCGCGGGCAGCTTCACCTATTCCACCGACGCGGGCTTCGTGAACCCGGGCGACGACATCACGCTGACCTATTCCTGGGACCAGGCTCAAGGCGGCTACCTGTCGATCGAGAACGCGACGACCGGCGCCTCGGCGACGTCCGACACCCCCCCGGGGCTGACGATGGACCAGGGCGGCGAGAACCAGACCTGGATGATCGGCGCGGGGCAGTCGAATTCCGACCCCTTCCTGCTGAACAACCTCAACGCCTACCTGGAAGGCTCGGTCGAGTATTTCCAGATCTCCGACAGCGTCGACAACGTTCCGGACGACCGTGACGGCCTGGTCTTCGGCACCGACGACGACGACCTGATCGACGGCGACTATGCGGGCGACCCCGATGGCGACTTCGTCGACAACGGCGACGCGCTGCTGGACCCGGGGCCCAACGACGACCGCATCTTCGGCTTTGACGGCAACGACACGATCCAGGCGGGCGACGGCAACGACCTGGTCTACGGCGGCACCGGCGACGACCGGGCCGCGGGGTCGTCGGGCAGCGACACGATCTATGGCCAGCAGGGCGACGACCGCCTGTCGGGCGGCACCGACGACGACAGCCTGTCCGGCGGCGCGGGCAATGACGAGGCGCTTGGCGGGTCGGGCGACGACACGCTGAGCGGCGGCACCGGCGACGACGACCTGACCGGCGGGTCGGGCAGCGACAGCGTGCGTGGCGGGCAGGGCGACGACAGCATCGTCACCGGCGGCGCCAACCCGCTGCCCGATCTGGGCTATCCGGGCCTCTACCCGGCCGACGCCGATCCGCTGAACGACCTCGACACCGTCTATGGCGGGTATGGCGACGACACCATCCGCACCGGCGACGACCGCGACGTGATCTTCGGCGGCGCCGACAACGACGACATCGACGGCGGCTTCGACAACGACACGATCTCGGGCGGCCTCGGCGACGACACCGTCGTCGGCAACGAGGGCGCCGACGAGATCCGCGGCAAGTCGGGCGATGACCTGATCTACGGCGGCCTGGACGACAGCTTCCCCGAGGCGGTGAACATTCCCGACGCGGCGGGCGATCTGGTCACCGACAACAACACCGACCTGATCTACGGCGGCCTGGGCGCCGACACGATCTATGGCCGCGACGACGACGACACGATCTACGGCGGCTTCGACAACGACGTCATCGACGGCGGCGTCGACGAGGACGACCTCTACGGCAACCGCGGCAACGACACGCTGCGCGGCGGCGAGGGGGCCGACAGCGTCTATGGCGGCGCCGACCGTGACCTGATCGTCGTGGACGTGCGCGGCAACGGCGTCAACGACCAGGTGGACGGCAACGAAGGCGGCGACGACTTCGACACGCTGGACCTGCGCGGATCGGGCCCGCTGTCGATCGTCTATGCTGACGACAACCCGGAAAACGGGACGGTCACCTTCCTCGACGCCGACGGCAATCCCACGGGGACGCTGGATTTCGTCAACATCGAGAACGTGATCCCCTGCTTTACCCCCGGCACGCTGATCGCCACGCCGCGCGGCGAAATCCCGGTGGAGGAGCTGCGCGCCGGCGACAAGGTCGTCACCCGCGACAACGGCATCCAGGAAATCGCCTGGACCGGGTCGAAGCACCTCGACTGGGGCAACCTGCAGGCGAACCCGCACCTTAAGCCGGTGCTGATCCGCAAGGGGTCGCTTGGCGAGGGACTGCCGGAGCGCGACATGATCGTGTCGCCCAACCACCGCATGCTGGTGGCGAACGACCGCACCGCGCTGTATTTCGAGGACCACGAGGTGCTGGTCGCGGCCAAGCATCTGGTGTCGGGCCGCGGCGTCATGGGCATCGAAAGCGCGGGCGTCACCTACCTGCACTTCATGTTCGAACGCCACGAGGTCGTGCTGGCCGACGGCGCCTGGACCGAAAGCTTCCAGCCCGGCGACTACACGCTCAAGGGCATGGGCAACGGGCAGCGGCAGGAAATCTTCGAGCTTTTCCCCGAGCTCAAGACCATCGAGGGCCTGGGCAGCTATACCGCCGCCCGCCGCACGCTGAAGAAGCACGAGGCCGCGCTGCTGCGCGTCTGATCCAAGGGTTATGCAGCCGCCGCCCCGACGGGGCGGCAGGGACGGGGGCCCCGCAAGGGCCCCCGTTTCCGTTGGGTTTGCCGCAAACTTACCTCGAATTCGCCGCCCCATGGCACGGGCGCACCACAGAAAATCCGGCTTGCGGGCCGATCCCTGTCGCGCGGGGACGGGCGCAGAACGCGCCCCGGGCCTGCGGGGTGCGGGGTGCGAAGCAGCCATGGCGACGATCAACGGCTCCGGCAGCGGCGAAACGCTGACCGGATCGAACGATGCGGGCGACCTGATCAACGCCTTCGGCGGCGCCGATGTCGTCAACGCGCAGGACGGCAACGACACGGTGTTCGGCGGCGATGGCAACGACACGCTGAACGGTCAGGCGGGGAACGATTCGCTCGACGGCGGCAACAACGCGGACTCGCTCTATGGCGGCACCGGCACCGACACGCTGATCGGCGGCAGCGGCGCGGACGGGCTGTTCGGCGGCGATGACGACGACCTGTTCTTCGGCGGCACCGGCAACGACACGATCCAGGGCGGCAACGGCAACGACACCGTCAGCTATGCCACGGTGACCGCAGCGATGGTGGTCAACCTGGCCGCCGGGTCGAACCAGGCCACGGGCGAGGGCACCGACCAGATCTCGGGGGTGGAGAATGTCATCACCGGGTCGGGCAACGACAACATCACCGGCGATGGCGGCAACAACATCCTGCGCGGCGGCGCGGGCGCCGACACGATCAGCGGCGGCGCGGGCGCCGACACCATCGAGGGCGGCACCGGCAACGACAGCCTGTCCGGCGGCACGGGGGTCGACACGGTCGACTATTCCAACGCGACCGGCGGCGTCACCGTCAACCTCGCCACCAACGGCGCCTCGGGCGCGGAAGGCACCGACACGCTGTCGATGTTCGAGAACATCACCGGCGGCGGGTCGGCCGACAACCTGACCGGCGACGCGGGCGCCAACGTGATCGCGGGCGGCGCGGGCGCCGACACGATCGCCGGCAACCTCGGCAACGACACGATCACCGGCGGCGACGGCGCCGACCAGATCGACGCCGGCCCTGCGACCAGCGCGCCCGCATCGCTCGACTTCAACTGGACCCAGGCAGGCGCCGACGAGACCAACCTTGCGGGCGGCTTTTCGCAGGACACCGGCGGCATCAACGTCTCGATGACCTTCACGCCTTCGGTCACGGGCGAGACCTTCACCGTGGAATCCACCGGCAACGGGTCGCTGGGGGAACGCGAGGCGCCGATCTACACCAGCCCGGGCGAGACCTTCAACCCGAACTCCAGCGCCGAATTCTACCGCCCCGCGGATGGCGGGACCAATGCCGTCGGCATGGTGCGGGTCGACTTCGCAGCCATCGCCGGTTCGGGCTATCAGGACGCGGTCACCGATGTGGCCTTCCGCGTGTCCGACATCGACCGGTCGGGGTTCACCGACCAGGTGATCGTGCGGGCCTATGACGCGAACGGCAACGAGATTGCGGTCACCGCCACCGAAAGCTCGGCCGGCCTGACGGCGACGGGCGGCACCGTCACCGCGACCGGCGGGGCGATCGCGCCCGACAGCGTCGCCGGATCGGCGCTGTTCACCATTGCCGGGCCGGTCGCCTATTTCACCATCGAATACACCGACCTCGCCAACGCCCAGCAGGCGATCCGCGTGTCGGACATCCAGTTCCGCACGCAACCTGCCGACAACGACTCGGTCGACGGCGGCGCGGGCGACGACACCATCTCGGGCGGGGTGGGCAACGACACGCTTCTGGGCGGGGCCGACAACGACCGGCTGTTCGGCGGCGCCGGCACCGACAGCCTGTCGGGCGGCACCGGCACCGACAGCCTGGAGGGCGGCGACGGCAACGACAGCCTGGACGGCGGGACGGAAAACGACACGCTGTTCGGCGGTGCGGGCCGCGACACGGTCCTGGGCGACGCGGGCGACGACACGCTGGGGGGCGGGCTCGAGGCCGACAGCCTGTCGGGCGGCGACGGCGCCGACTACATCGACGGCAACGAGGGCGCCGACAGCATCGACGGCGGCATCGGCAACGACACGGTCTTTGCCGGTTCGGAAGACGACCGCGTCTTCGGCGGCGCGGGCAACGATTCGCTGGACGGCGGGACGGGCGACGATTCGCTCGACGGGGCGGCGGGAGCCGACTGGCTGTTCGGCGGCGACGGGGTCGACACGCTGACGGGCGGGGATGACAACGACACGCTGGGCGGCGGCCTGGGCGGCGACAGCCTGTCGGGCGGCGACGGCGCCGATTACATCGACGGCAACGAGGGCGCCGACAGCATCACCGCAGGCACCGGCAACGACAGCGTATACGCGGGGGCCGACAACGACAGCGTTCTGGGCGAGGCCGGGGACGACACGCTGTACGGCGGCACCGGGGCGGACACGCTGGATGGCGGGGCCGACAACGACCAGATCCTCGCCGACGAAGGCGCCGACTCGGTCTTCGGCGGCGCCGGCAACGACAGGCTCTACGGCGGCGCCGACGGCGACAGCCTGTCCGGCGGGCAGGGCGCGGACCTGCTGGACGGCGGCACCGGCGCCGACCGCCTGGACGGCGGCACCGGCAACGACACGGTCCTGGGCGGCGCAGGCGATGTGGCCACGGGCGGCGAAGATCCCGGCAACGGCGACCTCGACACCCTGGACCTGACGGCCTGGGGCAAGACCTTCACCGATGTCGTGTACGATCCGACGGATCCCGAGGCGGGGACGATCACCTTCTACAACCCCGACATGACCGTCGCGGGCACGATGACCTTCACGGAAATCGAGAAGGTCATTCCCTGCTTCACCCCCGGCACACGCATCGCCACCGACCGCGGGCCGCGGCCGGTCGAGACGCTTCGGCCCGGCGACCGCGTGCTGACGCGCGACAACGGGTATCGTGCTCTGGTCTGGTGCGGGCGGCGCGACCTGACGCCGGCGGATCTGGTGCTGCGCCCGGCGCTTGCGCCGGTGCGGATCGCGCGGGGCGCGCTGGGGCCGGGTGTGCCTGCGCGCGACATGGCCGTCTCGCCGCAGCACCGTATGCTGGTGGCGGGCCCGCGGGCCGAGATGCTGTTCGGGGAGGCCGAGGTGCTGGTGGCCGCCGTGCACCTGGTCGGCCGCCCCGGCATCACGCGGGCCGCGCCGCGGGCGGTCAGCTACCTGCATGTGATGTGCGATGGCCACGAGGTGATCAAGGCCGAAGGTGCCTGGACCGAAAGCTTCCAGCCCGGCGGCGCGGTGCTGGCCGGGATGGCGGACGAGGCGCGGGCCGAGCTTTGCGCGCTGTTCCCCGACCTTGCGGGCGGCACCGCCTGGCCCGGGGCGCGGCTGACGCTCAAGGCGCACGAGGCGCGGGTGCTACTCGCCGCGTGAGCGGCGGAAGGCGGCCCAGTCTTCGGCCGTGTCGAGGTCGAGGATCGCGCTGTCCCCCGGCAGGGGAACGAGGATGACGCGGCCCGCATGGGCCCGGAGCACCGACCGGCCGCCTTCGTCGCCGGTGATGCGCAGAAGGCCCGGGATCAGGTCGGCGGGAAACACCGCCGGGTGGCCGGGACGGCCGTCCGGCGTCGCCCCGCGCAGGATGCGGTCGGGAGCTTCCCGCGCCAGCGCAAGCAGTTGCGCGAGGGCGTGCGCCGTGAATCCCGGCATGTCGGCAGGCAGCACCATGACCCCCTCCGCGCCCGCGGGCAGGGCCGCAAGCCCCGCCCGCAGCGAGGCCGACATGCCGGTCGCGCTATCGGGCACCTCGACCAGGGTCAGGGGCAGGTCCGCGACGGCGGCGCGCCGGGCGGGGCGGTCGGGGCGCAGGGTGCAGACGACGGGCGCGCCGCTGGCCAGCGCCGCCAGCGCGCTGCGGCGCAGGAGGGGCATGCCGTCCACGGGCTGCAGCAGCTTGTCGGCCGGTGCCATGCGCGACGAGGCGCCGGCGGCGAGGAGGAGGATCGGCACCATGGGCGTCAGGCTAGGGCAAATTTCTTGAAGAAAGAAATTTGCAAATTCCTTGCTTCAAGGAATTTGCCTTGCGCGGTGGCGTGGCGCCGGCGGCGCCCCCGGGGGCTTCGCGCCCCCGGACCCCCGCGGGGTATTTGGGCCAAGATGAAGCGGTGCGGTCAGGCCCGCATCCGGCCGCCGTCGTCCCAGATCGGCGCCAGGTGCACGCGGGCGGGGAGGCGCTGGCCGAGGATTTCGATCTCGACCCTTGTGCCGTCCTGCGCGCGGTCGGCGGGCAGGAAGCCTTGGGCGACCGACAGGCCGGTCCAATGGCTGAAACCGCCCGAGGTGCAGAAGCCAACGACCGCACCGTCGAGCCAGATCGGCTCCCATGCGGTGACGTCGGCGTCGTCGGCGTCCACCACGAAGGGAACGAGTTTCCGGCGGGGCCCGCTGGCCTTTTCCGCCAGGGCGGCGGCGCGGCCGATCCAGTCGGCGGGCTTGTTCCAGCGGATGAAGCGGTCGAGGCCGGTCTCAAGCGGGGTGTAGTCGGGCGAGAACTCGCGGCCCCAGGAGCCGAACCATTTGTCCAGGCGCAGGGACATCATCGCCCGCATGCCGAAGGGGCGCAGGGACAGGTCCCTGCCGGCCTCGGTCAGCACGTCCCAGAGGTGGCGCACCGACATCTGGTCGGTGAAGATCTCGTAGCCGAGGTCGGCGGTGTAGCTGACGCGCTGGACGATGGCGTTGGCCATGCCTACGGTCATGCGCCGCGCGTCCATGAAGCGCAGGGGGTCGTGGGGCCTTGCGACGCGGTTCAGAAGTTCGGTGGCCAGCGGCCCGGCGATCTGGAAGCCGGAGCGGGAATCCGAGATGTTCTCTATGCTTGCGCCCGGTTCTTCATGTTGACGGAACCAGCGCTCGTGCCAGCCTTGGGCGCCGTAGCTGGCGGTCAGCTGGAACTCGGTCTCGGTCAGGCAGGTGACGGTGAAGTCGCCGATGATCTTGCCGGAAGGCGCGAGCATCGGCGTCAGCGACAGGCGGCCGGGTTTCGGGATGGCACCCGCCATGATCCGGTCGAGCCAGGCGCGCGCGCGGGGTCCGGCGATGCGATACTTGCCGAAGTTCTGCACCTCGTTGATGCCGACGGCAGTGCGCACGGCGTGCACCTCGGCCTTGGTCGCTTCCCAGGCGTTCGACCGCTTGAAGGTGGGCGTTTCCAGCCGGGGCTCGCCTGGCAGGGCGTGGTAGTTCACCACCTCCAGCCCGTACTGCTGGCCCCAGACGGCGTTCATCCGGTCGAACACTTCGTACATCGGCGTGGTGCGGAAGGGGCGGGCGGCGGGGCGTTCCTCGTTCGGGTAGGAGACGGAGAACCGCATCCGGTAGTTCTCGATCACCTTGGGAACCGTGTAGCCCGGCGAGGTCCATCCGCCGAAACGGGCCACGTCGAAGCCGCGGGGGTCGCGTTCGACTTCGCCGTGGATCATCCACTGCGCCAGCGAAAGCCCCATGCCGCCGCCCTGGGAAAAGCCCGCCATGACCGCACAGGCGGACCAGTAGTTCCTGAGGCCCGGGACCGGGCCGATCAGCGGGTTGCCGTCGGGGGCGAAGGTGAAGGGGCCGTGGATCACCCGCTTGACGCCCGACCGTTCCAGCACCGGGAAGCGGCGCCAGGCGAAGGCGACCGAGTCCTCGATCTTGTCGAAGGCCTCGCTCATCAGTTCCTGCCCCCAGGTCCAGGGGGTGCCGTCGACGGCCCAGGGCTCGCAGGGTTTCTCGTAGAAGCCGATGCAGAGGCCGCGGCCTTCCTGGCGCAGGTAGGATTCGCCGCCCGGGTCCATGACATGCGGGAACTCGCGGCCGCGGGCGAGGTAGGCCATGATCTCGGGGATGTCCTCGGTGACCAGATACTGGTGCGCCATCGGCAGGAGCGGCAGGTAGACGCCCGCCATGGCGCCGACCTCGCGCGCCCAGAGGCCCGCGGCGTTGACCAGGTGTTCGGCGATGATCGTGCCCTTTTCGGTCACCACCTCCCAGCCCTCGGGATGGGGGTTCGTCTCCAGCACGCGGTTGTGCAGGACGATCTCGGCCCCGCCCATGCGGGCGGCCCTGGCATAGGCGTGGGTGGTGCCCGAGGGATCGAGGTGGCCGTCGAGCGGGTCGTAGAGCGCGCCGAGGACGCCGGTCACGTTGACCAGCCCGTCGGTGAACTTCGTCACCTCCTCGGGCGTCAGGATCTCGGTATCCAGCCCCATGTAGCGGTGCTTGGCGCGTTCTGCCTTGAGCATGTCGAAGCGTTCCGGCGTGTCGGCGAGCGTGATGCCGCCCACGTGGTGCAGGCCGCAGGACATGCCGGTGATCGCCTCGAGCTCCTTGTAGAGGCGGATCGTGTAGCCCTGCAGGGCGGCCATGTTGGTGTCGCCGTTCAGCGTGTGGAACCCGCCCGCGGCGTGCCAGGTGGAGCCCGAGGTCAGGTCCGACCGTTCCACCAGCATCACGTCCGACCAGCCGAGTTTGGTCAGGTGATACAGCACCGAACAGCCGACGACGCCGCCGCCGATGACAAGAACGCGGGTGTGGGTCTTCATCGGGGCCTCCGGTCTGGTTGCCCCTGATTAGCGCCGTTGTGCAGGGGATTCCGCCCCGATCCGACATCGCATGTCGGAAACGGTCACTTCTCGGGCAGAAGGCCGCGGGGGCTGAAGCGCAGGACCAGAAGCAGGATGACCCCCACCGTCAGCAGGCGGGTATGGGCCACGGAGTCCTCGAGCCGCGTCTTCAGGGCGCCGTCCGGCATGCCGTCGGTCAGCCAGCCCATGGCGGTGGCGCCCAGCGGTTCGGCGATGTTCCACAGCCACCAGATCAGCAGGCCGCCCAGCACGGCGCCCCAGTTGTTGCCCGACCCGCCGACGATCACCATCACCCAGATCAGGAAGGTGAAGGTCAGCGGGATGTAGGTGTTGGGCGTCAGCGTGCCGAGGAAGGTGACATACATCGCCCCTCCGACCCCCATGATCGCCGCGCCCAGCACGAAGACCTGGCGGTGTCGGCGGGTGACGTCCTTGCCCATCGCTTCGGCCGCGACCTCGTTGTCGCGGATGGCGCGCATCATCCGGCCCCACGGCGATTTCAGCGCCAGTTCCATCAGGATCACCAGCGGCACCAGCACGGCCAGGAACAGCAGCGCAAAGGACACCCCGACCACGATGCTGGACAGCCCGACGGGATCGGCCCCCAGGCGTTCGGCCAGCGCCTGGAACCAGGGCGCCGCCTGCAGGTCGACCTCGAAGGGCACCGGCCGGGGAAGGCCGTTGATGTTCTTGACCCCGCGGGACAGCCAGTCCTCCTGCCCGATCACGGTGACGACGATCCAGGCGATGCCCAGCGTGGCGATGGCCAGATAGTCCGACCTGAGGCCCAGGGCGATGCGGGCCGTAAGCCAGGCCGCACCCGCGGCCAGGAGGGCACCCGCGGGCCAGGACAGGATGATCGGCAGGCCCAGGCCGCCCAGATTGCCGTAGGTCGCGGGGTTCAGCGATTCGACCGCCTGCACGGCGGGATCGAGGACCGCCCGGTAGAGCATGAAGCCAGCGACCAGGATCGCCACGAGGCCCAGGGTGCGCAGGCGGCCGGGTCGCATGCGCCGCCAGAACAGGATCGCCGCGACGATGCTCAGCGCCCCCAGCGCGAGCGCCAGCAGGATGCCGGGCCCGCCCGCCTCCCAGGCCCCGGGCGAGGGTTGGGCGGCGACCAGCACCACCGCCAGCCCCCCCAGCGCGACGAAACCCACGATGCCCACGTTGAACAGCCCGGCATAGCCCCACTGGATGTTCAGCCCCAGCGACAGCACCGAGAAGATCAGCGCGAAGTTCAGCACCCGCAGCGCGAAGGGCCAGCTTTCCATGTAGCCGGTGACGAAGAACAGCGCCGCCATCAGCGCGAACATGACCGACGGTCGCGCGCGGATCATACCGATTTCCCCCGGAACAGGCCCGTGGGCCGGAACAGCAGCACAAGGATCAGGATCGCGAAGCTGACCGCCAGCTTGTAGTCGGTGGACAGGATCTGCACCAGCCCCGCGGGCTCCCAGCCTTCCGGGGCGAGGTAGCCCAGCACCTTCTTCCAGGCGTAGGTCACCATGATCTCGGAAAACGAGATGACGAAGCCGCCCGCCAGCGCCCCCACGGGCGAGCCCAGGCCGCCGACGATGGCGGCGGCGAAGATCGGCAGCAAGAGCTGGAAATAGGTGAAGGCGCGGAACGACTTGTCGAGGCCGTACAGCACCCCCGCGATGGTGGCCAGCGCGGCGCAGATGATCCAGGTCACCGCCACCACACGCTCGGGGTTGATGCCGGACAGAAGTGCGAGGTCCTCGTTGTCGGAGAATGCCCGCATCGACTTGCCGGTGCGGGTGCGGCCCAGGAACCAGAACAGCCAGGCCACCGTGATCACCGCCACCACCAGCGTCACCACCTGCGTGGTGCGGATCGCCAGCGGCTCCGCGAGGCCGGTCGCGGCGCGGAAGCCCTGGGCCGAGACGACGAAGCGTTCGCCATCGGCGAAGGTGATTTCCTCCACGCCGATCAGGAAGCGGACGAGGCCGTTCATCACCAGCATCACGCCCAGCGACACGATCGTCAGCACCGCCGGCGAGGCCCGCACCCGGCGGTAGAAGCGGTAGACGGTGCGGTCGGAGGCCAGCACGAGGCCCGCGCAGGCCGCGATGCCGAACGGCAGCGCCAGCAGCGCGACCGGCAGGGGCCCGAGCGTGACGCCCGCCGCCTGCAGCGTCCAGGTCACCAGGATGGTGACGGCGGTGCCGATCGCCATCGTGTCGCCATGGGCGAAGTTGGAAAACCGCAGCACGCCGTAGATCAGCGTGACGCCGAGGGCACCCAGCGCCAGCTGCGCGCCATAGGCGACAGCCGGCACGAAGACGAAGTTCAGGAAGGCGACAAGGGCGTTCAGAAGATCCACGGCGGTCAGGTATCCCGCGTCATTGGCGCAGGCAGGTGCCGGTCAGTTGGTAGGTGCTGAGGTCGGCGCCAAAGCCCATGTGGCCGGTATAGACCACGTTGTCGCTTTCCTGGTTGATCGTCACCATCTCGACCCCGGCGCTGTTCACGAAGAAATAGGACTGCGTGCCGTCCGACTCCACCGCGATGCCGTCCCACTGCTTGCCTTCGGCCAGCATCGACCCTTCGCCGGTTTCGACGTCCAGCCGGAACTGGTAGGTGTCGCGAGTCGACTCGCAGCCGCCTTCGGTGCAGCGTTCGGTGAACTTGCAGGTGTACAGCACCGGGCGCGCCAGCGCCGGGGCGGCCAGGATCACTGCAAGGGCGGTCAGGGCAATCGTTCTGGTCATTGTGTCAGCCTCCGAGGAATGAGCGTCGGACCTCCGGGTCGGCGAGCAGTGCCTTGCCGGTGTCGGTGAAGCGGTTCGATCCTTGCACGAGGACATACCCCTTGTCAGCGATTTCCAGCGCCTGGCGCGCGTTCTGTTCCACCATCAGGATGGAAATCCCGGTGCGCGCGACCTCGATGATGCGGTCGAACAATTCGTCCATCACGATCGGGCTGACGCCTGCCGTCGGTTCGTCCAGCATCAGCACCCTGGGCTGGGTCATAAGGGCGCGGCCCACGGCGACCTGCTGGCGCTGCCCGCCGGACAGTTCGCCCGCCGCCTGAAGCCGCTTCTGCTTCAGGACGGGGAACAGGTGGTAGACCTGCTCCATCGTCGCCCTGATGTCGTCCCGGCGCAGGAAGGCGCCCATCTCGAGGTTTTCCTCGACCGTCATCGAGGTGAAGATGTTCTGCGTCTGCGGCACGAAGGCCATGCCCCTGGCGACGCGGGCCTGGGGCGACAGCGCGGTGATGTCTTCCCCCATCAGCCGCACCTGTCCCGCCCGCAGGCGCAGCATCCCGAACACCGCCTTCATCGCGGTGGACTTGCCCGCCCCGTTGGGCCCCACGATCACCGCGATCTCGCCGGGGTCCACCGCGATGGTGCAGCCATGCAGGATGTCGGCCGCGCCGTAGCCGCCGGTCATGCCCTCGCCGATCAGGAAGGGCGCGGTCATCAGAAGCCCCCCGGATTCAGGAGTTGACCGCGCAGTAGCTTGAAGGTCCGGGCGTGGCAGGCCGGTGCCGCGCGGTCCCCGGTCTCTTGCGCATGGCGGGACATCTCCACCTGCGGGGCCGGTTCGCGGACCAGGGTGGCGAAGGCGACCGTGTCCGCCTTTTCCGAAACTAACAGCGGGAAGGTCGGCGAAACGCCGGTCCGGACCTTGCCCGGGTCGATCGGGGCAACGCCGGGGCTGGTGGGTTCGGGCCGTCCGTTCTGCGCCAGCATGCCGTCGATGGCGGCGCGCACGCTGGTCGCATCGGGGATGAACCCGGGCGCGGTTGCGGAAAATCTGGCCGCGTCGGCTGTGCAGGGGGCTTCCGGCGTGATGGGGCGCTCGGCCCGCGCGGGGGCGGCTTCGCCGAGTGCCAGAGGGACAAGGGCGGATCGGCTTAGGATACGAGCGCACGTCGTCGTCACGCCGCGCCCTCCTTGACCTTGTTCTTCAGCCCCGTGCCCAGATAGGCCTCGATCACCCGCTCGTCGGCCTTGACCTCGGCGGGCGTGCCCTGGGCCAGCACCTTGCCCTCGGCCATCACGATCACCGGGTCGCAGAGGCGGGCGATGAAATCCATGTCGTGCTCGATCACGCAGAAGGTGTAGCCGCGTTCGCGGTTCAGCCGGATGATCGCGTCGCCGATGGTGTTCAGCAGCGTGCGGTTCACCCCCGCGCCCACCTCGTCCAGGAAGACGACCCTGGCATCGACCATCATCGTGCGGCCAAGCTCCAGCAGCTTCTTCTGTCCCCCCGAGATCTGCGACGCCTTCTGGTCGGCCAGGTGGCTGATGGTCAGGAACTCCAGCACCTCGTCGGCCTTGTCGCGGATGCGGCGTTCCTCGGACGCGACCTTGCCGCGGCGGAACCAGGCGTTCCACAGCGTTTCGCCCGACTGGCGGGCGGGGACCATCATCAGGTTCTCGCGCACCGTCATCGAGCCGAATTCGTGCGCGATCTGGAAGGTGCGCAGAAGGCCCTTGTGGAACAGGTCGTGCGGCGGCAG
>CAZCPY010000054.1:0-19539 GCA_964499865.1 uncultured Rhodobacterales bacterium | reverse complement strand
GACCGAGGATGCGGTGAAGGGCTTCTTCGACAAGATGGTCGAGGCGGGCGTGGTCGACGGCGCCATCGACTGGAAAGGCACGATCAACACCTCTTTCGTCGGCAAGGGCGTGGGGATGGACCTCAAGCCTGCCAACTGACCTGATCCTGCCGGGCGGGCCTGCCCGCCCGCCCGGCACCTTGCACGCACCCATGTCCGACCTGATCCGCCGCCCCATCGCCGCCCTGGGCCAGCGCCCCCGGGTGCTGACGATGAGCCATGTCGCCAAGACCTTCTCGGGCGGCGTGCAGGCCCTGCGCGACATGAACCTGGCCGTGCACCAGGGCGATTTCGTCTCGCTGCTCGGGCCGTCGGGCTGCGGCAAGTCCACCGCCCTGCGGCTGATCGCGGGGCTGATGCCGGTGACCTCGGGCCGCATCCTGTGGGACGGCGGCCGGGCCGATCTGGGCGTGGTGTTCCAGGAACCCACGCTGATGCCCTGGGCGACGGTGGCGCAGAACGTCTGGCTGCCGTTCCGCCTGAAGGGCCACGCCTTCGCCGAGGTGCGCGACCAGGTGATGCAGGCGCTGGACCTCGTCGGCCTGGCCGCCTTTGCCGACAGCCATTCGCGCGAGCTGTCGGGCGGCATGAAGATGCGCGTCTCCATCGCCCGCGCGCTGGTGACGAACCCCGCGCTGATCCTGATGGACGAGCCCTTCGCGGCACTTGACGAGATCACCCGCCACCGGCTGAACACCGACCTTCTAAGTTTGCGGGAAAAGATCGGCTGCACGGTGATCTTCGTGACCCATTCGGTGTTTGAAAGCGTGTTCCTGTCGGACCGCATCATCGTGATGGCCCCGCGCCCGGGCCGGGTGGTGGAGGAACTGCTGGTCACCGCCCCCTATCCCCGCGGCGAGGATTTCCGCACCTCGGCCGACTATGCCGCGCAGTGCCAGGTGGCGTCCCGCGCGCTGCATGCGGCGATGGGGGATGCGGCATGAGGGGCGCGCAAGTTTCCTTGAAGAAACTTGCAAATTCCTTCGAAGGAATTTGCGGCAAGGGGCGCGCGCCATGAGCCTCGCCGAGGACGCGCCCGCCCGCCTGACCACCGAGGCCGAGGTCGATGCCGCCGAGGCCCGCCGCGCGCGCGCCCTGCGGATCGACCGGGTGGCGCGCTGGGTGCTGCCGGCCGTGGTCTTCGCCGCCATCGTCATCCTGTGGGACCGTCTGGTCGTCTGGAACGAGATCCCCCCCTATCTGCTGCCCGGCCCCGGCCGCGTGGTCGAGACGCTGGTCAAGGACTGGGCGATGCTGTTCGAGGCGATGCTGGTCACGCTGCGGATCACGCTGATGGCGCTGGCGGTGGCGGTGGCGGGCGGCGTGGGGCTGGCGGTCCTGTTCAACCAGAGCCGCTTTGCCGAACTCAGCTTCTACCCCTATGCCGTGATCCTGCAGGTCACGCCGGTGGTCTCGATCGCGCCCCTGATCTTCATCTATGTGGAAAACCGGACGGTCGGTTTGCTTCTTTGTGCCTGGATCGTCGCCTTCTTCCCGATCCTGTCGAACACCACGCTGGGGCTGAACTCCACCGACCACAACCTGCGCGACCTGTTCCGCATCTACGGCGCGACGCGCTGGCAGCGGCTGCGCTACCTGCAACTGCCGTCCGCCTTGCCCTATTTCCTCGGCGGCCTGCGCATCGCCGGCGGGCTGGCGCTGATCGGGGCGATTGTCGCGGAATATGTGGCGGGCACGGGCGGCATCGGCTCGGGGCTTGCCTTCCGCATCCTCGAGGCCGGGTATCGGCTGAACATCCCCCGGATGTTCGCGGCGCTCTTGCTGATCGCCGTCATGGGGGTGGTGATCTTCGCGAGCCTGTCGTTCCTGAGCCACATGGCTCTGCGCAAGTGGCACGAATCGGCGGTGAAACGCGAATGATCCTGCCGCCCGGCCCCTGGCGCTTTGTCAACGCGACCGTCCCGGCCTGCCTTCTGGGGCAGGCGGGGGGGCTGGTGCGGCACGCCTTCGGGCAGGGGGTGGAGGTGGACCTGCGGGGCTGCCTCGTCCTGCCCGCCTTCGTCGACATGCACACGCATCTGGACAAGGGGCATATCTGGCCGCGGTCACCGAACCCGGACGGGACGTTCTTCGGCGCGCTGGCGGCCGTCGGCGCCGACCGCGACGCGCACTGGCGGGCCGCAGACGTGCGGGCGCGGATGGACTTCTCGCTGCGCTGCGCCTTTGCGCATGGCACGCGGGCGATCCGCACGCATCTGGACAGCATCCCGCCGCAGGATGCGGTTTCCTTCGGGGTCTTCGCCGAGATGCGGGCCGAATGGCGCGGCAGGATCGACCTGCAGGCGGTCTGTCTGGTGGGGGCCGAGGGTGTGGCGGCCGACGGCCCCTTCCGCGCCACCGCCGACCTTGTGGCCGAGGTGGGCGGCGTGCTGGGCATGGTGCCCTATCCGATGCCCGACATCCGCGACCGTATCCGGCTGGTCCTCAGGATGGCCGAGGACCGCGGCCTGCCCGTCGACCTGCATGTCGACGAGACCATGGACGCGGAGGTGAACTGCCTGAGGATCGTCGCGGAAGAGGTTCTGGCCACAGGCTTTTCCGCCCCCGTGGTGGTTGGCCACTGCTGTTCGGTCTCGGCAATGGACGAAGGCGCGGCGCTGGAGACGCTGGACCTGGTGGCGAAGGCGGGGCTGCATGTCGTCAGCCTGCCGATGTGCAACCTCTACCTGCAGGACCGCCAGGCGGGCCGCACGCCGCGCAGGCGCGGGGTGACGCTGGTGCACGAGATGGCGGCGCGCGGCATCAACGTGAGCTTTGCCTCCGACAACACGCGCGATCCGTTCTATGCCTATGGCGACATGGACATGGCGGAAGTGCTGCGCGAGGCGACGCGGATCGGCCATCTGGACCATTCCCGCCCCGACTGGGTGCAGGCGGTGCTGGCCAACCCGGCGAAGGCCTGCGGCTTCGCGCCGCCCGCCTATGGCGACGATCTGGTGATCTTCCGCGGCCGCGACTGGTCCGAGGTGCTGTCGCGCCCCGAGGCGGACCGCATCGTGATCCGCGCGGGCAGGGTGATCGACCGCACCCTGCCGGACTATGCTGAACTCGACCACCTGATGGGGGCATCATGGACCTGAAAGGTTTCCGGGCGGCGGTGGCGCATCTGGAAGTGGACGACAACCCCGTCTCGGTGAAGGCCAAGAGCCGGGATTTCTTCTGGTATTCCCCGGTGCTGAAGGCCCGCATGGACCACCTGACGGCCGACCTCGTGGTGTCCCCGCGGTCGGAGGCCGAGGTGATCGAGGCCCTCGCCGCGGCCCATGCGCATGACGTGCCGGTGACGGTGCGGGGGGCGGGAACGGGGAACTACGGGCAGGCGATGCCGATGGCGGGCGGCGTGGTGCTGCACATGCGCCATCTCGACCGGGTGGTGAAGGTCGGCCCCGGCTCCTGCGTGGTGCAGCCCGGCTGCCTGATCAGGGACCTTGACCACCACCTGCGCACGATCTCCGGGCAGGAACTGCGCATGCACCCCTCGACCCACACGACCGCCACCATCGGCGGCTTCATCGGGGGCGGCTCGGGGGGGATCGGGTCCTGCACCTGGGGCGTGCTGCGCGATCTGGGCAACATCATCCGCCTGCGCGTGGCGACCTGCGAGGCGGTCCCGCGCGTGCTCGAGTTCCGCGGCGAGGCGCTGCACCGCGTGTCGCACGCCTATGGCACCAACGGGGTCATCACCGAGATCGAGCTGCCGCTGGCGCCCGCCCATGACTGGGTGGACGTCTTCGTGACCTTCCCGGACTTCCCGCAGGCAGCGGCCTATGGCCGCGACCTCGGCTGCGAGGACGGCATCCTGAAGAAGCTGATCTCGGTCTACGAGCCGCCGACGACGAAGGCCTGGTTTGCGAGGGTCGCCCCGCATGTGGAGGCGGGCGACACGCTGGTCGGCCTGATGATCGCGCCGCATGCGATGGACGGCTTCCTGACCTTCACCGCGCGCCATCCCGGCGCGCGCGTCATCTACCGCAGCGACGAGACCAGATGGCCGCGCGAGCCGGGGCCGGTGTTCGAATACGGCTGGAACCACACCACGCTGCGCGCGCTGAAGGCGGACCCGGCCATCACCTACCTGCAGGCGCTCTATGCCGGGCCCGACATGCTGGCGAAGATCGAGGCGATCCGTGCGGCCTTCCCGGGCGAGGTGATCCAGCACCTGGAATTCATGCGCGACCGGTCGCAGCCGATCTATGCGGGCCTGAGCCTCGTGCGCTTCACCACCGAGGCGCGGCTCGACGCGATCGTGGCCGCGCACGAGGCGGCCGGGGTCCACATCTTCAACCCGCACCGCTACACGCTGGAGGAAGGCGGGCGGCAGTCGGCCGATCCGGGCCAGCTGGCGCTGAAACGCGAGGCCGACCCCAAGGGCCTGCTCAACCCCGGCAAGATGATCTCCTGGGACCGGCCGGACTGGGACTATGCGCGCATGTATGACTATGCCGGGATGCGGCGGCCGTGAGGTTGCGCCCGCCTGGCGGCGGGCGCCCCGGCGGGGGCTCTGCCCCCGCACCCCCGGGGTATTTGAGCCAAGATGAAGCCGCATGAGGGTTCTGGTCCTGCATGCCCATCCGGTGCCCGAGAGCTTTTCGGCGGCGCTGAAGGCCGGGGTGGTGGCGCGGCTGGAGGCGCGGGGGTGGGAGGTCGATCTGTGCGACCTTCATGCCGAGGGGTTCGACCCGGTGATGACGGCGGCGGAGCGGCGGGCCTACCACAGCATCCCCGACAACCTCGGACCCGTGGCCGGTCACGTGGCACGCCTGCGCGCCGCGCAGGGGCTGGTGGTGGTGGCGCCGGTCTGGAACTACGGCTGGCCCGCGATCCTGAAGGGATACTTCGACCGCGTCTTCCTGCCCGGCGTGTCGTTCCGCATGCAGGCGGGGCAGGTGGCGCCCTCGCTGACGCATATCCGCAAGGTCGCCTTCGTCACCACCTACGGCGGCACATGGGCAAGGTCGTGGCTGGCGGGTGACCCGCCGCGGAAAATCGCCACGCGGACGTTCCGATTCCTGTGCAGGCCCGCGACATTGCGGTATCTTGCGCTGTACGACATGAACCGTGCCAGCGTTGGGGATCGGGCGGCATTCCTCGCCCGGGTAGGCCGCGAGATGGAGCGTCTGTAGGATGCGCGCATTGGTCGTCTACTGCCACCCGGCAGAGGGGTCCTTCACCTCGGCGGTGCGCGATCTGGTGATGGCGAAGCTGGCGGCGGCGGGGGCCGAGGTTCGGCTGGCCGACCTTTACGCGCGCGACTTCCAGCCCGTGCTGTCGCGCGAAGACTGGCGCGTCTACATCGAGGGCCCGGGCAACCGCGAGGCGGTGGCGCGCGATCTCGACGACGTGCGCTGGGCGGATACGCTGATCTTCATCTATCCGACCTGGTGGTACGGGCTGCCCGCGATGCTGAAGGGCTGGCTCGAGCGGGTTTTCCTGCCCGGGGTCGCGTTCCTTCTGCCGGACGAAAGGCACCGCACGATCCGCCCCGGCCTGACGCATGTGCGGCGGCTGGGCGTCTTCACCACCTGCGGGGCCTCGCGCTGGCTGACCTGGGTGGTGGGGTCGCCCGGCAAGCGGACGATCCTGCGCGGCATCGGGCTCTTGTGTTCGCCGCGCAGGCGCACCGCCTTTGCGGCGCATTACCTGATGGATTCGTCCACGCCCGGCAGCCGCGCCGCGCATCTGGCCCGGGTGGCGGCGCAGATGGACCGGCTGATCGGCCGGCCCGTGCCGGTGCCGCTGCCGCTGCCGTCGCTGGCATGAGTCCGGGGGCATGACCGCGCGCCTCTGGGCCGACCTGCGCGCGCCGGACTTCCCGCCGCCCGAGGGGACGGTCGCCGTCCTGCCCACGGCGGCGATCGAGCAGCACGGGCCGCACCTGCCGGTGGGGACCGACACGCTGATCGCCGAGGGGATGCTGGCCGAGGTCGCGGCGCGCTGCCCGGCGGGCCTGCACCTGCTGATCCTGCCGGTGCAGGCGGTGGGCAAGTCGGACGAGCACCTCTGGGCGCAGGGCACGCTGAGCCTGTCGGCCGAGACCGCGCTTCAGGCCTGGGCCGCCATCGGGCGGACGGTGGCGCGGGCGGGGGTGCGGCGGCTGGTGATCGTCAATTCCCACGGCGGCAACCTGGACCTGATCGGCATCCTGGCGCGGCGGCTGCGGATCGAGGCGGGGATGCTGGCGGTCAGGTGCCAGTGGATGGGCTTCGGCCTGCCCGCGGGGATGTACGAGGCGCAGGAGACGCAGTTCGGCATCCACGGCGGGGATGTCGAGACCTCGCTGATGCTGGCCTTCCGGCCCGGGACGGTGGACATGGCCGCCGCGCGCGACTTCCGGTCCTCGGCCGAGGGGGCGGCCGTCCCGCCCGTGGGGCCGGTCTCCTACGGCTGGATATCGCGCGACCTCAACCCGGCGGGCGTGGTGGGGCAGGCGCATCTGGCGACCGCCGCCAAGGGCCGCGCGACGGCGGCGCATCAGGCGGAGGGGTTCCTGCGTCTGGCCGCCGAGGTCGCGGCGCATCCGACAGAGGGCCTTGCGCCGGTTTCGTGACGGCCCCCGCCTTGCGCGCCTGCGCCCCGTCGCATAGATGGCGGGCTATTCCCGGGGCGTGCTGGCCCCGGCGCCCGAGCCCCGAAAGGACGCCCATGTTCGCAACCCCCGCCTTCGCGCAGATCACCGCCCAGACGGGCGGTGCCGCGGCCGCGTTTACGTCCTTCGTCCCGCTGATCCTGATCTTCGTGATCATGTATTTCCTGCTGATCCGCCCGCAGCAGAAACGGATGAAGGAGCAGAAGGCGATGGTCGAGGCGCTGCGCCGCGGCGACCAGGTGCTGACCGGCGGCGGGATCCTCGGCAAGGTGCACAAGGTCAACGACGATGGCATCCTCGAGGTCGAGATCGCCGAGGGCGTGCGCGTCCGCATCCCGCGGCACACGATCACCCAGGTCATCGCCAAGACCGAACCGGCCGCCTGACCCGGCCATGCCCCGCACCCCCCTCTGGAAACGGCTGGTGATCTGGGGCGTGGTCGCCCTGGGCATCGCCCTTGCCCTGCCCAACGTCTTCTACGGGCGCGTCGAGCGTCACAACGACGCCGTGGCCGCGATCGAGAAGGCGGGTTTTGCCGACCCCGCGCAAGACGCCGACCGCGCGCTCTGGCCCGACTGGATGCCCTCGGGCCTCGTCGCGCTGGGGCTGGACCTGCGGGGCGGGGCACACCTGCTGGCCGAGGTGCGTGTCGAGGATGTCTACAAGGCGCGGATGGATGCGCTCTGGCCCGAGGTGCGCGACGCGCTGCGCGCGGTGCGCGACGAGGTCGGCACGATCCAGCGCCGCCCCTCGCCCGACGGCACGCTGCGGGTGTCGATCGGCAGGCCCGAAGGCCTGGCCCGCGCGGTCGAAGCGGTGCGGGCGCTCGCCTCGCCCATGGTCACGCTGACCGGGATCGGGTCGGACGACATCGAGGTGACGGTCGACGCGGGCGAGATCGTGGTGCAACTATCCGAGGCCGAACGCGCCGCCACCGACACGCGCACGATGCTGCAATCGCTGGAAATCATCCGCCGCCGGGTGGACGAGGTCGGCACGCGCGAACCCACGATCCAGCGCCAGGGCGACAACCGCATCCTGATCCAGGTGCCGGGCATCGGATCGGCGGCCGAACTCAAGGCGCTGATCGGCACCACGGCCAAGCTGACCTTCAACCATGTCGTGTCCGCCAACGCCTCGGCCGACAGCAACGCGGGGCCGCGCAACCTGCTCTTGCCGTCGATGGACGAACCCGGGCGCTACTACATCGTCGAGGAGACGCCGGTGGTGACGGGCGAGGAACTGGTGGACGCCCAGCCCTCTTTCGACCAGAACAACCGCCCGGCGGTCAGCTTCCGCTTCGACAGCACCGGCGCGCGCAAGTTCGGCGACTACACGGCCGCCAACGTCGGCGCCCCCTTCGCCATCGTGCTGGACAACGAGGTGATTTCGGCCCCGGTGATCCAGAGCCGCATTCCCGGCGGGTCGGGCATCATCACCGGGTCCTTCACCGTCGAGGATTCGACGCAGCTTGCCGTCCTGCTGCGCGCGGGCGCCCTGCCGGCCGAGATGACCTTCCTTGAAGAACGCACGATCGGCCCGGAACTCGGCGCAGACTCCATCGACGCGGGCGCCCGTGCCGCGGTCATCGGCCTGGCGATGGTGCTGGTCTACATGGTCGCGTCCTACGGCTGGTTCGGCATGATGGCCAACATCGCGCTCGCCGTGAACATGGTGCTGGTGGTGGCTATGATGTCGCTGGTCGGCGCCACGCTGACGCTGCCGGGCATCGCCGGGATCGTGCTGACCATGGGCATGGCGGTGGATGCCAACGTGCTGATCTACGAACGCATCCGCGAGGAACTGCGCGCCGGCATGACGCCGCGCCGCGCCGTCGAGGTGGGCTTCGAACGCGCCTTCTCGGCGATCATGGATTCGAACGTGACCGGGCTGCTGACCGCGCTGATCATGTTCTGGCTGGGGTCGGGCGCGGTGCGCGGCTTTGCCGTCACGCTGGGACTGGGGATCCTGACCTCGATGTTCACCGCCGTCTACGTGACGCGGCTGATCATCGAGACCTGGATGGCCTGGAAGCAGCCGAAAACCATCACGGTCTGAGGAGCGCACCCCATGGCCTGGCGTCTGCGGCTGGTTCCCACCGTCACCAGCATCGACTTCTTCCGCCTGCAATGGGTGACCTTCGGCGCCTCGGTGGTGGCGGTGGTCGCCTCGCTCCTGCTGGTGGCGACCGTGGGCCTGAACCTCGGCATCGACTTCAAGGGCGGCACCACGATCCGCACCGAGACCACCTCTCCCGTCGACGTGGGCGCCTACCGCGACGCGCTGGCGCGGCTGGACCTGGGGGATGTGACGATCTCCGAGGTTTTCGACCCGGCCTTCCGCGACGACCAGAACGTCGCGATGATCCGCATCTCGGCGCGCGAAGGCGAGGAAGCGGTCACCCCCGAGGTGATCCAGGAGGTCGAGGACGCGCTCAAGGCGGTCGATCCCTCGATCACCTTCCCCAGCGTCGAATCGGTCGGCCCCAAGGTCTCGTCCGAGCTGATCTGGACGGCGCTGCTGGCCGTGGCGGCAGGGTCGGCGGGGATCCTCGTCTATGTCTGGGCGCGCTTCGAATGGCAGTTCGCGGTCGGCACGGTGGCGGCGCTGATCCATGACGTGATCGTCACGGTGGGTGTCTTCGCGCTGTTCCAGATCAGGTTCGACCTGTCGATCGTGGCCGCACTGCTCACGATCCTCGGCTATTCGGTCAACGACACCGTCGTGATCTTCGACCGGCTGCGCGAGAACCTGGCCAAGTACAAGGCCATGCCGCTGCGCCAGATGATGAACCTGACCGCCAACGAAACGCTCAGCCGCACCATCATGACGGCCTCGACCACGCTTCTGGTGCTGATCGTGCTGCTCGTCTTCGGCGGCGACGTGATCCGGGGCTTCGTCTTCGCCATGGCCTTCGGGGTGATCGTGGGCACCTACTCGACGCTCTATGTCGCGAAGAACATCGTGCTGATGCTGGGGGTCGACCGGTCGGACAAGCCCAGGAAGGACCCGGCGCCCGAGGATTTCTCGAAGGTCGACGCCTGAAGCCTCAGGCCTTGCCGGGGCGAAGCGCCAGCCAGACCAGCGCGGCGCCCGCCAGCGTCAGGAACGGCAGCATGGCGAGGTTGACCGCCTGCCAGCCCGCCACCACCGACCCGCCCGCGCAGTTCATCAGCCCGCCCGAGGACAGCGAGGCCAGCGTCACGCCGCCGAAGACGATGGTGTCGTTCAGCCCCTGCATGCGCCCCCGCTCCTCGGGTGCCAGCGCCTCGGTCAGCATCGTCGTGGCGCCGATGAAGCCGAAGTTCCAGCCCAGGCCCAGCAGCACCAGCGCCCCGAAGAACTGCCACAGCGCCACGCCCGACAGCGCCACCAGCCCCGCCCCCGCCAGGATCACCAGCCCCGCCGCGACGATCCGCGGCGCGCCGAACCGGGCGATCAGGTGGCCGGTGAAGAACGCGGGCACATACATCGCCAGCACATGCGCGCTGACCACGTCCGAGGCTTGCGCCACTGCATAGCCGCTGCCCACCACCGCCAGCGGCGACGAGGTCATCACCAGGTTCATCAGCGCATAGGACACCGCCGCGCAGACCACCGCGACGCGGATCACCGGGTCGCGCAGCATCTGCCGGCGCCTGCGCCCGGCCACCGCATCGGCCGCGGGCGGGGCAGGGTGGGGGGCGTCGAGGAAGGCAAACAGCCAGACCCCGGCCAGGTTCAGCCCGATGGCGGCAAGGTAGGTGCCCAGGAACGGGATCGCGAGGGCCCCGGCCGTCAGCTTCACGATCTGCGGCCCCAGCACCGCGGCGACGAGCCCCCCCGCCATCACCCAGCTGATCGCCTGCGCCCGCCAGGCGGGGGGTGCCGCATCGGCGGCGGCAAAGCGGAAGAAACCGTTGGCGCTCATGTAGCCGCCGGTCAGGAAGGCGCCGAGGACGAACAGCACGAAGCTGCCGGTCGACAGCCCCAGCGCCGAGACCGCCGCCCCCGCCGCGCCAAGCCCCGCCCCCGCCACGAACCCGGCCCGCCGCCCGGCCCGCGCCATCAGCCCCGACAGGGGCTGCGCCGCGGTCATCGACCCCAGCACCATCGCCGTCACCGCCAGCGTGGCGAGGCAGGCGTTCGGCGCCAGCGACTGCCCGGCAAGGCCCGCCACCGTGAAGGCCAGCGGCAATTGCGCCCCCAGCACGCCCCCGGCCAGAAACAGGACAAGCACGGTGCGGCGGGTGCGCGCGTCGGGGGTGCGGGCGTCGGGGAGGTGGTCGGGGGCGGCGGTCATGCGCCAAGGCTTGGACCGGCTCTGCGCCGGGGGCAAGGGGCCTTCACTCCGCCGCCAGCGCCTTGCGGATGTGCCGGTTGTCGCCCCGCGTCAGCACCCAGCGGCCCATGCGGCGGGCCAGCGCCGCATGCCCGCGCTTGACCGCGCGGTCGAACAGCTCGCGCTGGTAGCGGGGAAAGCTCTTGCGGGCCCGCAGCGCGCGGTAGAACGCGGCCTCGGTCAGCGTGCCGTCCAGCGCCGCCAGCGTGACCTGCGACAGGATCCCCATCTGGTGCAGCGAAGACCCCAGACGGTGCCCCATCAGGGGCGCCCGCAGCTTCAGCACGTTGGCGCCGGTGAAGCGGTCGACATGGCCGCGATCCAGCGGCTCGTAGGGGTCGTACAGCAGGATCACCTTCCCCGCCGCCGCCGACACCTGTGCCGCATCGCCGTAGGGCCCGGAGAAATCGCGCCCCCAGGCGGTGTGGTAGCGCGTCTCCCAGGGCACCAGGGCCTTGTCGAGCGTCGATTGCGGCGAGATCGCCACCACGTCCGCCCCCGGGCAGGCCGCGACGAAGGCCGCCGCCCCGTAGCCGCCCATCGAGGCGCCGTAGAACACCACGCGGTCGAAGCGCGCGAAGAAGCCGGCATCGCGCAGGTCGTCGAACTGCGCCGTGACCCAGGGGTCGCGGAACCAGGTCCAGCCCTCGGCCATCACCCCCAGCATCGACCAGCCCTGCCTTTCGATGAAGCCGTGCCCCCAGGGCCGCCGGTCGCCGCGCTTTTCCATCGCGATGTCGAGGTTGTCGAAGGTCACCACCAGCGTGCCGCCGCGGGGGATGAACAGCATCGAATGTTCCCGCCCCTCGCGCACGAAACCCTCGGGCCCGGCCAGACGGCGGGCGAGGTCGGACCATGGCTCATCGGCTTCCGCGGCAGGCGCGGGCCGGGGCTGGGGCTGGGGCTGGGGCTGGGGCGGGAGAGATGCAACGGCGGCCGGCGTGGCCAGCAGGACGCGGGTGACCGGCACGCCCTGGTCGTCGCGCTCCATCACCGCGGTCAGCGTGCCGCGCGGGCGCAGCAGCGGGAACCCGCCCGACCCCTTGCGGATGTCGGTCAGCAGCCGCCCGCCCGGCGCCAGCAGACGGTCGAGCAGCGGCCCGAGCGGCGTCGCCTTGTTGACATCGCCGAAGCCCAGAAGGTTCACCACCAGATCGCAGGGCCGCGAATCCTCGGCCCAGCCCACGCGGCGGATCGCGCCTTCCGGCACCTCGTGGGCGACAAGGAAGGCGATGTAGGGCGCCACCCAGTCCGACGGCGCGGTCTGGAAGCGCCCGCGGTGGTCGACGTCGATCAGGTCCACCGCGCAATTCCAGCGCGCCTGCGCCGCCAGCACCAGCGACTGCGCGGTGCCGCCGATGTCTGCCACGCGGGCGACATGCGGCAGGTCGATCACGTCGACCAGCCCCGCGTCGAACAGCCGCCTGCCGCGGCCCCGGATCGGGGCGGCTTCGGGGCGGATGGCGTGTTTCTGCACCAGATGCTCCAGATAGCTGCCCGGCGGCGGCAGGCCGCCGTGGCGCAGGCCCAGCTCGCGCTTGTTGGACGCCCAGAGATGCAGGCCCGTCGTCTCGGGCGTCAGGTGCATCTCGACCGCCTGGCGCCGCTTGAGGAAGGTCAGGCGGTCGGGAAAGGCGATGGGGTAGAAGGCCTGCTGCGGCAGCACCTGCGGCCGCAGGCCGTGGCGGGCGGCGAACCAGCTGACCATCAGCGGCCCCCAGGTGCCCCAGGGCTGTTCGCTGACATGCACCGGACGGCCTGCGGCGGCGGCGTCGCGGTATTCGGCCTGCAGGCGCGCGGGCAGGAAGGGCGGGATGGCGAAGGGGTCGTCCATCATCGCGATCATGTCGCCCAGCATCGGATGGTCGGACGGCAGGCCCAGGACGGCGTTGTTGACCCGCGTCTCGCCGGGCAGCTCGAACCCCATCACCACATCGCTGTCATGGGCCAGGATGCGGTGGCAGTAGACGTCGGTATCGACCCAGATCATCCCCGGGCAGGCCCGCAGCATCAGCACGCGGAACAGGTCGGCGAACAGCGCGTAGCTGTCCTTGCGCTCGTATTTCAGGAAGTTGCCGGTATCGAGCACCTCGCGCCCGTCGCGGCGGATCACGCCGTCGGGGACATTGGGGATGTCGTGGTAGGAAAACAGCGTGATCTTCTGCCCGCGGTCGACAAAGGACTTGAGGCAGAGCTGTTCAAGCCAGCTCAGCGCGCCCCCGATCCAGAGCGTGCCCACCTCTCGCTCGCGCATCTGCCCACCGCCTGCCCGGCTTGGCCCGGGACCCTGTTGTTTTCCGAAACAATGGCTGAAACATGGCCTGAATGACAACGCCCCGCGCCGCAATCGCCGGGCCGCGTTGCGGGCGCACCACCCGGGGGCCGCGTTTTCCGCGCGCCGGCGGGCGGGGAAAGGGCCGCAGCGCACTGCCCGGGCACCCCCCTCCCCCATCCCCTCCCCACGAGGGGGGAGGGGAGGCGTCCGGCGCCGTCAGGTCCGACTGCGGCCCCGTGTCGTTGCATTCCCTGGCGGGCCGTGGCGCCCGGCGCGGCAGGCAGCGTCCCCCCGGGCTGCGCGCCGCTCAGCCCGGCGCGTCGTTCAGCACCACCTCGCCCGAGCTTTCCAGGCTGCGGATCGCGGTGACCACGGCGGCCATGGCGGTTTCGGCGTCGCGGTCCTTGACCGTGCCGCGGGTCGCCATCTCGTCGCGCAGCGACTGCGCCATGCGCTGCGACATGTTGGACAGCAGGAAATCGACCGCCTCCCCCAGCCCGGGGCGGCCCGCGGCACCGGCCAGGGCGGTGACCAGCATCGGCGGTTCCACCAGGCGCAGCACCTTTGGCACGTCGCGCGGCGGCAGCCGGGCGGGGATGTGGGCAAAGGTGAAGATCGCCCGGCGCACGGTTTCGGCGAAGGCCGCATCCTCGGCCGCGAGGCCATCCAGCACGGCCTCGCGCGTGTCGCCGGGGGCCACGTTCAGGATCGCGCCCACCCGTTCGCCGGGGGCGGCGTCAAACGCGGCGGGCGGCGCGGCCTCGGCCTCGGCGATGAGCGCGGCACCGATGCGGCGCACCGTGTCGGGGTGCACGTCGGCGGTGCGCGACACGGCGAAGGCGACGCGGCGGGCGCGGTCTCCGGGCAGGCGGGTCAAGACCTCGGCCGCGCGGGGCACGGGCAGCTTGGACAGCGCCACCGCCGCCACCTCGACCGATTCGCGTTCCAGGATCGGGGCGAGGCGTTCGGCGGGCAGGGCGGCGATGCGTTCCCAGGGGTCGGCGCGGGTGGAGGCGCCGGCCAGGCGGCGCAGGCGGCTGGCCGCGGTCGGGCTGATGTGGCCGTCCATCAGGCCAAGCGCCCCGTCGATCCCGCCGGGAAAGGTCAGGCCCACGCCTTCGAGCTCGGCCAGGAATTCGGCCACCACGGCGGCGAGCGTGTCGCGGTCGACCACGCGCATCTGGCCCATCTGTTCGGCAAGCGCCGCCTGCAGGTGGTCGGGCAGCGCGGTCAGCGACGGGGCGGCGCCTTCGGCCATCAGGAAGCGCACGATCACCGCCGCCTTTTCCCGCGGCGTCAGCACCCTGGGTGCGGGGGCCGCGGACGCGACACGCTGTTCCGGCCGGATCCGCGCCAGCACCTGCGACATTCAAGCCTCCCGAATCGCCTGCCTCGGGGGGCAGGGTGGCGCGGGCCCGCTTAACGGGCGATGAAGACCCGTGTCCGGCAGCGGATCGAGGCCGAACCCGGGGCGGTCACGCCTGCGCCGCGGCCTCGGGACCGAAGACGCGGGCAAAGATCGTGTCTACATGTTTCAGGTGGTGTCCCAGGTCGAACATCGCCGCGATCCCCCCGGCCCCGAGCGCCGCCACGACCTCCGGGTCGGCCAGCAGCTCGGCGCGGAAGTCCGCGCCCTTCTCCCATACCTTCATCGCGTTCCTCTGCACCATCGCATAGGCGCCCTCGCGGCTGACGCCAGCCTGCGTCAGCGCCAGCAGGATGCGCTGCGAATGGATCAGCCCGCGCAGCCGGTCGAGGTTCGCGGCCAGGTTCGCGGGGTAGACCACCAGGTTCTCCACCAGCCCGGCCAGCCGGTGCAGGGCGAAGTCCAGCGTCACCGTCGCATCCGGCCCGATGCCGCGTTCGACCGAAGAATGGCTGATGTCGCGCTCGTGCCAGAGCGCCACGTTCTCCAGCGCCGGGGTCACGCAGGCGCGCACCAGGCGGGCGAGGCCGGTGAGGTTCTCGCCGAGCACCGGGTTGCGCTTGTGCGGCATGGCCGATGATCCCTTCTGGCCGGGCGAGAAGTATTCCTCGGCCTCCAGCACCTCGGTGCGCTGCATGTGGCGGAACTCGGTCGCGACGTTCTCGATCGAACTCGCGACCACCCCCAGCGTGGCGAAGAACATCGCGTGCCGGTCGCGCGGGATGACCTGGGTGGAGATCGGTTCCGGCACAAGGCCCATCCGCGCGCAGACATGCGCCTCGACCGCCGGGTCGATGTTGGCGAAGGTGCCGACCGCGCCGGAAATCGCGCCGGTGGCGATTTCGGCCCGCGCGTTCACCAGGCGCGCCCGGGCGCGCTGGAATTCGGCGTGGAAGCGGGCGAAGGTCAGGCCCATGGTCACGGGTTCGGCATGGATGCCGTGGCTGCGGCCGATGCGGGGGGTGTCCTTGTGCTGATGGGCGCGGGCCTTCAGCGCCGCCAGCACGCGGTCCACGCCCGCGACCAGGAGGTCGGCGGCGCGCGTCAGCTGGATGTTGAAGCAGGTGTCGAGCACGTCCGAGGAGGTCATCCCCTGGTGGACGAAGCGCGCCTCGTCTGCCCCCACGATTTCCGCCAGATGGGTCAGGAAGGCGATCACGTCGTGTTTCGTGACCGCCTCGATGGCGTCGATGCGGGCCACGTCGAACCGGGCATCCTTCGCCTTCCAGACCGCTTCCGCGTTCGCCCGCGGGATCACGCCAAGGGCCGCCTGCGCGTCGCAGGCATGGGCCTCGATCTCGAACCAGATGCGGAACCGGGTCTCCGGCGACCAGATGGCGACCATCTCGGGGCGGGCATAGCGGGGGATCATCGGGCGGTCCTTCGGGCGGCGGGCGCGGCCGCACTAGACCGCCGCCGCGGCGGAGTCGAGGCGGCCCGTTCCCGTGCGCCCCGTTCCAACGCGCGACCGTTCCCGCGCGCGCCCGTTCCCGCGCGCGCCATGCGAGGCCGCGCGCCTCCCTCCCCCCTCGTGGGGGAGGGATGGGGTGGGGGGGCGCCCGGGCCCCGGCGACCCGCCTCAGCCCCGGGCCAGCGCCTCGAGCTGCGGGCGCAGGTGGTCGAGCTGGTAGCCGTGCCGCGCGGGGATGCCCACCAGCTCCTCCACCGGCCGCCTGCCCGCGTTGGCCAGCGCCCAGACCACCGAACTGCGGTTGCCCGAGGCGCAATAGGCAAGCACCGGCCCGCCCGCCCCCGCCATCGCCGCCGCCTGCGCCGCCACCGCCTCGGCCGTCAGCCCGCCGGGGGTGACAGGGATGGCGTGGAAGGCGAGCCCCGCCGCCTCGGCCGCGGCGCGCATCCGCGCGCCGTGCAGGTGCGGCGGGATCTCGGCGTCGGGGCGGTTGGCGATCACCGCGACAAAGCCCGCGGCGCGGATCGCGGACATGTCCTCGGGCGCGATCTGGGGCGAGACGGCATAGTCGGGGGTCAGCGGGCGGATGTCCATGTCGGCGGTCTCCTGCCGGGCGGGCTGCCCGGGCGTTTGCCGCCGACCATAGGGCCAAGCCCGGGGCCGCGGAAGCCCCGAGGGCTGCCGCAGGGGTGGACAAGTGCCAAGGCCGCCGCGATGAATGGCCAAGGGGCAGAGGGCGGGGACGCGCGATGGCGCAGGCGCCGGTCAGGGCGGAACGGATCGGAGGCGTGCTGGCGCTGGTGCTGGACGCGCCGCCCGGCAATGCGCTGACCGGTGCCGTCTGCGCCGCGCTGGCGGCGGCGCTGGACGGGATCGACGCGGCGACCTCCGCGGTCGTGCTGCTGGCGGAAGGTCCGGCCTTTGCGGGCGACACGGCGGATGATGCCGCGGTGGCGGGGCTGGTGGCCCGGATCGAGGCGCTGCCGGTGCCGCTGGTCGCGGCCCTTCAGGGCCGCGCAACCGGGGCGGGCGCGGCGCTGGCGCTGGCCGCGCATTACCGCGTGGCGGCCGAGGGGGCCACGCTGGCCTTCCCGGCGGTGGCACGCGGCCTGTGCCCCGGGTTCGGGGCCACGCAGCGCCTGCCGCGGCTGGTGGGTGCCGCCGCCGTGGCGGCGCTGGCCAGGGGCCGGGCGTTGCCCGCCGCGACCCCCGGTCTCTGCGACCGCATCGTGCCGCAGGCGGCGCTGGCCGAAGCCGCGGTGGCGCTCGCCGCCGCCGCCCCGCCGCCCCGCCCGCCCGGCGACCGGCGCGAGGCCCTGCGCGACCTTGCCGCCTTCCGCACTGCGCTCGCCGCCGCCCGCACCGAGGCGCGCGCCGCGCCGATCGCGGCGCCGGCCCGCATCCTCGACTGCATCGAGGCCGCGGCACTCCTGCCCCTGCCGCAGGGCCTGGCCTTCGAGGCCACCGCGCAGGAGGACCTGGCCGCCCTGCCCGAGTCCGCCGCGCTGTCCGCCCTGGCCGCTGCCGAACGCCGCCTTGCCGCCGCTGCCCGCGCCGTGCCGCCCCCCGCCTCGATCCTGATCCTGGGCGCCGAGGGCGAGGCCCTGGCCCGCGCCGCCCTGGCTGCCGGCATGCGGGTGACCCTGGCCGAGGCGACGGAGGAGACGCTGCGCCTCGCGCTCGAGGCGGTGGCCGAGGGGCTGGCGGGCGAGGTCGCGGCAGGCCGCCTTTCGGCGGCGACGCGGGCCGCGGCCTGGGCGCGGCTGACGCCGGCGCTGGCCGCCTTGCCGGGTGCCGAGGATGCGGGGCTGACGCTGCTGGCGGGTCCCTATGCCGAAGGCGCGCGGCCCGAGGGCCTGCCGCAGGCGCCGGTGGCGCTGCTGGGGCGGCAGGGGCCGGGGGGGCTGGGGCTGCTGCTGTCGCCCGCCGGGCGGCTGGCCGAGGTGCTGGCGGGCGCCGCGACCCCGCCCGAGGCGGCGTCCCTGCTGGCCGCCTTCGCCGCCCGTCTGGACCGCCTGCCCGTCGTCACCCGCGGCCGCGGCATCGTGGCACCGCTGGCCGCCGCACTGGCCGCCGCGGCGCGCCACCACGGCACGCGGCAGGGCACGGCGGCGGTGGACGCGGTGCTTGGAGGGTTCGGCCTCAAGCAGGGGACGGCGCCGCGGGCCGACGGCCCGCTGGCGGCGCGGCTTCTGGGCGCGATGGCGAACGCGGGGCTGCGCCTGCTGGGCGAAGGCGCGGTCGCGCGGCCGTCCGACATCGACGCGGCGCTGGTCCACGGTCTGGGCTGGCGGCGCCACGTGCCGGGGCCGATGCTCTGGGCGGCGGGGCAGGGCGCGCTCGTGCTGCGCGCCGACCTCGCCCGCTGGGCCGAGGAGGCGCCCGAGATCTGGACCCCCGCGCCGATCCTGGCGCGCCTGCTGCACGACGGCGTGCCGCTGGCGGCGCTCGAGGACTGAGCCGCTCCCCTTGACCGCGCAGAAGCGCCGCGCCAAGAGGCCGCGATGATCCCGCGCGACCGCCTGTCCCGCATCGTCGAGCGCCTCGAGTACCTCGAGGCGCGGCTTCAGGCCGGGCCCGCAGCGGCAGAGATCGCCGCGATCAGCCGCGAATACCTGGACCTGCGCCCGGTGGTCGAGGGCATCGCCGCCTTCCGGCGCGCCGAGGCCGACCTCGCCGCGGCGCAGGCGATGCTGGACGATGCCGACCTGCGCCCGCTGGCCGAGGCCGAGGTCGCGGACCTGCGCGCCCGCCTGCCCGGGCTGGAGCAGGCCCTGCGCCTGGCGCTGCTGCCGAAGGATGCCGCCGACGCCCGCCCCGCGATCCTGGAAATCCGCCCCGGCACGGGAGGCGAAGAGGCGGCGCTGTTCGCCGCCGACCTGGCCCGCATGTACCAGCGCCACGCCGAACGGCAGGGCTGGCGGTGGGAGGTGCTGGAGGAACAGGCCTCGGACCTGGGCGGGCTCAGGGAACTTGTCGCCCATGTGCAGGGCGACGGCGTCTTCGCCCGGCTGAAATACGAAAGCGGCGTCCACCGGGTGCAGCGCGTGCCGGAAACCGAGGCCGGCGGGCGCATCCATACCTCGGCCGCCACCGTCGCCGTCCTGCCCGAGGCCGAAGAGGTCGAGATCGACATCCCCGCGGCGGATATCCGCATCGACACGATGCGGTCCTCGGGCGCGGGCGGGCAGCATGTGAACACCACCGATTCGGCGGTGCGGATCACCCACCTGCCCACGGGCATCGTGGTGACCTCCAGCCTCAAGTCGCAGCACCAGAACCGCGCTGCCGCCATGGCCGTGCTGCGCGCGCGCCTGTTCGAGGCGGAGCGCGACCGCACCGCCAGCGCGCGCGCGGCCGAGCGGCGGTCGCAGGTGGGCTCGGGCGACCGCAGCGAACGCATCCGCACCTACAACTTCCCGCAAGGCCGGGTGACCGACCACCGCATCAACCTGACGCT
>CAZCPY010000053.1:0-20137 GCA_964499865.1 uncultured Rhodobacterales bacterium | reverse complement strand
GCGCCACGATGTCGCCCATGCCGAGGATGCGGCCCGCCACGCGGTCGGCCTCGAAGACCTCGAGCGCGTCCATCTTCTCGCCCAGGCCCACGAAGCGGATCGGCTTGCCGGTGACCGCGCGCATCGACAGCGCCGCACCGCCGCGGCCGTCGCCGTCCATCCGCGTCAGCACCACGCCGGTGATGCCGACCTTGCCGTCGAATTCCGAGGCCACGCGGACGGCGTCCTGCCCGGTCAGGCCGTCGACCACCAGCAGGGTTTCCCGCGGCTGGGCGATGTCGCGCACCGCCTGCACCTCGTCCATCAGCACCTCGTCGATGTGCAGACGTCCCGCGGTGTCCAGCATCACCACGTCGAAGCCCCCGAGCGTCGCCTGGGTCCTGGCGCGTCTGGCGATCTGCACCGCCGTCTCGCCCTTGACGATCGGCAGGAAGTCCACGCCGACCTGGGCGGCGAGGATCTGCAACTGCTCCATCGCCGCGGGGCGCTGGGTGTCGAGCGACGCCAGCAGCACCCGCTTGCCGTTGCGCTCCTTCAGTCGCTTGGCGAGTTTGGCAGTCGTCGTGGTCTTGCCCGACCCCTGCAGGCCGACCATCAGGACGGCGGACGGCGGGTTGTCGATCTTGAGCGCATCCGCCGGGCCGTCGCCGGACAGCACGCGGATCAGCTCGTCATGCACGATCTTGACGACCTGCTGGCCGGGCGTGACGGATTTCGTCACCCGCGCGCCGGTGGCCTCTTTCGTCACCCTGGCGATGAAGTCGCGGGCGACGGGCAGGCTGACGTCGGCCTCCAGCAGCGCGGTGCGCACCTCGCGCATGGCGGCCACGACATCGGCCTCGGTCAGCGCGCCCTGCTTGGTCAGCCGGTCGAAGACGCCGCCCAGGCGCTGGGAAAGGGATTCGAACATGGGTTCTCTCCTTGCGATGCCCCGAAGGTGGGGGCGGGCGGGCGTCATCCCAAGGGCCAAAGCGGAAGCGCACCCGCGGGCGCAACGCGCTGACGGGTGGCGATCCCGGGACATGGCCCAAGGGACCGGAAGCCTGCGCCTCCGGGGAACTGGACGGGCGGTTACGCCTGCGGCGCGGAAGAGTCAACCGCGCAGAGCATGTCGACGGCGATCCGCCCGCCTGCCAGCCCCGCCACCGGCACGCCGGTCGAGGCGGGCCCGGGCCGCGGAAAGCGCGCGTGGCGCACGGCGAGGGTGCGGTGCAGGTCGTCCGGCCCCGGGCCGCCCGCGTAGTGCGTGGTGGCCTTGAGCGGCGTCAGGTCCGCGGGCAGGGCGAGGGCATCCATCGCCTGCCCGGCGGCGACCGCGAGGTCGGCGTCGGCACCGGTGCCCGAGACCCAGGCAAAGCCGCCCGCCTGCCGCATCACCCCGCCGCCCGCGGTGCGCGTCTGCACGGCCGGCACCTGCGAGGTGATCATGACCGCCGTAAGCCCGAGCGCCTCGGGCCGGCGCGCCACGGCTGACGGATCGGGGGTCCAGGCGGCGGGCGTTTCGCCCGCGGCGTGCCACTGGACGGCCAGCATGGTTGCGGGGTTGAGCCGCCGCAGCAGGCCCTCGGCCGCGGGCAGGTCGGGGGCGGTCAGGACGTTGAAGGCGAGCGGCTCGCCACCGGTCGATTCCATCACCGCGGGGCCGTTCGACAGGCGGCGCGGGCGCGGGCGCAACTCCCAGGCCAGGGCGTAGAGGTCCGCCTCGACGCAGATCCCGTCATGGTGGAAATGCGGCAGGCGGATCAGGGCGATGGCGGCTTCGGGGAAGCGGTCGCGGAAGGGGGCGGCGACCGTCCCGGCATCCTCGGCGGTGTGGTAGAGGACGACCAGCGCGGCGGTGTGGGGCTGCGACAGCGCCGCCAGCGTGGCGGATGCCGCGGCCGCGACATGCTGCGCCTGGGCCGCCGCATCGCCGGGGCTCAGCACCCGTCCCTGGCCGTCCAGCGGGCCCTGGCCGCAGGTCACCGCCAGCCCCGCCGCCGCCACCGCCCTCGAACAGGCAACGGGCACGGGCATCGCCCGGTCGCCGCCCATCGGCAGATGCTCCACCGCCTGCGCCATGCGCCCCTCCCCGCTTGCGGACCGGCCAAGGTGGTGGACCGGACCGGCGTGCCTGCGCAAGCCCCGGTTGCGCGGGGCGGCAGAGGAAAGGACAGGACGACCTCTCGCGCGGTTACCGGCGCCGTGTTTGGCGGTTTCCTGACTGGCGCGTCAAGGAAAGCTCTTGACTCGGTAATCGGCGCTGGCAGGACTGTCGGCAGGGACGAAGGATCGGAGTTCCACAGAAACGACTGTCACGGAACCTGCACATCCGCCCCTTAAGGCGCCGTTCATGCGGTCGCCACGAAAGGGCGGCAGCCGCGACGGCACCTGACGTGCATCCAATCAAGGGGAGATACCACGTGACCAAATCCAACTTCTCGCGCCGGACGTTCCTGTCGCGCAGCGCCATCGGCGCGGGCGTGCTGGCGGCGCCGGGCATCGTCTCGTCCAGGGCGCTGGCGTCTTCGGGCGAGGTGAACTTCATGGGCTGGGCGGGATACCCTGCGCTGGCCGAAAAGGTTTTCCCGGCCTTCACCGCGGCCACCGGGATCAAGGTGAACTTCATCGAGCAGCCCGACCAGGACACGATGTTCGCGCAGGCGAAGGTCGCGCTGGAAGCCGGCGGCATCGACATGGTCGAGCCGACGATCGACCGCTGGGGCGGCTGGAACTCGAACGGCATCCTCGGGCCGTTCGACGAGGCCAAGCTGACCATGGGCAACTACCTGCCGGGCCTGGCAGACGGATCGGCGGGCGAGCGGTCGCGCGCGGGCGGGCAGCTGTTCTACGTCCCGTCGAACTGGGGCACCGAGGCGCTGGTGGCCAATTCCACCGCCGCCAAGCTGTCGTCGCCGCCGTCGCTGGGCGACCTCTTCAATCCCGAAAACCAGGTCGTGCTGCGCCCGCATTCGGCGCTGGCGGCGATGGGCCGGTATCTGGACGCCACGGGCCAGCTGCCGCGTCCCTGGCTCGACGGCTACTCCGACATGGCGGCCATGGCCGAGCTGTGGGACATCGCGCTGGCCGAGGCGATCAAGGCCAAGGGCAACGTGGTGCAGTGGTGGTCGGGAGAGAACGAGGCCAACGCCGGCTTCACCGCCAACGGCGCCACGCTGGGCCTGAACTGGGACTCGACCGGCTACAACCTGCGCAATGACGGCTTTGCCCTCGTCGCGCCGGTCGAAGGCGCCTTCGCCTGGCACCAGGGCTTCGTGCTGATGAAGAACGCGGCCAACGTCGACGAGGCGCACGAATTGGCCAAATTCGTCTCTACCGCGGAGGGTGCGGCAGGCTGGGCCACGGCGTTCTCGTCGAACCCGGTCGGCAAAGGCTCCTACGAACTCATGGGGGCCGAAGTCGCCGCGTTCTACAACGCGTTCCTGACGCCCGAGGCGTCGGCCAGCCTGTGGTGGTGGCCCGAGCAGACCGCCGAATTCGTGGCCAAGCGCTCCGAATACGCCGACAAGTACAAGGCGGCCTGATCGCCGTCTGACAGAGGCCCGCCGGAGCAACTCCGGCGGGCCCTTTCGTCCACGCGCCCGGGAAACGAGGCGCGGGCAAGAACGACAACAGGGGGAATAGCCGGGGATGAGCGCGGAGATCCAACTCGACGACGTCAGCTGCGATTTCGGCAGCTTCCGCGCCGTCGACCACGTGAACGTCAAGATCAATCCCGGCGAGTTCTTCTCCTTCCTCGGCCCCTCGGGCTGCGGCAAGACCACGATCCTGCGCATGATCTCGGGCTTCACCGACCCGTCCTCGGGGGTGATCCGAATCGGCGGCAAGGACGTGAAGGGCACCAGGCCCAACCAGCGCCCGACCGCGCTGATCTTCCAGAACCTGGCGCTTTTCCCGCTGATGACGGTGGCCGAGAACATCGCCTTCGGGCTGGAGGTTCGCGGTGCCGACAAGACCGTCCGCCGCGCCAAGGCGACCGAGCTTCTGAAGCTCGTCGACCTGCCCGGCGCCGAAGACAAGATGATCGCCCAGCTCTCCGGCGGGCAGAAGCAGCGCGTCGCCATCGCCCGCGCGCTCGCTGTCGACCCGCAGGTCATGCTACTCGACGAACCTCTTTCCGCGCTCGACCTGAAACTGCGCCAGCACATGCGCGCCGAGTTGCGCGCGATCCAGAAACGCACTGGCGTCACCTTCGTCTTCATCACCCACGACCAGGGCGAAGCCTTGGCGATGTCCGACCGGGTGGGGGTCATGTCCCAGGGCCGCCTGCAGCAGGTCGCCGACCCGCGCGACATCTACAACAACCCCGCCAACGGCTTTGTCGCGGGCTTCGTGGGCGAGACCAACACCTTCACCGGCACCATCGGCCCTGCGGCGGACAGCTATGCCGCCTTTGCCACCCCGCAGGGCACCTTCCGCGCCAGGCTGGGGGCCGGCGCCGTGTCAGGCGCGGCCAAGCTCTATGTCCGGCCCGAACACACCGCCCTGTCGACCGAAGGGGGCGGCGAGAACGCCATCGAGGTCACCGTGGGCGATGTGTCCTTCGAGGGCGCCTTCATCGCCGTCTCGGGCACGACCGCCGACGGCAAGCACCTGACGGCCGAGATCCGCAACGACGGGTCGGCCACGGTGCCCGCGCCGGGCACGCGGCTGACGATGCGCTTCGAGGCCGCCCGCGCCGCGATCCTGCCCGACCACGACGGCGCCAGGGCGGGGGCCTGAGGCGATGCAGGACCTTCTTCGCCGCTACGGATCCACGCTGACCGGGGTGTTCGTGCTGCTGACGGCCTTCTGGCTTCTGGCGCTGGTCATCCTGCCCAACGTGTCGCTGTTCGAGCAGAGCTTCCGCCCCTACCTGCCGGTGACCGAAATCGGCGGGCCGCGCGACACCTATTCCCTGGACAACTACCGCAAGTTCCTGGCCAATCCGATCGATACGGCGGTCTTCGGCGTCCCGGTCACCATCCCGATCCACCTGCTGACCTTCCTGCAGACGGTCTTCTACGCGGCGCTGGTCACCGTCATCACGCTGGTCATGGCCTATCCGCTGGCCTTCTACCTGGCCAAGGTCGCCGCGCCGCAGTCGTTGCCGACGCTGCTTCTGCTTCTGTTCGTGCCGCTCTGGGTGTCCGAGGCGCTGCGGGCCTTCGCCTGGTATGTGATCCTGACCTACAACGGGCCGCTCAACATCCTGCTCAAGGGCATGGGGCTGGTGGAACAGGGCATCCGCTGGCAGCAGGGGTTCGTGACGAACTTCGACGCCATCGTGATCGTGCTGGTCTACTGCTATGTGCTGTTCATGCTCTTGCCGATCTACACGGCGGTGCAGTCGCTGGACACCAACCAGATCGAGGCGGCCGAGGACCTGGGCGCGCCCTGGTGGAAGACGCATCTGCGCGTGGTCATCCCGCATGCCAAGCCCGGCATCGCCAGCGGCTGCGTGATGGTCTTCATGCTGTCGGCGGGGTCGCTGCTGGTGCCCACGGTGGTGGGGTCCACGCGGGCGAACTGGTTCCCGCAGACGATCTACACCTGGTTCAACGACAGTCTCGACTGGCAGACCGGGGCGGCCTATTCGATGCTGTTCCTGCTTCTGTGCATCGTCTTCGTCATCCTGATGATGCGGCTGTTCCGGGTGAAGCTGTCGGACATCGCCAAATGAACAACACCCGCCGCTTCCTTGCGCACTTCTACATGGTCGCCTTCCTGATCTACCTGATCCTGCCCCTGCTGGTGATGGCGGGCGCGGCCTTCAACGACTCGCGCCTGCCCACCATCGTGCCGTGGCGCGGGTTCACCTGGGGCTGGTTCGAGGCGCTGTTCGCCGATCAGCGGATGTGGGGCGCGTTCCTGAACTCGACCCTGGTGGCGCTGGCGGTGGTGGTGCTGTCGGTGCCCATCGGCACGGCGGCGGCGATCCTGATCAACTCGATCTCGGGCCGGGTGCGCGCCACGCTTTACGGCGTGATGGTGGCGCCGGTGCTGGCGCCGGGGCTGGTCATCGGCATCTCGACGGTGCTGTTCTGGAACAGCATGGGCAACGGGATCGGGTCCGAATTCTTCCTGTTCAAGCCGGGCCTGCACCTGTCGGTGCTGGGGCAGGTCAGCTTCATCGCGGCCTATGTCATGCTGCTGGTGCTGGCGCGGCTGCAAAGCTTCGATCCCGGGCTTGAGGAGGCGGCGCTCGACCTTGGTGCCGGCCACGGCCAGGTGCTGCGCCGCATCCTGCTGCCGCATCTCTACCCCGCCATCGGCGCCGGGGCGGCCATCGCCTTCTTCCAGTCGCTGGAGAACTTCAACGTCACGCTGTTCACCCGCGGCAACCAGGACACGCTGACCGTCTATGTCTTCAGCCAGGTCCGGTCGGGGATCACGCCCACGATCAACGCGCTGGCGCTGCTCTTGATGCTGGTGACCGTGGTGCTGGCGCTGGTCTACGAAACCCGCCGCCGCCGCCTTGCCGCGATCGAGCGGGAACGGCTGGCGCAGGCCGCAGCCGCCGCGCGCATGGAAGAATGAAGGTCGCGCGGCTGGAAACCTTCACCACCCGCGATGTCGGGTTCGTGCGCGTGACCGCCGATACCGGCGATCAGGGCTGGGGCGCCGTGTCGACCTACAATGCCGACATCACGGCCGAGGTCTTCCACCGCCAGGTCGCGCCGCATGCGCTGGGGACCGACGCCCTGGACTTCGCCGACACGCTGGAGGTGATCGGCGAGCGCGAGCACAAGTATCCCGGCAGCTATCTGCGCCGGGCCATGTCGGGGCTGGACACCGCGCTGTGGGACTTGCGGGGCCGCGTCGCGGGCAAGCCGGTGGTGGAACTCTTGGGCGGCACGCCGGGGCGGCTGCGCGCCTATGCCAGCAGCATGAAGCGCGACATCACGCCCGAGGACGAGGCCGCCCGTTTCCTCCGCCTGCGCGACGAGAAGGGGTTCACCGCCTTCAAGTGGCGCGTGGGGCGCGAATGCGGGCGGGACATGGACGAATGGCCGGGGCGCACCGAGGCCATCGTGCCCCTGGTGTCGCGGGCGCTGGGGGACGGCATCGACAAGCTGGTGGACGCCAATTCCTGCTACACCCCCGCCCGCGCCATCGCCGTCGGGCGCCTGCTGGAAGACCACGGCATCGGCCATTTCGAGGAACCCTGTCCCTACTGGGAATTCGCCTGGACGAAGGCGGTGGCCGACGCCCTGGCGCTGGAGGTCACCGGGGGCGAGCAGGATTGCGAACTGTCGGCATGGGCCACGATGATCGGAATGCGGGCGGTGGATGTGGTGCAGCCGGATGTGCTGTATCTTGGCGGCATCACGCGCACGCTGGCGGTGGCGCGGATGGCGGCCGCCGCGGGCCTGCCGGTCACGCCGCATGCCGCGAACCTCGGGATGGTGACGATCTGCACCATGCACCTGCTCAAGGCGCTGCCCAATGCGGGCAGGTATCTGGAACTGTCGATCGAGGGCCCGGACTACTACCCCTGGCAGGAGGGCCTGTTCCTCGGCGACCCCTGCCGGGTCGAGGACGGCCAGGTGACGGTGCCCGACGCGCCGGGCTGGGGGGTCGAGATCAGCCCCGACTGGCTGTCCCGCGCCGCCTGGCGCGAAAGCGCGCTCTGACCGCTGCGGCAACGTCTCCGTCCCGGGCGCCCGCTCTGTCCCCCGGGGGGAAGGGGGGTGCGCCGGTCTACCGCCCCACGCCCTCGTAGCTGGCAAAGCCCGCCGCCAGAACGTCGTGGCGGTCGTAGATGTTGCGCAGGTCGATCATGCGCGGGGCGGCCATGCGCCCGGCCAGCCGCGGCAGGTCGAGCGCGCGGAACTCGTTCCATTCGGTCAGGATCACCAGCGCCTCGGAATTGGTCGCGGCCTCGTAGGGATCCTCGGCCCAGTGCACGCCCGGCAGCAGCGCCTCGCCCTCGCGCCGGCCCTGCGGATCGACGACGCGGACGCGGGCGCCCTGGCCGACCAGCGCGGGCAGGATGGTCAGCGACGGCGCCTCGCGCATATCGTCGGTGTTGGGCTTGAAGGTCACGCCCAGCACGGCGACGGTCTTGCCGTTGACGCTGCCGCCGCAGGCCTCGGTGATCTTGTCGATCATCCGCCGCTTGACCGCGTCGTTGACCACCATCGCGGCCTCGGTGATCCGCATCGGCAGGCCCACCTCCTGCCCGATGCGGGCGAGGGCGGAGGTATCCTTGGGAAAGCAGGACCCGCCGTAGCCCGGCCCCGCATGCAGGAACTTTGACCCGATCCGGCCATCCAGCCCGATGCCGTTGGCGACCGCCTTCACGTCGGCGCCCACGCGTTCGCACAGCGAGGCGATCTCGTTGATGAAGCTGATCTTGGTGGCGAGGAAGGCGTTGGCTGCGTACTTGATCAGCTCGGCGCTTTCGAGGCCCGTGTAGACGACGGGAAACTGCCGCAGGAACAGGGGCTTGTAGATCGCCCCCATGACCGCGCGGGCGCGCTCGGTCTCGACCCCCACGACCACGCGGTCGGGGCGCATGAAGTCGTCGATGGCGGCGCCCTCGCGCAGGAACTCGGGGTTCGAGGCGACATCGAACTGCGCATCCGGGCGGGCCGCACGCATCACGGCGGCGACCTTGCGGTTGGTGCCCACGGGCACGGTCGACTTGGTGACGATCACCGCATAGCCGGTCAGGGCGCGGGCGATTTCCTCGGCCGCGGCCATCACATAGGTCAGGTCGGCATGGCCGTCGCCGCGCCGCGTGGGCGTCCCCACGGCGATGAAGACCGCGTCCGCCCCCGCCACGGCCGCGGCCAGGTCGGTGGTGAAGGACAGCCGTCCCGCCGCCACGTTCTGCGCCATCAGCCGGTCAAGCCCGGGCTCGTAGATCGGCACCTCGCCCGCCTGCAGCCGCGCGATCTTGGCGGGGTCCCTGTCGACGCAGACGATCCGGTGCCCGAAGTCGGAAAAGCACACGCCCGAGACCAGGCCCACATAGCCCGTGCCGATCATCGCGATGCGCATGCCTTCAACCCCTTGATGCCCGCGCCCTTGCAGCGCAGGGGGCGGGCAAAGTCAACCGCCAGCGCCCCGGCCCGGGCTCCTGCGCGGCAGGACGTGCCTGTCCGCCCGCGTCGGGGCGTCAGCCGCCGCAGGCGCCGTCCAGCCGCGCCACGGCCTCGTCCACGCCCGAGATGTCGAAGGTCAGGTCACGCTGGCGGCCCTCGCCCGCGGGGGTGAACTTGAGCGTCATCCCCGATCCGCCGCGGATGTCGCGCAGGAACGGGGCCGCCGCCGCCGCGTCCCACAGCCCCAGGGCGGTCTGGTCGGAGCGCTCGACAAAGGTGCGCAGCCGCGTCGGGCCCTGGTCCACGCGATAGGACACGAGGCCGCCCACGCCCGCGCTTGACACCTTGCAGTCGGTCACCAGCAGGATCGCGGTCTGCTTGTCCATGCAGCGCAGGAACAGCGTCGGCCGCACGTCCTGGCCGCCGCAGGTGATGGACTCGGCCGCGTCGACCCAGAGGAAAAGGTCTTCGCCGGTGCCGGACTGCGCGGGCGCGGTGTCGAACATCCAGGCCCCGGCCAGCGCCTGCGGCCCGTCCCCCGCCGGTGCCGCGGTCTGCGCCGGCCGCGCCGTGGAGGTCGCGGGCGCCGCCGACCCGTTCAGCACGCGCGAGACGGCGCGCGCCGGATAGGCCGCGTCGAAACAGGCCAGCCGTTCGCCGTCGTCGGTGACGGTGGGGCAGTCGTCGGCCGCCTGCGCCGCCGAGGCAGCCAGCGACAGGACGCAGAAGGCAAGGACGGTGCGGCAGGACATCGGGGCGATTCCCTCAAGCTACAGGCGCGAGTATCGGCAGGCCGTGCCCCTGCGGCAAGCGCCGTGGCGGATCGGCAGCATTCTAGGCATTGCCTTGGGGCGCCCTTAACCCGCACCGCCCTAGTCTGCCGGTCAGGCAACAGGACCGACCGACCCATGCATGGCATGATCAACCGCGCCTTCCGGGGCTTCGTGACCGAGACCTACGGCCAGCCCGCCTGGCAGGCGATCATGCGCGACGGCAACCTGCCGCCCGGCGCGTTCGAGGCGATCCTGACCTACGACCTCGACACGACCACCGCGATGCTGGCCGCGGCCGCGTCCGTCCTGCGCCGACCGCGCGAACAGTTGCTCGAGGATTTCGGCCATGCGCTGGTCTCGCACCCCGAACGGCAGGTGCTGCGGCGGCTGCTGCGCTTTTCCGGCACCGGCTTTGCCGACTTCCTGCTGGGTCTGGACGAACTGCCCGGCCGCGCGCGGCTGGCGCTGCCCGACCTGACCGTCCCCACGCTCGAGATCGAGGAAGAGGCCGCCGACCGCGTCATCCTGCGGCTGGGTGCGGCGATCCCGGGGGCGGGGCATGTGATGCTGGGCCTTCTGCGGGCGATGGCCGACGACTATGGCGCGCTGGTGCTGCTGGACCATCTGGGCAGCGACGGCGGCTGCGAGGTCATCGCGGTGCAGCTGACCGACCTTGCCCATGCCGACGGCCGCCGCTTTGACCTCGCCGCACCCGGGCCGGCCACCGGCGCCGAGGGGCGCGCATGACCGCGGCGCAGACGATGCAGATCGCGCTGGACCAGCTGGGCCGGCTGATCCCGATGCACGTCCTGGTGGCGCCCGACGGCGCCATCCGCTCCATCGGCCCGACGCTGCTCAAGGCGCTGGCCATGCCGGTATCGCCCGGTGCGGCGCTGTTCCAGGCCTTCGAGGTGCGCCGCCCGCGCGGGATCGGCGACATGGAGGCGCTGCGCCGCCGCGGCCCCGGCCGCTTCATGCTGGCCCGCCGGGGCGAGGCGCGCGCCTTCCGCTGCTTTGCCCTGCCCACCGGCGACGGCGGCCTGATCGTCAAGACCTCGTTCGGCACCGGCCTGATCGAGGCGGTCGCCGACTGCGGGCTGACGGACGCCGATTTCTCGCCCACCGACAATGCCATCGAGGTGCTGTACCTGCGCGAGGCCACGACCGTCATCATGGCCGAACTCGACGCGACCAACGCCCGCCTTTCGGCTGCCCGCAGCGCCGCCGAGGCGCAGGCGATGACCGACATGCTGACCGGCCTGTGCAACCGCCGCGCGCTGGACCTGTCGCTGGAACAGGCGGCGACGGGGGCGCAGCCCTTCGGGCTGATGCACATCGACCTCGATTTCTTCAAGGCGGTCAACGACAGCCTGGGCCATGCCGCAGGCGACCATGTGCTGCGCGAGGTGGCCCGCATACTGCGCGAGGAAACGCGCCAGGGCGACACCGTGGCGCGCGTGGGCGGCGACGAATTCGCGGTCATCCTGCAGGGCCTCGTCGACCGCGCCGCCCTGACCCGCATCGCCGAGCGGCTGATCGCCCGGCTGTCCGTCCCCATCCCGTTCGACGGTCGGCCCTGCCGCATCTCGGCCTCGATCGGCATCGCGCTGTCGACCGACTATGCCCGCCCCGACCCCGGCCGCATCCTGGGCGACGCCGATACCGCGCTTTATGCGTCAAAGCACGCGGGCAGGGGGCGGGCGATGTTCCACGCCGCCGCCTGAGCGGGGCGCGACCCTTTCCCAAGGCATCCCCGTCCCGGGCCTGACCCTGGACCTCGCCCGCCATCGCCGGCGCCAGCGGGGGGGCTGCCGCGCAGGGCCGCGGTCGCGCCGCCCTACCCGTCGATGCGGGCGCCGATCAGGGCGATGGCCTGCTGGTAGACCGTGGCCGCGTTCCACGCCTCGATGACGGCAAAGTTGGGCTCGCCCTCCTGATAGCCGCGCCCGGGCTTCCAGCCCTTGGCGCGCAGGAAATTGGCGGTAGAGGCCAGCGCATCCGCCGCATCGGTCAGGTCGACGCGGCCGTCGCCGTCGCCGTCGACCCCGTATTCGAGCGCATTGCCCGGCAGGAACTGGGTGTGCCCCAGCTCGCCATGCCTGGCCCCCAGGGTGGCGGGCGAGATCGAGCCCTGGTCCACCAGCTTCAGCGCCCCGATCAGGTGCGGGCGGAAGAAGTCCGACCGGCGGCAGTCCCAGGTCAGCGTGGCGATGGCCGACACCACGTTGGTATCGCCCATGAAGCTGCCGAACCCCGTCTCCATCCCGTGGATGGCGATGATCACCCCCGCGGGCACCCCGAACCGGCGTTCGAGGTCCGCATAGAACCCGGGGTTGCGCGCCTTGCGCGACCGCCCCTGCGCGGCGATCGCATCCGCACCGCGCACCGCCATGAACTTGTCGAGCGAGTAGCGAAAGCTCTTCTGGTTGCGGTCGGCCGAGATCGTGGCGCTGGAATAGGATGTCGCCATCAGCGCCGCGATCCCCTTGCGCCCCACGCCCTCGGCCCGCGCCTCGGCCGCCATCGTCTGCTTCCAGGCCTCGTAGCCCTGCCCGGTATCGCCGCACGGCGCGGCCGCGGCCAGGGCGGGCGCGACGGCGAACAACATGGCGGCAAGACCGCGGAACAACACGTTTCAACCTCCGGCACCACGATTGCGGCGCCACTCTAGCCAGAGCGTCGCCGCCACCGCAACGGGCCACGCGTGACGGTTCCGAGAGGGGGGAAGTGGCAGCCCGTAGGGGAGTCGAACCCCTCTTCTCAGGTTGAAAACCTGATGTCCTAACCGATAGACGAACGGGCCGCGCGGTCGGTGCGGGGCGATGTAGCGGGGGATGCGGCGGGGTGCAAGGGGGAAGTTCCGGGCCTGCGGCAGAGTTTGCGGCGTTCTGCGGGACGGGTCCGGCGTTGACAGGACGGGTGGGCGAGGTGTCCCCTGCGGCACTGATTGCAGGGAGGAATTTCCATGTTCGACGACAGCAAGCGCCTGGATGCGCTCGAAGCCTCGGTGAAGAAGCTCGACGCGGCGGCGGGAACAAGCGAGACCCGCCTTGCCGGGGCCGAGAAGGGCGTCAAGGAGGCCAAGGATTACACCACGAACTTCATCGAGAGCAGCATGAAGATGTTCTCCGAGGTCAAGGCGCGCATCACCGGTGTCGAGGATGCCAACAAGGACCTCGCCAAGACCGTCGCCACGCTGGAGGGCGACGTGAAGAAGTTGCAGCAGCGCTTCGCATCGCTTGAGGCCGAGGTCAAGAAGTTGCGCAAGTAGCTCAGACCCGCGCCGCGTCGTCGAGTTTCAGGTCGACGCGCAGCCGGCCGCCCCAGTCGTTGCGCTCCAGCCGACCGGCGAGGTGGAAGCGGCCCCCTTGAGCCAGCGCCGACAGCGGGCCTTCGACGGCGCCGAAGGCGATGGCCTCGACGCGTACCCCGTCGGCCCCCTTCGCAAAGACCTTGAGGTGACGCTCGCCCACCACGCGGGCGGTCACCTCCATGTCGGCGAAGGCATGGCGCGGGGCGGGGGCGCCCTGGCCGAAGGGGCCTGCGGCCTCCAGCGCCGCGACAAGCCCGGGCGTGGCGGCGGAGGCGGACAAAAGGCCGTCAAGCCGCAGGTCCCCGGCCCCGCCGAGGCCCGCGCCCTGGCGGGCGAGAAGGTCGGCCAGCCGCGCCATCGCCGGTTCCAGCTGCGCCTGATCCACCGTCAGGCCAGCGGCCATCCGGTGTCCGCCGCCACGGATCAGCAGGCCCTCGGCGGCCAGCCGCTGGATCGCGGCGCCCAGATCCACGCCCGCCACCGACCGGGCCGAACCCTTGCCGATGCCGCCGTCCAGCCCGATCACCACGGCGGGGCGGTGGAATTCCTCCTTCAGGCGCGCGGCGACGATGCCCACGACGCCCGGATGCCAGCCCTCGCCGGCGGCCCAGACCAGCGGGCCGTCGGCCCCGCGCGCCCGCGCCTGCGCCTCGGCCTCTGCGCGGACCGCATCGCCGACGGTGCGGCGGTCTTCGTTCAGCGCCTCCAGCTTCGCGGCAAGCGCCGCCGCCTCGTGCGGGTCGTCGGTCGCAAGGCAGCGCGCGCCAAGGTCCGCCTGGCCGATCCGCCCGCCCGCATTGACCCGCGGGCCGATCAGGAACCCCAGCGCCTGCGCATCCGGGGCCCGCGTCATCCGCGCGACATCGGCCAGCGCCACCAGCCCCGGCCGCGCCCGCCGCGCCATCACCGCCAGCCCCTGCCGCACCAGCGCCCGGTTCACGCCGACGAGAGGCGCCACATCGGCCACCGTCGCCAGCGCCACCAGGTCCAGCATCGCCATCAGGTCGGGCCCCGCCGGGCCCCCCGCCCTGAGCCGCCGGTTCGCCTCGACCAGGCACAGGAAGACCACGCCTGCGGCGCACAGATGCCCGAGCGTGCCGTCCTCGTCCTGCCGGTTGGGGTTCACGCAGGCGAGCGCGGGCGGCAGGGTCTCACCACCCAGGTGGTGGTCGAGGATCACCACGTCCGCGCCCTTCGCCGCCGCGATGGCCTCGTGCGAAAGCGTGCCGCAATCGACGCAGAGGATCAGGTCGTGCCGCGCCGCCAGCGCCGCCATGGCGGGGGCGTTTGGGCCGTAGCCTTCCTCGATCCGGTCGGGGACATAGAGCGTGGCGGGACGCCCCATGTGCCGCAGCCAGTCGATCAGCAGCGCCGCCGAAGCGCCGCCGTCCACGTCGTAGTCGGCAAAGACCGCGATCCGGTCGCCGCGGCTGACCGCCCCCGCCAGCCGTTCGGCGGCGGGGCCCATGTCGCGCAGGGACATCGGGTCGGGCAGCAGGTCGCGCAGGCGGGGCGAAAGGTAGGCGGCGGCGCCGTCCGCCGCCACGCCCTGCCGGGCCAGGATGCGGGCGACCGGCAGGTCCAGCCGCGCCTCGCGCGCGATCACCTCGGCGGCGCGCTCGACCTCTGCGCCCGGGCCCACCCAGCGGCGCCCGGTCAGCGAGGCCTCGACGTTCAGGAAGGCGCGGGCAGTCACCGGACGGGCGAGCGGTACTCGATGCGGCGCACCGATCCGGTCTTGGACCGCATCAGGATGGTTTCCAGCGTCACCCAGCCGGGTTCGCGCCGGATGCCGCGCAGCAGCGAGCCCGAGGTCACGCCGGTCGCGGCGAAGATCACGTCGCCGCGCACCAGATCGTCGCGGGTATAGACGCGGTCGAAGTTGGTGATCCCGGCCTTGCGCGCCCGGCCGCGTTCGTCGTCGTTGCGGAACAGCAGCTTGCCGAAGAACTGCCCGCCCATGCATTTCATCGCCGCCGCCGCGAGCACGCCCTCGGGTGCGCCGCCCGAGCCCATGTAGATGTCGATCCCCGTCACCTGCGGTTCGGCGCAATGCATCACGCCCGCCACGTCGCCGTCGGTGATCAGCCGGATCGAGGCGCCGGTGGACCGGATTTCGGCGATCAGGCCCTCGTGCCGGGGGCGTTCCAGGATGCAGACGGTGATGTCCTCGGTCGAACAGCCCTTGGCCGCGGCCAGCGTCGAGACGCGTTCCGAGGGGCTCATCGCCATCGTCACCGTGCCGGGCTTGAAGCCCGGGCCGATGGCGAGTTTCTCCATGTAGACGTCGGGCGCGTGCAGCAGCGTGCCCGCAGGCGCCATGGCGATCACGGTCAGCGCGTTCGGCATGTCCTTGGCGGTCAGCGTGGTGCCTTCAAGGGGGTCGAGCGCGATGTCGACCGCGGGGCCGTGGCCGGTGCCCACCTTCTCGCCGATGTAGAGCATCGGCGCCTCGTCGCGCTCGCCCTCGCCGATCACCACGGTGCCGTCGATGTCCAGCAGGTTGAGCTGGTCGCGCATGGCGTTGACCGCGGCCTGGTCGGCGGCCTTTTCGTCGCCCCGCCCGATCAGCCGGGCCGAGGCCAGCGCCGCGGCCTCTGACACCCGGGCGAGGCCGAGCGACAAGAGGCGGTCCTGGAACATGGCGGCTTCGGTCATCGCATCCTCCCGGCGTTCGGCAAGGCTTAGCCTGCGGCAGGGCGTTGCGGCAAGGCGAGAGGCGCCCCCCCTTCCCCTCGTGGGAAGGGGATGGGGGAGGGGAGCCGCGCGTCAGACCTCTTCGATGCGCAGGGCCACGGGCTGGCCGACCAGAACGCCGGTGGCGGCGAACAGGCCCATGGCATGGGCGATGTCGTCGCGCGTGGCCTTGTGGGTGACGATCAGCACCGGCGCCTCGGCCCCCTCGTGGCCATACTGGCGCATCCGGTCGATCGACACGCCGGCCTCGCCGAGCGCGGTCGCGATCTTGGCCAGCGCGCCCGGCTTGTCGACCAGCGTCATGCGCAGGTACCAGGGCGCCGAGGAGGCGACCGCCGCGGCCACGGGATGGGCCAGCCCGGCCGCGGGCTGGCCGAAGGTCGGCAGGCGCAGGCCGCGGGCGATGTCGATCACGTCGGCCATGACGGCCGACGCGGTGGGGCCTGCGCCTGCGCCGGGGCCGCGCAGGACGATCTGGCCGACCGCGTCGCCTTCCAGCACGACCATGTTGGTGCCGCCCTGAAGCTGCCCCAGCGGATGGTCGGCGGGCACGAGGCAGGGCGTCATGCGCTGCTCCAATCCCCGCCCGGTCATCTGTGCGACACCCAGAAGCTTGATGCGGAAGCCCATGTCCTCGGCCCGGCGGATGTCGTCGGTGGAAATCGCGCCGATCCCCTCAAGTTCCACCTTGTCGAAGGACACCTGCGTGCCGAAGGCGATGGCGGCGAGCAGCGACAGCTTGTGGCCGGCGTCGATGCCGCCCACGTCGAGGTTGGGGTCGGCTTCCAGGTAGCCGAGTGCCCGGGCCTCCTCGAAGACCGTCTCGTAGGGCAGGCCGGCGGTCTGCATCCGGGTCAGGATGTAGTTGCAGGTGCCGTTCATCACGCCCATCACGCGGCGGATGGCATTGCCCGCCAGCCCCTCGGTCAGCGCCTTGACGACCGGGATGCCGCCTGCCACGGCGGCTTCGAAGCGGATCACCCGGCCTGCGGCTTCGGCGGCCAGGGCAAGGGCCTGGCCGTGGTGGGCGAGCAGGGCCTTGTTGGCGGTGACGACATCCTTGCCGGCGGCGAGGGCGGCTTCGGTCGCGGCCTTCGCAGGCCCATCGTGGCCGCCCATGACCTCGACAAGCACGTCGATGTCGGGGCGGCGGGCCAGTGCCACGGGGTCGGCTTCCCAGGCATAGGCGGACAGGTCGGTGCCGCGGTCGCGGCTGCGGTCGCGGGCCGAGACGGCGGTGATCGTCACGGGCCGGCCGGTGCGCGCGGCGATCAGGCCGGCCTGGCCCTGCACGATGCGCACCACGCCCATGCCCACGGTGCCAAGCCCGGCAAGGCCGATGCGCAGGGGGTCGGGCATGGGTTTCTCCGTCGCTGACGGGCCTGTCGCTATCCCATCGCGAGGCGGGCCGCAACGCGGGCGGCGCGTCAGGCCCCGGGCAGGGCGCGCAGGCGGGCGGCGCGGGCCTTCAGCCGGGCGACGCGGGCGGCGACGGCATCGCCTGCGCCTTCGGCGCGGCCGGGCAGGGCGGCGCGGGCCAGGATGTCCTCGGTCGGCAGAAGCTGGGGCGCGGGGCCCTTGTCGAGCCGCGCGGCGGCCGCGTCGACCTCGGGGAAGTCGGCGCAGGCGGCCAGAAGCAGCAGGGCGGAGAGGGCAAGGCGCATCGTGCCGAGGCTACGCGCCCCGGCCCCCGTCGTCCAGCCGCCGGGGCAAGACGCGGGGATTACTGGAACACGATCCGCGGCGCAAAGCGCGGCCGCGTCACGATGAATTCCTGGAACACCTGGTCGGGGATGCCGACATTCAGGCTGGGCTGGTAGGGCACCCAGGTTTCCACGAGGACGATCGTGTCGCCGTCCGACATGTCGGGAATGCTGGTGCGCAGGGGTTGCAGCGTCGCCGTGGTCAGCGGCGGGCGCAGCGCCGAGACGGTCGAGCGCGACCACTCCACCAGCATCTGGTTGCCGTCCGCCTCGTAGGCCACCGAGGTCACGCGAAGCTGCGACTGCAGGCCGCCGCCCATCATGTAGTCCATCGTCGACTTCATGCCGTTGATGTAGGCGGTATTCACCGGCGTCTGTTCGCGCGAGATCATGTCCGAGATCGTGTAGCTGGCCTTCTGGCTGCCGGTCATCGCCCGGTAGGTGTCCCAGTAGGTGTACAGCGCCAGGTATCCCCAGATCAGGAAGGGGATCATCAGCACCGCCTCGGTGACAAGATAGCCGTCCTCGTCGCGGCGGAAGCGGGCGAACAGGCGGGTCAGGGACGACATCCGCATCTCCTCAGGGTTCGTTCACGAAGGCAGAGACCGCCACCAGCGCGTAGCCGTCGTCACCTTCGCGCACGAGGCCGAGGCCCAGGCCCGCGCCGGGGAAGATTGCGTCCTGGATGATGCAGGCCCGCACCAGCATCACGTCCGAGGGCACGTTCGGGTTGACCACCAGCGACGGGTCGATCTCCTCGATCCGGTCGACGCAGGGGATCGCGCCCATCGGCAGGTTCCAGGCCGTCTTCGACACCCGCTGCATGTTGATCGCGAGGTCGCTTTCGCAGTTCTGCAGGATCAGCGTGCGGTCGCAGATGGCCTGCCGCAGGGCGGGCACCGTGGGGTTGGAGAACCGCCCCAGCCGGATTTCGCGGACAACCTCGTCGGTGGCGCGTTCCAGCAGGATCTGGCGCGTCATCAGGTAGCCCGACTCGAAGGCCGCCATGAAGATGGTCATCATCAGCGGCATGACGAGCACGAATTCGAAGGCCGCACCCCCGTCCTCGCGCTGCCAGTGGCGGCGAAGGCGAGCCTTCAGGCGAGAGAGGACGGGGATGCGGGCGGTCATTGGGTCAGCCTCAACTGCGAGATGTTCGACGCGATCGAGGCGAAGGCCGACTGAATCTGCAGGCCTTGCGCGTTGTAGTAGTAGGCGTCGGACGAGGCGCAGTCGCGGATTGCCGCCTGGCCCTGGGGCGGGGCCTCGAAGGCGATGCCGTAGATGATGACGCCTTGCGCCTTGGCCAGACCGCAGGTCGTGCTCATCGTCGCATCCATCGCCGTGTCGGACGCCCAGTCAGAGGTGAAGTTGTTCATCCACGTCGTGTAGGTGTTGTTGCGCGCGGTGCTGTTCGATCCGCCAAGGGCACGGGCGTAAAGCTGCCAGGCGATGTACTGCACCCGGTTGCGCGCCCAGATCTGTTGCCAGTTCTGCTGCGACGCGCTGGCGCCGCCGTAGGGGCCGCTGTTCCAGGTGTTGTTGTGCGGCCAGTACCAGTTCGGCGCGGCGCGCGAGGTGTGCTGGATCGAATAGCGGCTGTCCGAGGCGTTGAACCAGATCGGCGAAGGGCCCGTCTTGTAGAGGTCGTTGACGCGGCGGTGCGCGACGTGGTCGCCGTCGGTCATCACCACCATCACCTTGAGCGCGTCCTCGTCGTCGTAGTCGAACGGACGGCCCGAGAAGGCGCCGGGGATCTGGCCCGCGGCGATCAGCTGGCTGAACATCGGCCGGCTGGCCGGATCGAGGAACTGAAGGCCCCACTTCACGCCCAGCGTGGTCGAGGTGTTGCCCCCGGCCTGCAGGCCGTTGATCCAGCCTTGCAGCTGCGACGCCGTGCCGGACGGAAGGCGCACGATGTTGGCCGCCAGCGTCCGGCAGAACCACGACGTGGGCGTGGCCTGGCCGGTGTCGGTCGGCGCGTAGTAGGTGGTGTTGCGCGTGGTCGCGGTCGTCGTGTCGGCCTGCGCCATCATCGGGATCGCGGTCAGCCGGTCCAGCACGCGGGTCGAGAACGACGCCTGCGACAGTTCCAGGCAGTCGGCACCCGACACGCCATGCACGTTCGAAACGGTATACATCCCGCGCAGCGTCGGCCCCAGGTTCACCTGCGCGTTGTAGGGCACGATGGTGATCGAGATGCGGTTTTCCGCGTCGTTTGCCTTGACCGTCTGCACGAAGCTGCTGGCCGCGCTGCGCAGCGCCGCGATCTTGGTGGTCGACGCGGTCGCCTCGCTCATCGAGCCCGAGACGTCCAGCACCAGCACGATCTCGACGTTGTTGATGCGCTGTTCGGCGGCGCTGTCGGCGGGCACCTGGAAGTCGTCGATCCCCACCATCGGGGTGAAGTAGGGCAGCAGTTCGGCATCCGCCTGCGCTTCCACGATGCGGAAGTTCAGCCCCTCGGTCACCGTGACGTTGGTCAGGTATTGCGACAGGCCGGCCTTTTCGAAGTAGTCGTTGACCACCGTCTCGGGGTCGAGGCCCTGCGTCAGGCTGGCCGCAGCCAGCACCGAGCGGTCGATGGTCTGCTGCAGGGCGGTGCGCCGCTGCTCGTAG